>CBFDBC010000160.1:0-8941 GCA_965602945.1 uncultured bacterium | reverse complement strand
TGTCCGGGTCAGCCCCAAGCCGGAAACTCCTTGCCCACGCTCGGTTACACAGTGCGTCCGGATCTTGACGGCGGAGCCGCCGCACTCAGGATCGAGATGTCGTTCCGGGGCGGCCTCTCAGGTTCCACACGTCTCATGCTGCCTTCCTCCTGGGCCGGAAACCAAAACCTGCATGAGGGCATCGAAGGGCTCAGGGCACTCTCGGAAGGAACCGAAATCCGGGACACCGACAAACCCCACATCAAGCAGGTCTCCCATGCCCCCTCCGCCGAAATCCGGCTCGTCTTCACGGCAAGACAAAGATGGGAGGGAGAGATCTCCGGCGAGAGGTTCCAGAAGTACTGGCCCAGCATCACACACGACTATTTCCAGTTCTACGGCATGGTGCTCTTTCCCTTTCCCTCGGGTTACGCGTCGGGGGAAATCCGCATCCGGCTCCTCTGGGACGGCTTCCCCAAGTCCTGGGCCTTCTGCAACAGCTTCGGGAGTGGGAGCCGCGAGCAGGTCTTCACAGGTTCGCTCAACCGGCTCCGCCGGGCCGTCTATGCGGGGGGGGATTACCGGCTCCGGGAGCTCAGGATCCACAACAGCCCTGTCACCCTGGCCCTGCGCGGCAGTTCCTGGAAATTCACGGATCCGGAGTTCTTTTCCTTCGCCGAAAAGATCATCTCCGCGGAGCGGGAGTTCTGGCAGGACCACGATTTCCCCTACTTCCTCATCATCCTGGCCCCCTTCGGTACCGGACACACCAACATGGGAGGGACCGGGCTCTTCCAGTCTTTCTCGGTCTTCAACCCTTCCGACACCGGGCTCGACCTCAGGTTCAAGCGGCTCTTCGCGCATGAACTCTTCCACTCCTGGAATGCCACCCGCCTGGGAGCGCTGAAGAATCCCGCCCCCGAACTATACTGGTTTTCAGAGGGATTCACGGACTACTACACCCGCCTCCTGCTGCTGCGATCGGACCTTGCCTCGCTCGAGGATTATGTCCGGGACCTCAACCAGAAGATCCGGAAATATATGACCTCACCGGTCAGGAATGCCCCGCTCCGGGAGGCGGCGGCCGGCTACCACACGGACGACCGCCTGGGGGATCTGTCCTACCAGAGGGGAGACTTCCTGGCCCTGCGCTGGAATACTCTCATCAAGAACGCCACAGAGGGCCGGCACTCTCTGGACGATCTCATGCGGGGCCTTTTTGCTTCCGCCCGGGAAGGGCGCCAGGTCATCACCGCCGGTTTCATCTGCGAGCGGATCCGGGAACTCTGTGGGGAAGACGTAGAACCGGACATCCGGAAATATATCCGTGAGGGCGGCACACTGGCTTTCGACGGCGGCGAGTTGGGCCCTTGCTTCGAACTGGGCTACATCACCAAGGAGCCTGATAGCAAGGGCGGCGCCCCCCTGCGCATCCCGCAGTTCAGGCTTAAAAAAGGATCCGCGTTTACCCAGCCTGACTGTCTGGACTGGTTCCGTTAACCCGGTCCCTAATAACTTCTGATCACCCGCAGCTCAACGGGCTGGACTCACCCCTCGTCGTCTGCCCCATCCGGGGGAGGCAGCGGGATCTTTTCCTTTTCGACGACTTCCTCAACATCGGGCTCTTCGGGCTTGGCTTCATCCGCATCCGGTGCGGCTTTCTCCGGTGCGGGCAGTGGCGCGGCGGCGGCTGTTGTTTGGGCTCGCCGCTTCGGCTTGACGCGCCGTTCGCTCCGGACCACGAACGACAGGGCGAAGATCACCAGCCCGATGACGCAGACCGTTCCAGCCAGGGCCACCACTTCGCCAAAGAGATGGCCGACTACCATATCCGGGATCCAGACGATCTTTTCCAGCACCAGTTCCTCAAGGTCGCTTATGCCGCTTTCCCAGAAAGCCGCGGTCTTAAGCCCCCAGGCTGTGAGGTATCGAACCAGCACTGCCAGGCCCAGTACAGGCAGGGCCGCCACTATGGTGGACACGCCGAACCAGCGGCAGAAGCTCGCCGGAGAGGTTGCGGCGATGATGGCGCCCGCGAAGAGGAAGAGCGCCGGTATGAGGAACATCCCGTAGGAAAACAGCGTGACCGAGCGGGAGATCCCCAGGGGGGGATAGCGCACGCCCTCGAAGATCTCGATCTCGTCGTCCATGTCTTCCAGCATCCGCAGCCGTTCCGCCCGGAACACACTCAGGGCGAGATCGATGTCGGGGCGGCAGGCCGGCAGCTCGAACAAGTTGATGTCCCGGTCATAGGCCTCCATCCACTCGTCCATCTCATCCTCATTGC
Organism: uncultured bacterium; assembly: GCA_965602945.1. Classification (GTDB taxonomy): domain Bacteria; phylum Acidobacteriota; class Aminicenantia; order Aminicenantales; family Aminicenantaceae; genus JAUXEH01. Next base: position 6,675 of record CBFDBC010000160.1, on the reverse strand, counting down.
AGAGCGGGAGCCTGTCCAGGATCTCCTCCAGGTAGCGGTCGATGGCCTCGTGGCGCAGGGCAGCCTTGAGGGGAACGAGATCGATGGCGATGGTCCGCGCCCTGCGGTCACCCCTCAGGATGTCGCCCACCTTGGTCAGGGAGGCCGACAGCTCGTTCTTCATCCAGTCCTGCATCCCGGTCTCCTCCAAAAGCTTCCGGGGAGAGGCCCCGACCTCCGCGGCCGTGCGGAACCACCGCCGCGTGTTTTCGTCGGAGACAAAATCGCGGTCCTGGGCGTCCTTGAAGATTTCCTCCAGCAGCACCGGCGTCTCTTCTATGATCTGCTGCGGGATGTCGGAGACGAACTCCGGTGAGATGGCGGCTTTGGTCAAGCCCGTGGCCCAGATGATGCCGAACAGCGTGGGCAGCGCGAACAGCAGGATGATCAAGGCGCCGAGTATTTTTCGGATCACTACCATCGTAGCCCTCCTTTTTGTGAATAATCCAGGTAACCTATTATCTACTGCTTACGGCTTGTAATTCAAGCACAAAAGGACTTAAATGGGATTCAGTAGTACATACGTATACGAGGGAACAAATGTTCAGGCGCAGCCCAAAGATTTTCTTTGTTTTTTTGGGTTTGACTGCGGCCGTTCTTGGCTTCGACGCCTGCGGCACCGCACACGACAAAACATATGTGGTGGTCTGCTTCGATGTGGAGGATTACATCACGCCGGCAGAGGAGGGGATCGATGAGATTCCCAAGTGGCTGGCAGAGATCATGAGCGAAGAGGGAGTACCGGGCACGTTTTTCGTCATAGGCGAAAAGGCCCGTTCGCTCGAGGAGCGCGGCAGGGCCGACGTCATCGCCGCCATGGCCCAGCATGACATCGCCAGCCACACCGACCTGGGTTCCATCCATCCCACGGTGACCGAGATCCTGGAGGATGCCGCCTGGGAGGAAGGGCTGCGGACAATGCTCAAGCAGGAACAGAGGGGGTTCCGGGAGCTGGAGCGCATCTTCGGCCGGCACGGGAACACGCTCGGGCGCCACGGAGGCTCGTACGGCCCTCAGCTCGTGGCCGCCCTGGCGGAGATGGGGGCCGGTTTCGTCTACTCCCCGGTCCATCTCCCGGGACACAATGCCGTCTGGTTCTGCAACGCTCTCAACTTCCACGGCTCCTACGGCGGATTTGATGACACCTATTACCGCGACGACCTCTTCGAGCCCCGGTTCGCCGAACTGCAGGACCGGTTTCCCGCCGACATCGCCGGCCTGGATGTGCTGGCCTTCTTCGCCGCGCATCCCTGCAAGATCCGCACGACCCAGTTCTGGGACATCAACTACTATCGGGGCGCGAATCCCGGGCCCGAAGACTGGAAGATGCCCGAGCTCAGGCCGGCGGCATCCATGCAGACCGCCCAGAAAAACTTCAGGAGCTTGATGCAGTACCTTAAAGGCCGGGACGACATCGAACTCACCACCTTCGCAGACCTCATGCAGAGGTATTCCTTTCAGCGCCCGGACATCTCCCGCAGGGAGCTCGGCCGCATCGTGGAGAAGATCCGGGAGGAGAACCGGATCGTGATCGACGCCTACTATTCAGCAGGGGAGATCTTCGATGGTGTCGTGGAATACCTGGCCCAGTACAAGGAGAGCGGGGAGCTGCCGGGTGCGGTAGATCGCTTCAGCCCCTTCGGGCCGCTCCAGATGCCGCCTGTTCAACCGGAGATCGACGAGATCACGCTCGGACAAGCCCTCTCCCTTGCCCAGGAGGCGGACATCTACCTGCACGAACACAACCACCTCCCCGCCCGGCTTGCCGTGGAAGGAGGGATCATCGGCACGGGCTCGATGCTGGCCCTCTTCTGCGAGGTTTTCGCCGCGCTGTCCACCGGAAATCCTCCCGACCGATTCCCGGTGATCTCCTTCGAGGCTTATCCACACGACAACGAAGAGCCCATCATCCGCTCCGTCGAGGGCAGCAAGGGCTGGCCGGTCCACCGCGACGACCTCGACATGTCCCATCTGGCCGAGATGACAAGACTCCAGCTCTGGACCCTCAAACCCGCCTCTATAAGATGATTTTGGGGACCATGTTTAAGAATTACCTGGTCACGGCCTTCCGGAACATCGTCAAACACAAGAGCTACTCCTTAATCAACATCCTGGGTTTTGCGCTTGGGATCTCCTGACACAGTCTGGGCCGGCTTTTTCTCTACTTTACTACCCTCGCCCTGACCATCGCATGCCTGGGTATGGTCGGTATTGAACTCTTCATCGCCGCGGCCCTGCTGGTCATGGCTGCCGCATTCATATCCGTGAGCCTCCAGACGTTCCGCGCCGCCACAGTCGATCCCATCCACGCTCTCCGCTACGAATGATCCCGGGTGCGGGCAGCTTTATTTATGAACCGCGATATGATTCAATAGCAGGGATTCGTAGGGGCATGCGGAATGTGAGTGGACCACATAAATATCGATTGACCGGCGTACTGATCGCCTGCAGCGCGCTGTGCTTTTCAGCGGCCTGCGTTTCCCAGTCCCCTGAGGAGGTGGAGGTCATCGAGGCTGAATCACTCCAGAGCGGACCCGATGCTCGGACCTTTGTCTATGAGTGCGGGGAAGAGCATACCTTCGTGGCCCGGATCGAAGGCGAGAAGGCCTGGCTCTTCCTGCCGGGAGGGACCGTGCCCCTGCCGCAGGTACCATCCGGGTCGGGCGCCAAATACAGCGACGGGGCCATAACCTTCTGGAGCTTGGGAGAGGATGCTCTACTCATCCTCACCGATCTGGAGCGGTACAGCTGCCGCAACAACCGTGCCGCGGCCATCTGGGAGCATGCCAAACTCGGCGGCGTGAGCTTCCGGGCCGTGGGCAACGAGCCCGGCTGGCACCTCGAGATCTACACCGGTGACCGCATCGTCCTGGTGACCGATTACGGCGAAGCCCGCCATGAGTTCGCAGCGCCCGAACCCGAAAACGACCAAAGGGCCCGCACCACGACCTACCTCATCCAGAGCGACGGCCACGAGCTGACCATCCTCATCGAAGGCCGCCCCTGCCAGGACACCATGAGCGGCGCGGAATTCGAGTCCGCCGTGACCGTGACGCTCGACGACCGCACACTGCACGGCTGCGGCCGCGCTCTGCACTAGATCGTTATCCACCGCTTTCCCTTGATTTCATGCCCCAAAATCTGTACTCTTTAGAGACAAATTCGAGTGTGTTTATCTGAGGAGTCATAATGGCAGACAGCCTGACCCTGGACGGCGCCCGCTGGCCCCGGTTCCTGAGCTTCCTGAGCGGCATCGGCATGATGGCGGCCTCTCTTCTCACCATCCGCCACTACTTCATGGCCAATTTCCCCGAGTCCATCTTCGAAGGCTCCTTCTGTGACATCAGCGCCTTCTTCAACTGCGACAGCTCGGCTTTCTCCTCCATCTCCGCCATTTTAGGCGTTCCCATGGGCTATTTCGGGCTCATCGTGGGCGCGCTGGTGGCCCTGGGCGCCCTCTTCCCCACCGAACGCTTCGAACGCACCAACGCCTTCATCGCACTGCTCAACATGCTGGGTGTGATAGCGCTTTTCCTCTACACCGTATTCATCCTGGGGAGCCTGTGTCTCCTCTGCACCGGCTACTACCTGTTCTCCATCCTGAGTTTCCTGCTCTTCTGGATTTACGGCATCGGGCGCGAAAAAAAGCGCCTGCCGATCCCCGATCTTCACCCCTCCTTCAAGATGCTCGTCACCTTCGCCGTCATCACCGCCCTGGGGGCCTACGGCATGATGTCCCTCCACGATGCCAAAGAGGAGGCCCGGCTCGGCATCTCCATGCGGATCGTCAAGCAGTTCTACGATCTCCCCGAGGTCGGCGATCCCAGCTTCATCTCCCCCTACTGGACCATCCGTTCCACCGATGATTTCTACGCCGCCCCCATCCGCATCATCGAGTTTGCGGATTTTCTGTGTCCGGACTGCCTGTTCCTCGAGGACCAGATCAAACGTCTGAGCGAGGAGTTCCCCGGCCAGGTCAACGTCGCTTTTCAATTCTTTCCCCTGGAAGGCAAGTGCAACACGGTGGTGGAAAAGGACTTCCACCCGGGTGCGTGCGACCTCTGCTTTCTGGCAGCCTATGACCCGGCCCAGTTCCTTGTCCTCCACGATGAGATCTTCGCCAACTTCAACCAGGCCAGAGATCCGGAATGGCGGATGGAGCTGGCAAGGAAATACAGGATGGAAGAGGCGTTCGATGATCCTTACACGCAGGAACTGCTCCAGACCATAATCAACACGGGAGCCGAGTATGACAGGACTTCGGACGAGTATTCCCACGGCATCCGGTCCACCCCTACAATGATAATCAACGGCCGCATGATCATCGGCACCCTGCCCGACGAACACATGCGGGCGATCTTCCAGGCCCTGATCGAGGAACAGATGGGCGGCAGCCGGTTCATCGAGAACTGGATCCCGCGCAAGGCCCGAGATATCAGGCGTTAGCTCCTCTAAACCACAACCCGCAGAATCCGTTTAAACCATTGAGGAGACTTAATGTGATGTATTCCGGGGAGGGAACGATGCATTGTATCAAGAAACGGGCCGCCATTTTAATCATAGGGCTGATAGTTTTCTGTTCCACATCCATCGCCATCCCGCTCCAGGAAGAGGGCGAGGGCGTGATGATCGGCACCTACCACAAAATCTTTTCGAAGATCCTTAACGAAGAACGCACCCTACTCGTTCATCTCCCAGGAAACTACGACAGCACATCCCTGGACTACCCCGTGCTCTTCATGCTTTACGGCAATCAGGTTACCACCTATTTCGCCCAGACGGTCGCTGTCCTGGATCGTTTGGGCTCCACGGGAGGCATGCCGGAGATGCTGCTCGTGGCGATAACCAACACCGACCGCTACCGGGACCTCCTGCCCCTCCGGCCGGACGGCAGCCCAACCGGGATCGAGAACTTTGTGCGCTTCTTCAAGGACGAGCTCATCCCCTATGTTGAGACGCGTTACAGGGCCAAGGACTACCGGGTGCTTATGGGGCCTCAGGCCGGCGCCAACTTCGGACTGTACACGCTGTTCGAACACCCCGAGCTTTTTCAGGCCGCGATAATCAACAATCCCTTTCGCTGGCAGGGCGGGCGGGATCTGGTTTTCCAAAATGCTCAGGATTTTCTTCAGAGCCGAAAGTCGTTCAACAAGTTCCTGTCCATAACCTACGAAGACGGCGATGAGCTGGCCAAAGAAGGAGCGGCTTACGTCGATCGATTCGCCACCCTGGTGAGCAATCAGGAAATCCGCGGCTTTCGACTCCACCTGAACTACATAAAGGACAACGATGAGTTCATCCAGCCCATGGGGCTTCGCAGTGGGCTTAAATCCCTGTTTCAGGAATATCCCTTTCCTGAAGACAGGGAAGTCAACGCCCTCAGTGATATCCTTGACTTTTACCAAGGGCTATCTGATGCCTACGGTTTTCCCGTTGATGCCCCAGGGCATGTGCTCACAATGCAGATTTATAAGCTCTTAGACCGGGGAAAGCGGGCAGAAGGGGTAGAAGCAGTGAAATATCTCCGGGCAAACTACCCGCGATCCGCAAATGCCTACATGATCCTGGCCAACCTGGCCATGCAGGACGGCGAACTGGAGAAGGCGCTGGAGGGATACCAGAAGATGGTCGAGATCTTGCCCAGCGATGTGGGCGGGATCCAGGGCCGGATCGACATGCTCGAGCGGCGCATTTCTTACTCAGCGGCTTATGCCGTGGAAAAAGAGATCCGCCGGGCAGGCATCGCGGCCGGGCTGGAGAGGTTCCGCGCCCTCCAGGAGGCAGGAAAGCCTGAGCCCTATTTCGATGAGAGGGAATTCAACGAGTTGGGCTATCGCCTGCTTGGCCAGGGACAGATGGCGGATGCCATCGAGGTCTTCAAGCTCGGTGTCGAACTCTACCCGAAATCCGCCAATGGGTACGACAGTCTCGCCGAAGCCTGCATGAAGAACGGACAGAACGAACTTGCGATAAAGAATTACGAGAAATCCCTCGAGCTCAATCCGGAGAATCAAAATGCCCGGGACATGCTTAAAAAGCTGCGCAAGAGCAGGCATGATATCTAAAATACCTACAAAATAGTTTAAATAATCCTTGACAGGCTTCCTTATAATACCTATATTGTAGGTATAATGACAGATGATGCCAAATCCAAGTTCATTTCACGTACAGAAGAATACGTTCTACTGTCCGTTTGGCGCCTAAAAGACGATGCCTACGCCGTGTCGGTTCGAAAAGAGCTGATCAAAACCACAGGCAAGACCTGGGCTTTCGGCGCACTCTTCGTCACCCTCAACCGCCTGGAAAAAAAGGGTTTCCTTGAATCCCGGCTCTCCGATCCGACGCCCAAGAGGGGAGGGAAGAGCAAACGCTGCTACACCCTCTCAACCCAGGGAGCGAAGACACTGGCGGAAGTCAAACAGGTGCACAACGCAGTCTGGGCCGGCACAGAAGACCTCCCTTCCGCACCATGAACAACGCACCTCAATATCAAAAGCCCCCACGCGCGGCAGCCTGGATCCTGCGGAGGCTCTTTCCCGATGCCGGGAAACATTCCACTCTGGGGGACCTGACGGAGGTATTCCAGGACCTGGTGCTCGAGAGGGGCCCGGGTTATGCTCGCCTCTGGTTCTGGGG
>CBFDBC010000159.1:0-8956 GCA_965602945.1 uncultured bacterium | reverse complement strand
CCTCCCTTCGAGCCAGCTGCGGTAGAAGACAAAGACACACTCACCCGGCGCCGGCCTGTCCAAGGGGGAGAACGGAGCGGGGTCAGGCGCATCGTAGAGCCCGATCAGGGGAATGGTCAGGCCCAGCTTTTCGGTTAAACGTATGCTGTTCGGTTGTCTCTCGTTCATGGTACTCAGGTTATCTCATTTTTCCTGGAACGGAGCAAGGGAATCGGATTCCGCCTTTCTGAGAAGGGTGTTCTAGTATATAATACTCTCGACAATCGATCGTGATAACGGTTTTTTCATGAAGGTTCTGCACGTCACCTCGGAGGCCGCCCCCTATTCCAAGACCGGGGGCCTGGCGGATGTCTCTGCCGGGCTGCCGGCTGCCCTGGCTGCGCTGGGCGTGCATGTCAAGGTGGTCACGCCCCTCTACCGCTCCGTGGTTGAGGGGGGACACTCATTGGGGATCCTGAAGAGCCCGGCCCACATAGAGTTCCATGGCCAGGAGTTGAATGCCCGGGTTTGCGTGCACCGCCTGCAGCCCGAGCTCAGCTACTACTTCGTCGGCCGTGACGAGTTCTTCGACCGGACTCACCTCTACGGGACCCCGAGGGGAGACTATTTCGACAACGTCGACCGATTCATCTTTTTCAGCCGGGCCGCTATGGCCGCGTGCCGGCTGCTCAGGTTCCGTCCGGACATTATCCACTGCCACGACTGGCAGACGGCGCTCATTCCCGCCATGCTGAAACATCCGGCCGTGGGGGATACTTTCTGGCGGAATACACGCTCGGTGTTTACTATTCACAACCTGGCATACCAGGGCGTCCATCCCCAGGCATACATGCCGGTCAGCGGGCTTCCGCCTGAGCTGTTCACAGTGGAAGGCCTCGAATTCTACGGCCGGATGAACTTCCTCAAGGGCGGGATCATCTTCGCGGACCGCATCACCACGGTGAGCAAGACCTATGCCAGAGAGATCTGCACTCCGGAGTTCGGCTACGGCCTGGACGGTGTCCTCAGGAAACACAGGTCGCGGCTGACCGGGATCCTCAACGGCGTTGACTATGCCAGCTGGGATCCCGCTGCAGACCCTCTCATCGCAAGCCGCTACAGCCGCGGCGACCTGTCCGGGAAAACACACTGCAAGAAGGATCTCAGGCGGATCTATGGTTTGTCCGGGCTCCCCGGCGCTCCCTTGATCGGGATGGTAGGCCGTCTGGTAGAACAGAAAGGGCTGGATATCATCCTGGATGCCGTGGACGGGATCCTCAAGACCGGGGCCGACCTGGTGATCCTGGGTTCGGGGGAGGATCGCTACCACCAGGAGCTGGGCGCTCTAGCGCGCCGCTACCGGGGCCGCCTCGGGGTGCGGATAGGTTTCGATCACGCCTTGGCCCACAAGATCGAAGCCGGGGCCGACATCTTCCTCATGCCGTCCCGCTACGAGCCCTGCGGCCTCAACCAGATGTACAGTCTGAAATACGGGACCATCCCCATCGTCCGGGCCACGGGGGGCCTGGAGGACACGATACGGGAGTTCGATCCGGCGACGGGGCGAGGCAACGGCTTCAAGTTCAAGGCCTACACGTCCCGGGCCCTCTTGTCCTGTGTACGCGAAGCCGTCGCGCTTTATAAAAAACCGGACCTTTGGGCGGCCCTGATGAGAAACGCCATGAGGAGCGATTTTTCCTGGGATACGGCGGCCCGGAAATACCTCCGGCTGTACAAAAAGGTGCTGGGATGAAGCTCGGCCCCGTTATCCACGGTCCCAGCCTCCTCAGCCGGGATGATATCCATCTTTTCAGGGAGGGAAATCACTACCGGTTGTACACGCGGCTGGGATCGCATCTCTTCACCCACGGGGGAGAAGCCGGTGTGAGTTTTGCCGTCTGGGCACCGAATGCCCGCTCGGTCTCTGTGATGGGAGATTTTAACGGCTGGGACCCAAAGGCGCATCCCCTGGCCGTGCGGTGGGACGGATCCGGCATCTGGGAAGGTTTTGTACCCGGGCTCGTAAAAGGGACACTGTACAAATATCACATCGTTGCCGGCGCCGGCGGCCTGGGCACGGACAAGGGCGACCCCTTTGCTTTCCGTTGGGAGACGCCCCCGCGTACCGCCTCCGTGGTCTGGCCGCTCGAGTACCGGTGGCGGGACCAAGCGTGGATGAAGGACCGGTCCCGGGCCAACGCATCGGATACACCCACCTCTGTTTACGAGATGCACTTCGGCTCATGGCGCCGCACGGGGGACCACGAGGAGCGTTTTCTGAGCTACCGGGAGATGGCGGATCCGCTGGTCCAATACGTGAGGGATATGGGGTTCACTCATGTGGAACTCCTACCCGTGATGGAGCACCCCTTCTACGGGTCCTGGGGATACCAGACCACGGGATACTTCGCCCCCACCAGCCGTTACGGGGCCCCGGAAGACCTCATGTACCTCATAGACCGCCTCCACCGGAACGGCATAGGTGTGATCCTGGACTGGGTTCCCTCTCATTTCCCTTCGGACGAGTTCGCCCTTGGGCGTTTCGACGGGACCAATCTGTTCGAGCATGCCGATCCTCGCCAGGGCTTCCACCCCGACTGGAAGAGCTGTATCTTCAACTACGGGCGGAGCGAGGTGCGCAACTTCCTCATGAGCAGTGCGATGTTCTGGCTCGATCGTTTCCATGCCGACGGCCTGCGGGTGGATGCCGTGGCCTCCATGCTGTATCTGGACTACTCCCGCAAAGAGGGCGAATGGATTCCCAACCGTTTCGGGGGGAGGGAGAACCTGGAGGCCATCGCATTCATCCGGCAGCTCAACCAAGTCATAGACCAGGAATACCCGGATACACGGACCTATGCCGAGGAATCCACGGCCTGGCCCAAGGTCACGCGGTCCGTCCGCGAGGGAGGGCTGGGCTTCGGGTCCAAATGGAGCCTGGGCTGGATGCATGACTCCCTGGATTTTTTCTCGAAAAAGCCGGTGCACCGCAAATTCCATCACGAGAGCCTGACCTTCAGCCTGTGGTATGCCTTCAACGAGGATTTCGTGCTGCCGCTTTCCCACGACGAGGTCGTGTACGGGAAAGGGTCCCTGCTGGCAAAGATGCCGGGAGATGAATGGCAGAAGTTCGCGAACCTGCGCCTGCTGCTGGGTTGGATGTACACCCACCCGGGGAAGAAGCTGCTGTTCATGGGAGGTGAATTCGGCCAGCCGGGAGAGTGGACGCATGAAAAGAGCCTGGACTGGGATCTCCTTGACCGCGCGCCGCACGTGGGTATTCAGAGGTGGGTCAAGGACCTCAACCGGCTTTACCGGTCGCATCCGGCCCTCTATGCCAAAGATCCGCATCCAGAGGGATTCGAGTGGGTCGACTTCAAAGACACGGACAACGGTGTGGTCTCATTCCTGCGTCATGGAGGCAAGGGAGACTCTCCGCTGCTCGTGGTGTGCCACCTCACGCCGGTCCTGCGTTCCGATTACAGGATCGGTGTCCCCCAGGCTGGGATATGGATGGAACTGCTGAACAGCGATGCGAGGACCTATGGAGGCGGCGGGCTGGGCAACTGGGGGAAGAAGGAAGCCGTTCCCGAGCCCTGTCATGGCCGGGATTTCTCACTCTCCCTGACACTCCCTCCTCTGGGCGTCCTGGTTCTCAGCGGTCTGCCTGACGCGGGTGATGGGGACGCCGGCGACCCATGAGACCTTTCGTCTGCATCCACGGCCACTTCTACCAGCCGCCGCGTGAGAATCCCTGGTTGGAGGAGATCGAAACCCAGGATTCGGCCCATCCCTTCCATGACTGGAACCGGCGCATCACGGCCGAGTGTTACGCGCCCAATACCGCCTCCCGCATCCTGGGTCCCGAAGACCGGATCGTCGCCATCGTGAACAACTATTCCCGGATGAGCTTCGATTTCGGCCCCACGCTGCTTTCCTGGCTGGAACTCCATGAGCCCGAGACCTATACCGCCATACTGGATGCCGACCGGATCAGCTGCGAGCATTTCAACGGGTTCGGTTCCGCCCTGGCCCAGGCCTACAATCACACCATCCTGCCCCTGTCCTCGAGCCGGGATAAGCGCACCCAGATCCTTTGGGGGATCGCGGACTTTGTCCACAGGTTCAAACGCCGCCCGGAGGGCATGTGGCTCCCGGAAACCGCTGTGGACCTCGAATCCCTCGATATTCTTGCCGAGCAGGGGATCCGCTTCACGATCCTGGCGCCCCACCAGGCCCGCCGCACCCGAAAGTCGGGGGCCAAGACCTGGCAGGAAGCAGCGGATGCCGGCGTGGATACCCGGGTTCCATACCTCTGCCGCCTCGCCTCCGGCCGGACCATAGCCCTGTTTTTCTATGATGGCCCCCTCTCCCGGGAGGTGGCATTCGGCGAGGTCCTGAAACACGGCCGAAGGCTGGCCGACGGCTTGATCAAGGGGGCCGATCCCCGGGCCGGCTCTGCCGAGCTCCGGCACATCGCCGTAGACGGAGAAACCTTCGGACACCATCACCGCTTTGGTGAGATGGCGCTGTCATACGGCCTGCACATGCTGGAAGATCAGGAGAAAGCCCGGCTGACCAACTATGCCGCTTTCCTGGAACAGCATCCGCCGGAACACGAGGTCGAGATCGCCGAAAACACCTCCTGGAGCTGTGCCCACGGCGTGGAGCGCTGGCGGGGCGACTGCGGGTGCCGTGCCGGCGGGCATCCGGATTGGACACAAGCATGGCGGGCGCCCTTGCGGGCAGCCATGGATTACATCCGGGATAGGCTCGCTTCGGTCTTTGAACAGCATCTGCACTCCCGCACAGCGGACCCCTGGCGCCTGCGGGACGAGTACATCGAAGTCATCCTGGATCGGACGGAGGAATCGAAGCAGTCCCTTCTCGGGAGACACGGGTTCCAGTCTCCGGCTGAGGGCGTAAGGATCACGGTGTGGAAGCTGCTGGAGATGCAGCGGGCGGCCAACCTCATGTACACCAGCTGCGGCTGGTTTTTCGACGACATAGCCGGGATCGAATCCGTTCAGGTCCTGCAGTATGCGGCCCGGGCCATGCAGCTCGCGCAGGATGTGTCCGGGGAGGATCTGGAGCCGGGATTCCTCGCTCTCCTGGAGGAAGCACCCAGCAACGATCCCAGCTACAAAAGCGGCCGTGACCTCTATGAAAAGAATGTGAAGCCGGCTGTGCTCGATCTCCTGGAGGTGGGCGTCCACCATGGGATCGCCTCGCTGTTCCTGGATGACCGTGAGGCCGCTCGATCGGCCGCATACAGCCTGCGCATGGAGGCAGTGGAGCGCCGGGAGAAGCAGGGCCTGAAACTGGCCTTGGGTCGAAGCCGGGTTCGATCGTTCCTCACTGGAGAAACGCAGACCGTGAGCTTTTCCATCCTGTATCAGGGAAAGCACCGGCTTCAGGCTTCGGCCCGCAGTGACCTTACCCTGCCAGAATTCCATTCCGCCAGCCGAGCGGTTCGGGACGCGTTCCAGGGACAGAGTGCCCGGGAGATCCTGGAGCGGCAGACCCGGCTTTTGGGGCCGGCGCGCTACTCGCTCCAGCACCTCTTCAAGGACACCAAGAGACGGATCGTCTCGAGCCTGCTTGACGACACCCTTCAGGCGTTCGAGGCCGCGGTGCGACCGTTTTATGCCGGCCACATGGATTTTATTCAGGCCGCCCGCAGCATGAATGTACCTCTGCCCGAATCCCTCCCGTCAGCCATGGGCTTCCTGCGGCAAACGGATGTCATCCGCATGCTCGACGGGCCCGGGCCCCTTGACCTGGATGGGCTGCGGCGCTTTGCCGACGAGGCGAGGGCCCACGCCTTTCCGGTGGACGAAACCGCACTCGCCCATGCCGTCAATCGGCGGGTCCTGATTCTGGGGCAAGCCCTGACTCGGGACCCCGAGCATCTGCACCTCCTCGAGCAGATCGTCGGCCTGCTCGATGCAGCTAGTGAGCTCTCTTTGAGCCCGGACCTCTTGCAGAGTCAGAACCTTTTTTTCGGATGGGCGAGATCGAAACTCCCGGAAGTCAGGGCGCGTGCGGCGGCAGGAGAACAGGAAGCCCTGAGAGAGGTGGAGCTGGCGGAACGCCTGGGAGAACTTCTCTCTGTCGATGTACAGGAAAAACCTGAATAGTTCATAAATAATGTCGAAAATTCGCGTAATACATGTAATATCAATGGTCTACTCGTGAATTATACAGGTTGGGTGTCTGAGTTGAAGCGTTCGGCCGGCGTGCTGCTGCATGTCTCCTCGCTGCCCTCGTCCTCCGGCATTGGTGACCTCGGGCGCGAGGCCCATCGCTGGATCGACCTGCTGTCCGCCGCCGGATGGAGCTGCTGGCAGGTCCTGCCTGTCCATCCCACGGAACCGCGATTCGACAATTCTCCCTATCACAGCACCTCCGCATTTGCGGGCGATCCCCTGATCATCTCCCCCGAACATCTCATCCAGCGGGGCTGGCTGAAGCCTGAAGAGGCTGTGGCTTCCGGTGGTTTTCCAGAGGGACGGGTGGATTTCAGGAGCGTACGCCGGTACAAGCACCGAATCCTGCGTACGGCATTTCGGCGTTTTTCAAAAGACCGCCTCCCGCCTGATTTTACCCTATTTTGTGAACGGAATGGGGATTGGCTCGAAGATTTCGCGCTTTTTTCGGTCCTGCGCCGCAGGTTCGCGGGCCGCCCCTGGTTCAGCTGGCCTGTGCCTCTTCGGGATAGGGACCCGGCGGCCCTCGCCGATGAGGCATCCAAGTTTCATGACGACCTGCAGCAGATCCGTTTCCAGCAGTTTGTGTTTGCGTGCCAATGGCAGGATCTGCACGAGCATGCACGACGATGCGGACTCCGCCTTTTCGGTGACCTTCCCATCTATGTGACATATGACAGCGCAGACGTGTGGACAGCCCCCTCGTTATTCCAGCTGGATGCGCGGAAGAAACCCACGCACGTGTCAGGCGTCCCTCCCGACTACTTCAGCCGTACCGGACAGCTCTGGGGAAACCCGCTCTACCGCTGGCAGGAGCTGAAGAAGCAGGGATTCGACTGGTGGATCGAACGCCTTCGTCACACACTGGGCCGCTTCGACCTGATCAGGATCGATCATTTCCGCGGGCTGGTCGGTTACTGGCAGGTGCCCGCCGGCGCCCGGACAGCGAAAAACGGGTGCTGGAAAAAGGCACCGGCCGCAGACTTCCTGGATCGGGTCAGCCGGGAGTTTCCGGAAATGCCCTTTGTCGCAGAAGACCTGGGGACCATAACCCCGGATGTGACCGCGATACGAAAGCGATACGGGCTGCCGGGCATGAAGGTGCTGCAGTTCGCCTTCGGCGGGGGGGATGCGGATCATCCCTATCTCCCGGACTCCTACGAGGGACGCTGCGTGGCCTACACCGGGACCCACGACAACAACACCCTCCGGGGCTGGTTCGAAGATGAGATCGACCGCCCTACGCGGACATGTGTGCTGGACTACTTGGGGCCGAAGATCGGGCCCTCAGGGGTTTTCCGGGAGCTGATACGTTTGGTCCTGGCCTCTCCAGCAGCCCTGGCGGTCATCCCCGCCCAGGATCTCCTGGGCCTGGGATCCGAGGCGCGCATGAACCGACCCGGTACCAGGCTCGGGAACTGGCGTTGGCGGCTGTTACACGGCCAGGTCGGAGAGATTGCCGCTGAAGGCATCACGCGGCTCCTCGAAGACACCGGGCGGTCCTGATCTAACTTTTGTCATCCACCCTTCTGCCGGCCGATCTCGCGGAGATGCCGGGCTGCCTCTTCGGGAGCCATGGTGTTGATGTGGAAGCCGCTGCCCCATTCGAATCCGGCCACTGCCGTGTGCCGGGGGAGGATCTCCAGATGCCAGTGACAGGCGGCCCTAATCCCTTCCTCTTCCCAGCCTCCTTGATCCAGCGCAGCTGGATTGGGGGCCGTATTGAGGAAATAGTTGTAGGGGGGATCCCCCAATGCGTGCTTCAGCCGGAGCAGGATGTCCTTGAGCAGGCGGGCCAGCAGCAGGAGGCTCCCGCTTTCCATGTCCCTGAAATCCGGCATGTGCCCGATCGGGGCGATCATCACCTCGCAGGGGAAGCGGGATGCGAAAGGGGCCAGAGCTACAAATCCGTCCGCTTCCGCGATGATCCGCCCGCCGCCGCTCCGTTCCTGACGGATGAGATCACAGAGCAGGCAGGCTCCTGTCCGTTTATGGTGGCGAAGGGCCGTCTCCAGCTTGAGCCGGATGTTCTGCGGGATGACCGGAGTCGCGATGAGCTGGGAGTGGGGGTGGGAAAGCGACGCCCCGGCCGGAACCTTGTGATTTTTGAAGATAAGAGCGTATGCCAGGCGGCTGTCCCGGTATGCGGCCCGCAGCCGCAGGCGGTAGGCATCCATAACCACCTGCAGGTGCTCCGGTGTCAGGTCTGCGAGCCCCTCCTCGTGGCCCGGGGATTCGATGATGACTTCATGGGCCCCGACATCCCGGATGCTTTTCAGCAGGCCCGTTCGCTCTCGCCGTACAGGGGGTGAGTTCGTGAGGGCGGGATAGCGGTTGGGCACCACACGCACCGTCCAGCCCGGGGAATCCGGCCCGGCATCCCGGCCCTCCCTCCGTGCCCACAGCTCGGCGGGGGTTTCACTCTCATTTCCCTCGCAGAAGGGACAGCCCCCGGGGCCGGACCCATGAGCGTCTCCAGGCTTTTCCTGAGGCCGTCCGGCCCTCTCCGGCGCCAGGATCACCCATCTGTCCAGCAGCGGGTCGTGTCTTATCTCAGGCATCTCTCATCCTCCTCGTCGCTGCGCAACCTCAACTCGTGGATAATCCAGGAATCTAAATAAACCATATAATAGGAAGAAGTCTCGCATCCGCGGGATCATCACGTCCGGCGGCCGTTGGTGGGACGGTAGGCGTTGTTCAGATACTGGACCATCATGCGCTGGGCTGAGAAGAAGGACGTTCCGGCAACTGTTGACCGGTACCGCAAG
>CBFDBC010000158.1:0-9021 GCA_965602945.1 uncultured bacterium | reverse complement strand
GGGACGGATCGTGCTCCACCCAACCGGGGTGGGGATAGAACTGTGTGATCTCGCGGTAGGCGCCGGCCCGGATCCGGGCGCTGCGGTCGATCAGGACGGAGATGGTACCGGTGGTTCCCTGGTCGATGGCCAGGATGTAATCTTGAGACATACGGCTCACACCGGGTTCAGCGGTCATCGCTGCGGATGTGCAGATTCAGCCAGCCGACGATATCCTGCCACACCTGATCCTTTTCCGGCTCGTTCAGGATCTCATGATAGAACCCATCATAGAGCTTGAGCTCACGGTCAACGGAGGCAGCATTTTCGAAAAGCTGGCGGCTGCCGTCCGGCTCTGTGATCCGGTCTCCCGTCCCCTGCAGGACCAGGATCGGAAGCGTGAAGGCATCCATACGTTCTCGAACGTAGCGGCCCGCCCTGACCAGCTCCGAACCGGTCTTGATGAGCACACGCTTGCGGTATATCAGTGGATCGCTGTCATAGGCCTCGACTACGGCCGGATCACGAGATATGAAGTTCTGGTTGATCTTGACGGTCTTGAGCTTGGGAAGGATACGCGCTATCGCCGCAGCCATCTTCTGGAGCGGAGGTGACATCTCATCGTTCAGCTTGACCGCCGGGGCGCTGAGCACCACTCCCCTGACCCTGGGATCCCGGTCAAGAGCATAGAAGGTCACGATCACAGCACCCATGCTGTGGCCCATCAGGAAGAGGGGCCTCCCGGGCAGCCTGGCCCTGACCCGATCCAGGAAGAGATCGAGATCGGTCAGATACTCTTCGAAGTTGTTCATGAACAGACGCAGGCCGCCGGACTTCCCATGACCCCGCAGGTCAAAGGCGTCAACGGCATAGCCGTGCTCAGTGAGATACCTGGCGGTCGGGACATAGCGCCCGCTGTGTTCAGCCAACCCGTGAACCAGGACGATCCCGGCTTTGGGCTCGAGATTTGGCCGCCACCAGCGCTCATACAGAGAGACACCGTCCAAGGCGGGAAAAGTGCCGGACTCGTCTTCGGGATATGCGGTGTTGTCCCCTTTTTTTTCCATTCCCTCTCCGTCTTATCCAGAGGTCGAAATATCTCAAAGGGTATAATACGGCTCTTCCCCTGTCAAGCCATCCGGTCCCTCCCGCTCTCCATATCCCACCCTCCAATTCGCAAAGGCTATTTGAGATCTCCGCCGGGTTGTGTTTGCCCAGGCTTGAACCTATAATTCGAGCAGATACTATAATAAGGAGTGATCCATGCCCAACCGACAGAACCTCAGACTCGGTATCTGGATCCTGATCCTCGCGTTCTGGCCCACCCTGCTTTTCCCGGAAGATCACGTCTCACGAGTGGACGAACTTTTCTCCCGCTGGGACACAACCGAAACCCCGGGATGCGCCCTGGGAGGCTACCGTGCCGGTTACGTACAATTCCCGGATCAGCGTTTTTCCGTTATCATCCTGGCCAACCTGGACGCCCTGAACCCCACGGACCTGTGTTTCCGTATCGCAGAGATCTATCTGGGCCATCTCATGCAGGAGCCGGCCTCTCCCGACGCCACGGCTCTTCCGGAACAGACGGAAGCCACGGCTAATGTGATTCCCCCTGAGGTCCTCAAACGTTTTGCCGGAGAATACGTGAACGAAGAGGCCTGGCAGAGGGCCGTCGTCACGTTCGAGAACGATGAATTGAGGATCAAACTTCGCGGATCGAGATATACCCTGCAGGCTCTGGGAGAGTCCGAATTCCAGCTCAAAAACGCCCGCCAACCCGTCCAGGTGAGGTTCCAGAAACGGACCGGTATGGATCACTCTTTCCAGATGGAGGTCAAACAGGGCGGGCAGCTTCCTCTCCTCTTCATCCCGGCGGAAACGTACGCGCCCACGTCATCCGCGCTGAAAGAATATCAAGGACAATACAACTCTCCTGAGCTGCCCGCCACATATATCCTGCGGCTCAGAGGAAACCGGTTGGTGTTCGCACACAAGGCGGCCCCCAGGATCTTTTTGGTGCCGTTTATGCCGGATCTTTTTGCATACGGATCCAACCGTATCCGTTTTATCCGGGACGAAAGCGAGGATATCATCGGATTTAGATTAAACGCAGGCCGCGTGCGCAGCCTCCGCTTCGATAGGTCCGGGAACTAAGCGTGTTCGATGTCCGTGTGCCCGCTGATCTCCGAGTTGACAGTGCACAGATCACGGATAGAAAGCTTGTGCACGTCATCGTTGCCGGTCAGGCGGGCGAAAGTCTTGAGTTCATCCGTGGAAACATGCAGGAAGTTCTCCAGCTTGCGGGCCGATATGTCGACGTTCAGGCGGCTGCGCAGCTCCACGTTCTGGGTGGTGACCCCCACCGGACAGGTGCCGGTCGCACACTGCCGGTACTGCTGACAGGCGCAGGCCATCAGGGCGGCGGTACCGATGGCGATGGCATCCGCTCCCATGGCCAGCGCCTTGGCAAAATCCGAGGACACCCGCAGCCCGCCTGTGATGATGAGAGCGACACCATCGGCGCCTTTCTCGTCCAGGAACCGGCGGGCCCGGTGCAGCGCAAAAATGGTCGGGACCGAAGTGGAGGCCTTGATGATCTTGGGGGATGCTCCGGTCGCGCCCGGGCGGCCGTCGAGGGTGATAAAATCGGGGCCGGCATGAAGGGCCACCTCCAGGTCAGCCTCGATGTGGCCGGCCGCCAGCTTGATCCCGATGGGTTTACCTCCTGTCTTGTCGCGCAGCCAATCCACCTTGGACTTCAGCCCGTCGGGTGTCGTGATGTCTTCGAAATGAGCGGGGCTGATGATGTCCTCTCCGACCGGGAATCCCCGGACGGCGGCAATCTCTTCCGTGACTTTGGCGGCCGGCAGGTGCCCTCCCATGCCGGGCTTGGATGATTGGCCGATCTTGATCTCGACGGCATCCACACGCTGCAGGTTTTCATCGGTGACACTGTACTGATTGGGTACATACTCGAAGATGTATTTGTGGGAACTGACCAGGGAATCATTGAGTATGCCTCCCTCTCCCGAACACATGGCGGTCTTGACCGCAGCACTGCCTTTGGCGAGCGCCAGCTTGATCTCCCGGGACAGGGCCCCGAAAGACATGTGTGTGATGAAGACGGGGGTCTCGATGACCAGAGGGTGTGCGGCCCTCTTCCCGATCACGGTCCGGGTTTTCACTTCGGACTCCTTGTTCAAAGGAAGACGGGCCAGCTGAGCCCCACGGATCAGGATGTCGTCCCAGGCGATCACATCCTTCCTGGTTCGCATCGGCTCGGTGATCGATTCTACTGTGGCCGACATCCTGTGGATGTCCGCCATGTGGACCTCCACCTCGTCCTGGCTGCGCTTCCACTCCCCCAGGTAGCTGTGCAGGTCGACCGTGTCTTCGTGATAGACGGTGATCGTGTGGGGCCGGCCGCACTTAGGGCAGGTCGAGGTCTGAAGGACTTCCAGTTTTTCCTGGACCTCTTCCTCCACGGGCATCAGGTGTGTTTTGTCCGCGCCGCAGATGGGGCACTCCCAACTGTCGGGAAAATCCTCTGGTTTGGTACCGGGCTTGATCTTGGTGTGTACGTCACCTATGGTGTCGGTGTATTCATAGACATTGCACACATTGCAGCGGTATTTCATGACCTGTCCTCCTGTGACGACCGGATGAAGAAACCGGACCCGGCATTCCCGCAGCAGACGACGTCTTCCGATTACCAGACGATGCCGTAGTCGTCCCCGTAATTGCTGGAGCCCCCCCAGAAACTGCCGTGCTTCCAGTCGAAGAAGATGGCGTTGATGGGCCCCGAAGTCTTGCGCCTCACATCGATGGTATAACCCATATCCCCAAGGACATCCCGGTCCTCCTTTGACACACTCTCGTGCAGCGTGAGCCGGCCCGGCTCCACCTTGTGCAGCCTGAAGGAATTCCGCATCTGATAGCTCGTGATGTTGGCTGCTTCGCAGGCCTCCTGCACGTTCATCCCGAACTCCACCATGTTGAGGAAGAACTGGACCAGGTTCTGGTCCTGGGTGTCGCCGCCCTGGACCGCGAAGGACAGGTAAGGCCGCCCATCCTTCAACGCCATGCCCGGGGTCAGGGTGGCACGCGGCCGCTGGCCGGGCCGGACCACGTTAAAGGGATTAGCCTCGGGATGGACCACGAAGCTCTGTGCCCGCTGGCTCAGCGCCACACCGGTCCGGCCGGCGATGACCGGCGGGATCCAGCCACCCGACGGGGTCACGGACACCACCCACCCCTCTTTGTCCGCTGCCTGGATGGACGTAGTCCCGGTCCAGAAGCTCTCTTCGAGAGCGGCCCACTCCGCCTCGTTCAACTTTTTCTCCGCGGGCTCCGGCCTATTGGTCCATTGGTCAAGGAACTCCCGATAGGGATTGGTACCCCCCTGGAAGGGATAGGGATCACCAGGCCGGACATCCGGGTCGTTGACGTTCCAGTCGATCTGCTTGAGCCGCGCCTCCGCGTACTCCTTGGAAAGCAGGCCCTTCAGCGGCTCCTCAGGCGGCACATAGGGGTCACCATAATAGAAATCGCGGTCGGCAAAGCAGTGGTTCATGACCTGGTAAAGAGTGTGGATGTAGTCGACGCTGTTGTAATCCATCTCCTTGAGGTCGATTTTCTCCAGCATGTTCAGTATCTGCAGCATGACCGGTCCCTGTACCCAACAGGTCAGCTTGTACACCTCGATGCCCTTGTAGGTGGTCATGACCGGTTCCTCGAGATAACACGTCCAGTCGGACAGGTCCTGCATGGTGATGAGCCCGCCCTGCTCCCGGGTGCTGCGGACCAGCTCCTCGGCGATGTCTCCCCGGTAGAAGCGTTCATAGGCGGCGTATATGGCCTCCTTGCGGGTCTTCCCCTCCTCCAGTGCCTGCTGCTCGGATTCCACCAGTTTCTTCAAGGTCTCCAGGAGGTCGGGCTGGCGGAAGATCTCTCCGACATGAGGACCCTCATGCTCCTCTCCCGGATGAGGGAGGAAAAGCGCTTTGGAGTACGGCCACAACTTCAGCCGATCCTTGCGCTGCTCGATCCGGTTGACCGTGTCTTCCTCCATGGGATAGCCTTCGGCCATCTGCATGCTGGGCTCCAGAACGTCCTTGAGGCTCAGTGTGCCGAACTCCGCCAGCATGGTGATGAGCCCGCCTGGAGTACCGGGTGTGACGGCGGACAGGGGACCATCCTCCGGAGGGAAGTCCAGCTCCTTCTCTCGAAAGAATTCGGCTGTGGCGCCCGTCGGGGCCACCCCCAGGGCATTGATACCAATGACCTTTTTGGTCTTGGGGTTGTATATCAGGGCCTGGGTCTCCCCTCCCCAGCTGAGCACATCGTACATGGTGCATGTCGCACCCAGCATGGCGCAGGCCGCGTCCACCGCGTTCCCGCCTTTCTGGAACATCATAGCCCCGGCGGTTGCGGCGATGGGTTTCCCTGTAATGGCGACCCAGTGCCGGCCGTGCAGCACCGGCTTCTCGTGCTGCGTGAAGCTCACGCCGTTGCAGCTTAGAACAAGGGCCAGGCACATCGCCCCTGGTTTCCACCATCTCCCATGGGAAAAGAATCTCGCTGTCATTGGTATCCTCCGAAAAGTCCTACTTGATGGTTTCCTTCTCCACCAGCTCCATCCGGGCCCTGAATTTTTCCATCAGCTCCTGGTTGAGATCGAGCGGCGGTTTCGCGTCTTCCGGGAGGAATGACTTGTAGGGGTGCTTTTCCTCATACGCCTTGAACTCCTCCCACATGGCCTCCAGTTCTTCTGGTTTCTGAAAAAGGTCGATGGCCGTGGCGGCCATGACCTTGGCGCCGGCGTTCAGCCCCTTCCAGGCGGTGGAGCCGTAGTTGGCCGCCACACAGGACCAGTGATGCCCGATGTTGCCCGGGACCTGTCCCGGGAAAGCCAGCGAGGTGGTGGGAACCACTCGGGTCACCTCACCCACATCCGAGGAACCTCCGCCCGTGAACACGGGAGAGGGCCCGCGCAGGGGCCTGTACTTGGTGGGCATCCCGCTCACGGTCCGGCCCAGCTCCTCCTGCAGGGACCTGGCAAAGGCGTGCTCCTCCTCGGTCCACTCCGGCATACCGACGATCTCGATGTTCTTGAACATCAGCTCCGCCAGCCGTTTGTTGGCGTTGCGCTGGTGGATAGCCGAGAGGATACGCACGTCGGTCAGCTCCGTACCCGAGGCCAGGGCCGCGCCCTTGGCACAGTTGACCACCCGCTCGTACATGTCTTCGACCCGCTCATCTGTGTTCCGGATGTAATACCAGACGGAAGCCCGGTCCGGAACCACATTGGGCGCCTCCCCGCCGTGGATGATGACATAGTGCATCCGGTAGGTGTAGAACAGGTGCTCCCGCAGGAAATTGGCCGCGATGTTCGTGAGTTCGACGGCATCCAGCGCGCTCCTGGCGGTCCAGGGCGCGCCGGCCCCGTGAGCGGTTTTCCCTTTGAATGAGAAGATCACCGAGTACATGGCATTGCCACCCCGGCCGTAGCCTGTGGCCAGTGTGCTGCTGCTGTGGTTGTCGATGACAGCATCCACTCCTTCGAACAGCCCGGCTTTTACCATGTAGGGCCGGCTGATCAGGGTTTCTTCGGCGGGTGAGCCGAACACCTTGATCGTGCCGGGCAGATTGTGTTTCTCCATGGCCTGCTTGACCGCGATGGCGGCCGCGGTCGCGGCCGTACCCATGAGATTGTGCCCGCAGCCGTGCCCCGGCGCACCGTCCACCACAGGATCCTGAGTGGGCACGCGGCCCTTCTGGGAGATCATAGGAAGCGCGTCATACTCGCCCAGTATGCCGATCACGGGTTTGCCGGATCCATAGGATGCGACGAAACAGGTCGGCATGCCGGCTGCCCCCATCTCGACTGTGAACCCGGCCTCTTCCAGCGTATCGGCCAGCAGCTTGGAGGATTTGAACTCCTGCATCCCCAGCTCGGCGAACGACCAGATAGAATCCGAAATGGTCCCGAATTTTTTCACATTTCGGGGCTGCGACAGCCAATCCAGGACCAGCTGTTTTTCCTTGGTGACCTCGGGCGTCTCTTCAGCTCCTGCCGCCGGGGTTATCGACCCGGGGATCAGCACGGCCAGGGCCAGTACGATGACGGCTGCCCTCATGACTCTCTCTCTCATGATTCCTCCTCTCGTGGCGCAAAGTTTGGACAAAGCAGACCCCTCCCTTTACAGGCAGTAATACAGGAAATCCGCGGGAGGCAGGCTCTGTCTATGACGAACGCATTCACAAGGACCTAGGGTATATCACACATCTGCCGCAGTCAAGAATCTGATGGAGAATGCCAGAATGTTTTAATGGTCTTCCAGGAATGAGAAAAGCACTCGGCCGATGTCGGTGTTGTCCAGATATGTTCCCCGGACAGGATCGGACCCTACAGCGTACTGCTCAAACCTCTGGCTTCCCGCTCCCTTGGCAAAGAAGGGGACCAGGGAATTGGTGTGGCCGCCCTTGTTCCACTGAACAGCGGGGGCTTCCCCCCGGCCGCGGCCGTGAAGCGGGATCCATTCGGCGGATCCGCCGTCATCACCGAGCTGTGCTTCACCGGACCCGGGCCCTGTGAGGTATCCGGTCTCGTGATCGCTGGTCACGATGATCAGGGTCTCTTTCCAACTGCTGTTCGACTCGACCCATTCCACCGCGGCTTCCACGGCCTTATCGAAATCGATCAGTTCCTCGATCATCCTGCCGGCCTGATGATCATGGGCGGCCCAGTCGACGGCTCCCCCCTCCACCATGAGGAAGAAACCGTCACGGTCTTCATCCAGCACGTTGAGTGCCGCCAGCGTCATCTCCTCCAGCGAGGGGATCCCATCGAGTTCAGGCACCGCATAGGGAGCGGCCTGGCCGTCCCCCATCCGGTCCTGCTGCAGAGTGGCGTAGATCCGCGGAACACCGAGCACACGGCGGGGGGTCGGCCCGGACGCCAGGGCAATAAACTCTTCCCGGGTCTCGATCAGACTCCAGGGATCGTCCTCCCCGTCCTGGTCTGCGTCTCCCCCGGCCCGGCCCTGCTGCAGCGCCTCCCAGGTTTCCCTGCCCCCGACATTCTGGTACCGGGGCTTCAGACTCGGTTTCCCCTGCTTGTTATAGTCGGGATGGCCGCACCCCATGATCACATCAACAGGGCTCTCCAGGAGCATCTCTCGGCCGATCGACAGGGTGTTGTTCCGTCTGGGATTGTGGGCCGCAAAACACGCGGGCGTGGCATGCGTGAAGTACACGGAGGTAACGATCCCCGTGGACCTGCCCCTCTGTTCGGCGACCTCAAAAGTGGTGGTCAGGCGTTCCCTCTGCAGGTCCACGTTGATCGCCCCGTTGTAGGTCTTGATCCCCGTGGCCATGGCGGTGGCCGCGGCCGCCGAGTCGGTCGCGCCTTCTTCGACATAGGAAAAGGTCTTCCAGGCGGAGTGGGGATCGTAGACCGATCCTTCTGCGGGATAGGTGGTCATGGCATACTTGATGGGGAATCGCGCATAGACCTGGGCCTCCGGGAGGCCGTGGGCAAAGAGGCTGGCCGCTTCCATGTGGTTGAAGCCGCAGCCGTCCGCGATGAAGAGGATGACGTTCCGGGGCACACTTTCGCCCGGGCGGCAGGACTGCGCTCCCTGCAGGCAGAACACTGCCAACAGGAAGGAAAGCGTGGATTTGCACCTAATGCGTTTCATGATGAGAACATGATTTAATAGCACACACTCTCTGATCTGTCAATGTAGGGGGGGATCAGCCGACGATCCTGCCGCTGCCCTCCCGCTCGGTTTCACTCTTGGATGTTGTCCGGAACGGAAAAATTATCCCAAACAAGCGAACTTTTTGAGGCATGCGTGCGTCATACTTAATTGAGGATGACGTGTACATCATAGACTTCAATCCAAGAGGAGGGACAGCATGAATCAGCATGCCCGAAAATCTTATCTTGCCATACTGATATTGGCGGGGATCTCAGTGATCCTTTCAGGGACCGCCTACGCCAATATCGAGGACACGATCGAGAAATCTTTTACGGTC
>CBFDBC010000157.1:0-9036 GCA_965602945.1 uncultured bacterium | reverse complement strand
GAAGATGAGAGCCGGTACGAAAAGGCCAAGGCCCAGGCAGAGAAAGCTCTGAACTCGGGTGATGAAGAGGCCCTTTTCTACGGACACTACAACACTATCAGGTACTATCGACTCAAGAAGGACAATGATACCGCTCTGATCAAGTATGCCGAGGCGGCGGAAGCAGTGCCGACAGAGGCCTTTTTCTCCTATGGATACGCGGCGGTTGCCCTGCAGGAAAAGATGACCGACCACTATGCCCGCGGAATAGAAATGGTCAAAAAAGCTCTCGAGATCAATGATGGCGCAGCCTCTTATTGGGATACCCTGGCCGGACTCTACTTTGAAAAAGGCGAACGCGAAGAGGCGATCAAGGCCCAGGAAAAAGCGGTGGAGTTGAGGCCTGATTTCCAAGCCTATCAGCAGAAACTCGAAAAATATCAGGGGCAGGAAAAGAAATAGGACAGACCTGCTTTGTAAGCTTACTCGTACTTGATCGCCCCAACAGGATCGATGCGCGATGCCTTGAGTGACTGGCTGAGGACTGTCAGGAAGGCGATGACGAAAGCCAGCAGCGCGGACATGGCGAAGATCCCGATACCGATGGACGTCCTGTAAGGATAATTCTGCAGGTACATGCGCATGACGAAGTAACCTGCCGGCCAGGCGGCGACAACGGCGATGGCGACCAGCTTGAGATGCTCCCTGGAAAGCAGCTGGAAGATGTTCAGTTCCGTTGCTCCCATCACCTTGCGGATGCCGACCTCCTTGAACCTCTGTTCCGCTGCATGGGCGGACAGACCGAACAAGCCCATGCACGATATGAACAGCGAGAGATAGGCTGCGTAGCTGAAAAACCGGCTGAGGGCTGTCTCCCCAGCATAGACTTCACTAAGGACGTTATCCATAGACCTGATTTCGAAAGTATCATCCGGGTCGTAGACATTCCAGATCTGTTCGATCCGGGTGGTGAGGGCGGGGAGGGAGGCTGGGTTGATCTTGATGAGCACATAACTGGTATTTTGAGGCTCTAGAGCCAGGACCAGGGGCTCGATCCTGTCGCGCAAGGTCGCGAAATGATAGTCTTTCACCACCCCGATGATGGTCCCCGGTCCTCCGAAGTAGCCCATCTGCCTGCCGACCGGATCCGACATGCCCATCGCCTTCACGGCTTCTTCATTCACGATGAGGGCCGAGCCCTCGTCCGTGGCAAAATCACGGGAGAATTTCCGGCCCTGGACGATGGTCAGGTCGAAGACCTCGAAAAAGTCGTAATCAACGCTGGCATGATACATCGTGAGCATCTGGTCGCTGTCGCGGCCATCCCAATCATCCAATCCATAGGACGGACCCTGCCAGATTGGAAGATTCTGACAAGCGGTCACATAGAGGATATCCGGTTGGCGCAGGAGATCGGCTTTCATCGGTTCGTAGTCGTCCCGCATGGTCTGAGGCAGGCTGCATACCAGGATGTTCGATTCATTGTAGCCCAGATCCTTGTTCTGTAAATAGGTGGTCTGTTTGAAGATCGTCAGGGTGGCGAACACAAGGATTATGGAGAAGAAAAACTGGCCGACCACCAGGGTTTTTCTCAGGATCCCGCGGCCCGATTCCTGCCCGACAACACCTTTCAGGACCTTGACGGGCTGAAACCGGGAGAGGAAAAGGGCCGGGTAGCTGCCCGAAACGAGTCCGGTTATGACTGCCGCCAAAACCAGCCCGAAGTAAAGAATGAGGTCTCCGGATTCAAAGAGGCTGTATTGTTTATAGGGCTGTATCCGGTTGATCAGGGGGAGTATCGCTTCGATGATCACAACTGCGAAAAACAGGGAGATAGCCGCATAGAACAGGGATTCCCCCAGAAACTGGCGTATCAGCTGCCGGCGCACCGCCCCCACGACCTTGCGCAGGCCCACCTCCCGCGCCCGGCGGGTGGAACGGGCGGTTGTCAGGTTCATGAAATTGATGCAGGCGATCAGGAGTATAAGGGAAGCGACGATCCCCAAGACATAGACCAGGCCGATATTCCCGATCATGGCATGGACATCATAGCCGTAGTTGGAATACAGGTAGATGTGCGAGAGGGGCTGGAGTTCCAGCTCGAACTCGGTGTCGGATGCGGATAACCGGGTCAGGGCGGCTTTGATCTTGCCGGCGAAGGCCTTCGAGTCGGCATTTTTCTGGAGCTGGACATAGGTGGTGTAGTTGTATCGAAACCAGGTGTCGATATCGGTCCCGATCTCCCGGTAGAGTGAAAACGGCAGGATTATGGAGAAATGCAGGTGGGAATCCCTGTGATCCTTGATGACGGCCGTCACCGTCACATCCGGCATGCCGCGGATTTGAAGCACTTCACCGAGAGGGTCTTCTGATCCGAAGAATTTCTCGGCCACCTGATCCGTGATGACCGCCGTATGCGGCTGTTTCAAGGCTGCGGAGGGATTTCCGGACAGAAACGTGAAGGAGAACATTTCGAAAAAATCCGGTTCGGCAAAGCTCACCCGCTCCTGTTCTATCTTCGTGTCCTGGTATCTGACCAGCGCGTTCCAAAAGTAATTGAAGCAGGCCGCCTTCTCGACCTCGGGATAATTTCGCTTGAGGGCGGCAGCGAGCGGGGCCTGGGTCAGGGCGACGCGGTTGGCGGTTCCGGAAGCGTGATCCAGCCGGATCACCCGGAAGATCCGATCGGCGCGCTCGTGGAACCGGTCGACCTGAAACTCGCCCCTTATGATCAGTGCGATGAAGATGAAACAGGCCATGCCGATGGACAAACCCACGATGTTGATCAGGGAATAGACGGGATGGCGCCTCAGGCTCCTGAACGCGATTTTAAGATAACTTTTGAGCATGCTGACCTCACTCTTATATCTGATTATGCAATAAATATGCCGAATTTTTCCAGGGGAAATTTAAGAATCGAAGCATAATGCTTCCCTTGAATGCCCGCTGGCGTACACCGTTTGTTCTCTGCTGGGCACTGAATCAATGGACTAAAACATTCTTTTTGACAGAAAAGCAGTTAAGCGATATTCTATCCCTGCAAAACCAGGGGAGAAAACCTATGGAATGCCCGAAGTGTCATCTGGACAATCCCGATTCCCAGAAATTCTGTGGTGAGTGCGGGACTTCGCTGACAGTGGTGGGGGATGCCCAACCCACATTCACACAGACCATGGAAACTCCGGCCGAAAAACTGACCCGGGGCCTCCTTTTCGCCGGCCGCTACGAGATCATCGAGGAACTCGGCCGGGGGGGTATGGGAAGGGTTTACCGTGTTGAAGATACTAAGATCAATGAGGAGATCGCCCTCAAGCTCATCAAACCCGAGATCTCCGTGGATCAGAATACCATCGAGCGGTTCAGGAACGAATTGAAAATTGCCCGCAAGATCGCCCACCGTCATGTCTGCCGGATGTTCGATCTGGGGGAAGACCACGGCACCCACTACATAACCATGGAGTATGTCCCCGGTGAAGACCTTAAGAACCTGATCCGGAGAGTGGGAAGGCTGGATACGGATACCATAATCAAGGTCGGCAAGCAGGTCTGCGGGGGATTGTCCGAGGCACACCGGTTGGGCGTGGTCCACCGCGATCTCAAACCCGCGAATATCATGATCGACAAAGAGGGGAATGCCCGGATCATGGATTTCGGGATCGCCCGCTCGCTCAGGACGGAGGGTGTCACCGGGTCCGGTATCATGATCGGTACTCCTCAGTATATGTCACCGGAGCAGGCCGAGGCCGGGGAGATCGATCATCGCTCCGACATTTACTCCCTGGGGATTCTTCTCTATGAGATGGTGACCGGAGCAGTCCCCTTTGTGGGGGATTCCGCCTTGGGCATTGCTTTGAAACACAAGACAGAGGCTCCGGCAGACCCAAGAGAACTGAATCCCAAGGCCTCCGATGAGCTGTGCGGCCTGATCCTCAAATGCCTGGAGAAAGACAGGGAGCAGAGGTTTCAGGGGGTCGAAGAGCTTCTCTCTGAATTCCGCAACATCCAGGAAGGCCTCCCGACCTCGACCGGCATCCGGCTGCCGCAGCAGCCCGCATTCATGAGAGAAAGTGAGGGGGAAGCCGAGCCGGAGGGCCCTGTCTTTGTGGCCCGTGAGGAAGAGCTCACTCGGTTGGCGAAGTTTACCGAAAGGGCACTGGTAGGAAACGGCCAGGTGGTCTTTGTCAAGGGAGAAGCCGGCTGCGGCAAGACGGCCCTGATCCAGGAATTTGCCCGGCGCGCTCAGGAGCAGCACCCGGATCTGATCGTGGCCGGCGGGAAATGCAATGCCCACACGGGCATCGGCGATCCCTATCTGCCTTTTATCGAACTGCTGGGGCTCCTGACCGGGGATGTGGCCGCCAAATGGGACGCCGGCATCATCACCCGGGAGCATGCCGTCCGCCTCTGGCAGCTCACGCCCCATGCGGCCCTGGCCATATGGGAACACGGCCAGGACCTGATCGATACCTTTGTCCCGGGTGCCGCGCTCGTCGAGCGGACTCAGGCTGCCTCCACGGTGTTTCTGAACTGGCTGGAGAAGCTGAAGAAGGTCGTGGAGCGGAAATCCGCCCTGCCGGCCGACTCGATGCTCCAGCAGAGCAGCCTGTTCGCCCAGTACACCCGGATTCTGCAGGCCTTGTCACGCCGACAGCCGCTGCTTCTGGTGTTGGATGATCTGCAGTGGATAGACGCCGGTTCGGCCAGCCTGCTCTTCCATCTGGGCCGGAGCATCTCCGGCAGCCGCCTCCTCGTCGTCGGGGCCTTCCGGTCGGACGAGGTCGCGCTGGGCCGGGAGGGAGACCGGCATCCGCTCGAATCGATCGTCCACGAGTTCAAACGCGATTTCGGGGACATCGAGATCGAGGTGGGCAAGACCGAAGGCCGGGCCTTCGTCGATGCCCTCATCGATTCTGAGCCGAATCGGCTGGAGGAAGAATTCCGAAGCACTCTTTTCCGGCAAACCAAGGGGCATGCCCTCTTCACCATCGAACTGCTGCGGAACATGCAGGAAGGCGGCTTCATACAAAAGGATGCGGAGGGCATCTGGGCCGTGGGGCCCGAATTGAACTGGGAAGCGCTTCCGGCTCGGATAGACGCAGTGATCGACGAACGCATGAGCCGCCTGACCGACTGGTTGAGAGAAGTCCTGACCGTGGCCAGTGTGGAGGGGGAAGAGTTCACAGCCGAGGTCATCGCACAGAGGCAGGACACGGAAGTGCGTGAGCTGGTCAAATCCCTTAGCAGCGAACTTGACAAGCGTCACCACGTGGTGACCGCCAAAGGGATCCGACAGCTGAAGGCGAGGCGCCTGTCCCTCTATCTCTTCCAGCATATCCTGTTTCAGAGGTATCTCTACAACGGCCTGGACGAGATCGAAAGATCGCTCCTGCATGGTGAGGTCGGGCACATACTGGAAGCCCTTTACGGAGAACAGGCGGATGAGATATCCCTCAAGCTCGCCCGGCATTTCCATGAGGCGGGAGAGACCGCGAACGCCATCAAGTATTTCCACAAGTCCGGCGAAAGGGCTGTCAGAGTATCCGCGAACCAGGAGGCGATCCAGCACTTCAGGCAGGCGCTCAAGCTCCTGGAGACGCAGCCTGAGTCGCTCGAACGGGACAAGCAGGAGCTCGCGCTTCAGCTCGCCAACACAGTCCCCTTGATGGCGGCACAGGGTTTCGCGTCTCCGGAGCTTGGCCGGGCGGCAACCCGGGCCCGGGACCTGTGTCAGAAGTTCGGGGATCCGCCCGAAGTTTTCATGGCCCTTACGCAGATCGGCCATTATTATTCCACACGCCCCGAATACCGGAAGGCCCTCGAAATCGGGGACCAGACATTCAAGCTGGCTGAAATGCTCGACGATCCCATGACGAAAGCCATCGCCTACTACAACACATCCTGGCCGTGGCTGAACCTGGGGGAGCTGACTCGAGCCCTGGAATTGACCGACCGGATGAGTGAGGCCTACGATCCGGAAAAGCACGGCTACCTGGCTTATCTGTTCGGCTATGACCTGGGTGTCATGAGCCAGGCCTTCGGCTCCTGGTGCCTGTGGCTGCTGGGTTTTCCCGACCGGGCTGAAAAACAGATGGAATCCACCCTATCCCAGGCAAGGATAATTGGGCATCCCCACACCTTGGCCTTCGCCCTGGTAGGCGCCATCGCCATGCAGTGGTTCCTGCGCAATCGCGAGGGCATCGATAATTACGTCGACGAACTGGGTCCCATCTCCTACGAAAACGGATTCATCTTCTGGATCGGCCATGTTCTTATTTACCAGGGGGAGAAAAAGACCCTGGAAGGTGAAGTCGAAGAGGGGATCCCCCAGATGAAGAAGGGAGTGGAAACCATCCGTGCGACCGGTTCGGAGACCTGCCTGACCAGGCTCCAGGCCCGGATGGGGGATGCCTGTCTGCAGGCGGGGGAGATCGAAGAGGGGCTCAAGGCGACCAGTCAGGGCCTCGAATTCAGGGACAGGTTCGAAGAGCTTTACATGGAGGCGGAGCTGCTGCGGTTGAAGGGAGAACTGCTGCGGCTCAAGGGAACGGACGAGCGGGAGGCCGAGGCATTGTTCCGCAGCGCCATTAAGACGGCCCAGGGCCAGAAGGCCAAGTCTCTGGAGCTGCGGGCCGTGATGAGCCTGAGCCGGCTGCTTCAAAAGCAGGGAAAGATGGGAGAGGCAAAGGCGCTCCTCGAAGAGGTCTACGGCTGGTTCACCGAAGGCCTTGACCGTCCCGACCTTCAGGACGCTAAGGCCCTCCTCACCGAGCTTTCATAAAGTGTTCCTGCGATTTGCACGGCATCAATTCTGACGATCATCTCTCGCAATGTTTTTCTTGTCAGAAGTTTGGGATCGTCTTGTTTCCTGTTTGGGATGAGATCCAGTTTCTTTACCAGTGTCCGGGCCGTCCTGGCTGCGGCCGCGGGGCTTACGCCTGCGCTGACGGCGCCGTTTCGTTCCCGTGGAAGGATACTGGCTGTGGAAGAGGCCCGCGAAGGGATCTTTCCCCTGGGGAGGCCGGCCCTTCTCGATCAGGAAACACAGCCGGGACGCCTGCTCGTAATGAGACCGGCGCTGCCAGGCCCAGCGCATGCGGCCTGTCCGCAGGGCCTGCATCAGGTAGTGATTCAAGATCAGGATCTGGATGCTGTCGGCTCGGAGCCCTTTGGTAAGCCAGCTCCCGGCCAGGGCCTGCGGGATGGTTTCGTGAGGGTTCTTTAGCGTATCCGCCTCGCCTGCGGAGAGCAGGCTTTCCACCCATGGCCAGGTCATGAGGGCAAAGAGTTCTTCACGGGAGAACTGAAATGTGCCTGACTCCGCAGCATCCCTTATTTCCAAGAGCGATTTGGCTCGAGAGAACAGATCGCGATCTTTGTCGTACGCCTCGCCGGCTTGCCCGAGGATGTATTTCAGGACTCCATATTTCTGGTAGGCCTCGAAAACGAGCGGGGTCTTCAGGGTGAGGTCCTTGTTCAGTTCCTCGAAGAGGCGGGCCCCGGCCACGTCTGCCAGCAGGTGGCGGTGGGAACGGATGGCGTACTCGGTTTTCTTTTCGATCTCGAAGCCCAGCCGGACCGCATGCCGGATCACGCGCAGGATGCGGACCGGATCTTCGGTATACCGCTCGCCGGGATTACCCATGACCCGGATCTTCCGGGCGGCCAGGTCTTTCAGGCCGCCGACATAGTCGATGACCGATTCCGTGTCCACGTCGTAGTACAGGGCATTGATCGTGATGTCTCTCCGGAATGCGTCCTCAAGGGGTGTGCCATAGGTCCTTTGATAGCGGTGGGCCGGATCGAGTGTATCTTCCTCCTTCTCGTCCGGTTCCCGGCGGAAGGTGGCGACCTCGATGTACTTCCCGTCTTTGAAATGGATGTGAGCCAGCCGGAATCGCCTCCCGATGATAAACGCGTTCCGGAATCGCTTCTTGATCTGGCCCGGTCTGGCATCGGTAACCAGGTCGAAGTCCTTGGGTGTGATCCCCTGCATCAGGTTCTGGACAGCACCTCCGGTCAGGTAGGCGACGAATCCCTGAGAATTGAGGCGGTAGATGATCTTGAGGGCGTCCGGATCGATGTCCAGTCGTGAGATCCTGTGTTTAGGCTTTTTCAGGATGCGGACTTTTTCAGTACCTGGTCGAATGAGTTTACGCGTAACCATACTGGCTTTTGAATATCATATTAGGGGCTGAAACTCAATCAAGACATTCCATAAGAGGGATTTGACACGGTGATTCAAAATTTATATTGTGTGCCTGACCCGCAGAGGAATACTAACTCATGGAATGCCTATGGTGTGATCTCCGCATTATCACTGCAAATCACTTGAGTATCTGGGGATATCAGAAATGCAAAAGGGAATTGAGTGCATGAAGAATCGAACTGTGATTTTGGCATGTATTTTCGGGATGACTATTTTGCTGCCTATCCTTACTTTCGCTCCGGTTAATCGCTCGCTCGAGGTCGAGTACATCTCAGAACAGTCTTCTCATCCCATGCAGCTCCTGGGAGCGTGGCTCTATGGCGAATGCAGTGGATCTGCGCTGGATCCAAACAGGAACCTGGCATGGATCGGAAACGGAGAGGCCCTCCAGTCGCTGGATATTTCGTCCCCTGGTTCGCTTTCGGTCATCGGAGAAGTGAACCTCAATGGGAGCCCACAGGATATCGTGATCTCCGGGAAATATGCCTATATCGTCACTCACAGCAGCCTAAAGATCGTTGACATTTCGGATCCCAGCAGTCCCATTGAAGTGGCATCAGAGTTCATGAGCGGAAGCTCTCTCCGGTCCTTGTCGCTGGACTCAGATTTTGCTTATCTGGCGGCCAATGAAAGGGGACTTCTAATCTATGATGTCTCAGATCCTTACAATCCTGTTATGTATGGGGAGTATGATGAAATCGAACTTTTTGTTCTGGATGTTGCGATCTGGGGAGAGTATGCCATCTGTGAATGTCAATACTATAAATATCCGGATACCCCGGATTACCCCTATGGATTGGAGATCATCGACATCTCCTCTCCCTCTGCTCCCAGCTTAGTGGGGACCTGGC
>CBFDBC010000156.1:0-9038 GCA_965602945.1 uncultured bacterium | reverse complement strand
GTCATCGATTCGGCAAGCGGAGTGACCCTCATTACTCAAGACGGCAAGCTTGTCCACCGTATCGTCTACCTGGTCAGGAACACATCCAAACAGTTCCTGGAAGTGGAGCTCCCACGAGACAGCCAGATCTGGAGTGTATTCGTAGGGGGGGAACCGGCCAAACCCCGGCTCAGCGGAGGCAAGGTCCTCATCCCTCTCAACCGTTCCGCCTCCGGAGCCGCCGGCCTGGAGGCGTTTGATGTGGAGCTGATCTATTTCCAGAAAGCCGACCGCTTCGGCTCGATGGGCCGCAAAGCGGGCATGTTCCCCGTCCCCGACATCATCATCAGCCAGATGTTGTGGAGCGTTTACATCCCCGAAGAGTATCGAGTTGTATTTTTCGGCGGCTCGGTCGAAAAGGAGAAAACAGCGCGGGGCCTGCGTCCGCTTCTGGGTGGAAAAGGTAGAGCCTTGAGTTACCTCAGGCCCCAACCTGAAACTCCGGAAGAAGACAAAGAGGAGAAGGACAGGATCCGAAGGGAAGCCAGCAAGGCGAAAGACCAGTTCAGCGCGAGCCTGGCCCTATCGGAAGAACAGCTGGCCCAACAGATCGAGAACGAGGCCGGTTTCAGCCGGAGAGTGAAAGACATCCAGAGCGAGAATGCGCCGGTGGGATCGGGAATACTACCCATCCGGATTCAGATCCCGGCTACCGGTCAACTGTTTCGCTTCGCCAAGACCATTGTGAATCAGGATTCCCTGACCCTGGAATTCAGCTATCTGTCCGACAGCGCGCTGTGGATGATCACGCTGGCAGCGCTCGCGTCTGCCCTTATCGCTCTCTCCCTGATGCGCCGGAAAGTCACCTCGATTATAAGAAAACTACGTGCGAAAACACACAGCTGATCAGATGGTGATCTAGATATTGGGGGGGGCGATCCTATTTCTGCCGGGTCGCCTCCCATTTCCCTGCGAGGCCCATTTCAGGTATCTCCAATCCGCCTTCCATGGAATCCCCGGATACGTTGATCTTGAACTTGACGGCGATCTCGCCGCCACTCGGACCGATCGCCATGGCCGTGAAGCCGAATACTCCGTTCTCAAGGGTGACTTCAATGAGGGCGCTCTCGTTCAGGGTCCCGAATTCTCCGGTCATGTGACCCGCCAGTTTTCCGTCCTTGACTTCCAGGACCAGGGTGAGGAAATTGGGCTCACTCTCCCCGTCCAGAGACGCCTCTCCGCCCCAGGTCCCCACCAGATCGGCCGGTTTCTGGGCCATAAGGCTCATGCCGGCAAACAGGACAAAAACCACAAAAATCATCCATCTCGTCTTCATTTCGTATGACCTCCCTATGTATTCGCATATACCCTACACATGAAACGGCCTGCCCTATTCACACGACGTTGGCAGCTTATCGGATAGGCACAGGCATGTTGATTCACAAAGACATATACGTATGATCACTCCTGCCGGTTCTACGTCCCGCGCAGGAAAGTCCTGCTTCCACATCAAAAAGATCGATCCGGATACAGAGAAAGAGACACGGATACTGGTGAAAAGGGGGTTTGACCTCTACCGGGATATCGAGTCTTTTGTATAGGCATCGACCTGCCTCCTCACTTCCAGGAGCGACTCCAGGGCCTTCCGTCCGTCATCGGCAGTGGGCAACTTACTGCTGTAGGCAGCAGCCACATACATGTCAGTGAGCGAGGCCGCCGGAGCCTTGAGAAAATCGAACCGTCTGGGCAGCGACCTCAGTATCTCGTAGGGCGTGTTGTCTTCCGGGCGTTCGTAGCCCAAAAGGCCCAGGAAACCCCTAAGGCACTCATAGGATGCGAGGATGGCTTCCTGGGGAGCGAGCCCTGAGATGGTTTCAACCGTCCTCAGGAGATCCTTCCGATCCGGCTTCCCTTCCGTCTCCTTTCCTCCGGTGTCTTGTCTGCGCCTGAATCTCAGCTTTTTGAGCAGGGCGGTCAGGAAATCTTTTATCCCAAATCCATGCTCCTTCAGGACCGGCCAGAGTTTGACCAGGGCAAAAATGACAAGGCCGGCAAAAAGCAGGATAATGGGGATCAGGAGCAGCCTGCCCAGGGAGGCTATAAGATTGAACAAGCCCCCGGGATCCGGGCGGGCATCTCCCCCGCTTCTCTCTCTGGATGCTCGACTGTCTTCCGAAGGGTCCGAGCGTGCGGTTTCCTGGTCCGGTCGGCTGCGGCCTGTGGAATCGCTTTCTTCAATTTGTGAGATCGCCTCCCCGCTTCCGCGGTAGGAGATGCCGGGTACGGCCAGTGAGACACTCAAGACGACGATCAGGAGCATGAAGGCTATGAATATACGTGTCGGCACGATGCCCGGTGTGAGGTTCCCGCCCGATTTCTTCGCTCTGCGGAACAGATGTATGGCTGAACCGGCCGACATCACCACCCCCGTGGCCAGGAGGAACACGACCACGGCCGTGATGGCACGCATTCCTGCTTCCGGCTTGCCTGCCAGGATCACGGGCTCTCCCAGGGCAAATGCCAGCAGTGCGATAACGGCCAGGCGCGCCACGGCTGAAGAGGGATCCGCCGCTTCCTTCGCATGGGCCTCCGATCCGAGCTGCCTGCCGGGGTGCAGCTTGAGCTCACGGTGTAAGGCTTCTCTCCTGAGACGCTCGACACCATAGACGTGCTGTTTTTCCTCCTCGACCTCTTCCCCCATATCCAGACAGTCTGTGATCTGTGTGGCCATCCACCACACAAACCCCAGCACCAGGACGTTGACCATCAGGTCCGGCACGCTGCGCGAGAACTGGAGCATGACCAGGGATGTGGCGATTGCCAGCAGCAGTGTATACAACAGCTGACGGCCCCTAGCGAAGTACATCCTGCCGTAGCGGGCGATAAGCACCGTGGCTGACCCGAAGAAGAAGGCGACCCTTCGCACCGCCAGGGATTCACTGAAATACACAGAGCGCACATCCAGAAGGAAGAACAGGAAGGCCCCCACCATCAGTATCACCGCCATAGGGATGATGATGTGATTGATGACCACCAGGCTCACGCCCTGCAGTTCCCTCGAAACCTGTTTGACCGTCTCTCTTGTGGAGAGAACTTCCGGCCGGGATTCCATCCGGGAGGCATAGCTCTTGCAGCTTACACAGAAGAAGAGGTTCAGTTCCTGTTTCACGCACTGCGGGCACAATGTTTTGCTGCAAACGCTGCATCTGTAGGCCGCCTCCACTTCGGGATGAAAGGCGCAGCCAGGGTGCGTTCTGCTCAAATCGACCTCACTCCCAACCGGGCGATATCCTGATCACCCCGCACCGGGTAGACCGGGATCCTGTGGGACACACACATTGCTGGCGGTTCGGCCTCATTCGGATCGCGGATCCACACCACGGCGGTTTCGATACCGGATCGCCGGAGGCTGCCGAGTGTGTCGTCCAGGGCCTGATCGAGGACCGGTGTGATGACGACCAGGACGAGGGAGCGGGGCAGCCGGGGAAGCTCTGTCATCAGCAGCTCCGGCAGGCTGAAGTCTTCTGTCGGGGCCAGACGGGCCAGGGCGGAGTGCAGCTGCTGAAGCTGCCGCTGTCCCCGTCCTGGTGCAAGATGGACAGGTTGAAAAGCGGGGACACTGACAAAATCCCGGGCCTGATCCAGGGCCTGGTCGATACGCCGGAAGATCCCGCCTTTCCAGTCCTCCGGGTACTGCTCTGCGGAGTCCGTGCCGTTGGATATCAGGCCCACTCTCTGGTCGCCGGCCAGGATGTACTCTCCCAGAGAAGCAGCCGCCGTGATGGAAGCTTCCAGAAGGGAGCCTTGCTCCGGGGAATCCCCTTCGACCTCAGGATAGGAGAGCCTGCTCATGTCCACCGCCAGGAGTGCCCCGAGCAGGACCGCTGGCTCGAACAGTTTGACCTGAAGAGAGGCGGACCGCGCTGTGGCCTTCCAGTGGATCCGGCGCAGGCTGTCTCCCGGTTGATATTCGCGCACTCCCATGAACCGGGAGGCATCCTCATGGATGCTTCTGCGACGGGGGATCTGATGTATGGGACGCTGCCCCGCTGCCGGACCCTTTTCCACCGGCACTACCCGGGGGAGGACAGTCAGGAAATCCGCTTGCCGCCCCAAAAGGAACCTCCTCACAAGGCCGAAAGGCCCGCTGGATTCCACCACGGTGGGGCCGATCCGGAAAAATCCTCGGCGTGTACTGTGGATACGGAAATCCAGTGTGTGGCTCTGGGATGGCGCCAGGGTCTTTGCATGGCAGGTGGGGCCTTCGACGTCCAAGGCATCATCCATGTGATCTTCCCAGAAAAGCCAGAACGCGGAAAGAGCCTTCCGGTTCATGACCGTCAGACTCGCATCGACAGCCTCGCCCCATTTGATCTCGGATCCGGAAATGCTGCGGCGCATTTCGATACCCGCGAGATTGGCCGACGCCAGAGTGAGGGAGATGAGGAGCAAAAGGGTCACGGCGATAACGGAATACAGGAAAAAACCCGCGGAATACACAGAAAGCAGGGCAGCAAGGGCCCCGAGAACTCCGGCCCAGACTTTAACCTGCCGCCTCCGCGAACGCCGGATCTCTTTCCGGAAGTCGTGCTTCCGGTCATCCAACCCGCTCTTCATGGATCAGAGCTCTCTTTGGAGAGAATCCGCCTGGATGATCGGGGCCGGGATCATGCTCACGGCTTCCTCCAGGGCCTGGCCGACCGACTGCTTCTGAAGCCTGCCCTCCACACTCAGGATGACGCGGTGGTTCAGTACAGAATTGTAAAGCCTTTTAACATCATCCGGCAGGACAAATTCCCTCCCCTGAAGCGCCGCCAGGGCCTGTGAGGCTCTAAACAGTCCCTTTGTAGCCCTGGGGCTGCCTCCGAGGAGAAAGTCCTTGTGAGAGCGTGTGGAGGCCACGATCTGGATGATGTACTCCCCGATGCGGGGAATCACATGGATCTGGGGGATGATATCCTGAAACCGCATTATGTCCTCCAGTTCCACGACCTGTTCCACAGGAGCAAGGGGGTCCTCCCCTGAACTGCTTTCCAGCATTTGTTTTTCGGCATCCGGCGAGGGATATCCCACTGAGAGCCGCATCAGGAATCGGTCCAGCTGGGCTTCGGGCAGCGCAAACGTACCTTCGTGCTCGATGGGATTCTGTGTCGCGATCACAAAAAAGGGCCGATTCAGCTTATAAGTCTTGTTCTCAACACTGACCTGGCGCTCCGCCATACACTCCAGCAGCGCCGCCTGTGCCCGGGGCGTGGCCCGGTTGATCTCGTCCGCCAGCAGGATACGCGTCATGACCGGGCCCGGATGGAATTCGAACTCGCTGGTCTTGAGATTGAAGACATTGATGCCGGTTACATCGCCGGGCAGGAGGTCGGGCGTGCACTGCAGCCGGCGGAAGGTCCCTCCCAGGGTTTTGGCCAGGGCCTTGCCCAGGAGGGTCTTGGCGGTGCCCGGGACATCTTCCATCAAAAGATGGCCCTCGGAGAGGAGGCAGACCAGGGCGAGTTCCAGGACATCCCGTTTGCCGAAAATGATCTTCTCTATCTGAGCCATGATTTTTTCAGAAGCGGTTTGGATCTCATTCATTGGTGTTTTCCTCTGTTGGATTTAGTCGCCCCATCGCGTCTGTAGTATGATATAAAAGCCCCTCCTCTCAGCAAATCAATTACATCTGTAACCCTTTTCTAGATCACTGCGTATATACGGGTGATATGTTTTTATAAATACAAAAGAAATGGAGATACGCTGCCTATGAACAACAAGGACAGAGGCCTCACGCGTAACGAGGAGATCATCCTGCTCTCCATCCTCAAACTGAAGGATGATGCGTATCTGGTCGCCCTCGTGGATCACATCTCCCGGATCACGGGCAAGAAGGCCTCAGTGGCCACCATCTACTTCCCCCTGAGCCGGCTGGAGGAGCAGGGCGTGATCACCTCGAGCTTCGGTGAGGCCACGGCCGTACGGGGCGGGCGTCGCAAAAAGATCTACTCGATCACACACACGGGTTTTGCACGATTGGAAGAGTACAGGCGGATCTCTGACCTGCTGTGGCAGGACTATTTAATATTGTCCGCTCCGGAGAAATAGACCCGTGAGGCGCAATAAAACCTCCCTGAAGATGCTTGAGCTGCTGCTCAAGCACGTCATCCCCTTTGAGGATCATGAAAACCTGGCGGGTGATCTCGAAGAGATCCACGGGCGGATTTCCCGTCAAAAAGGAAAGGCCGCGGCCCGGATCTGGTATGCCGGCCAGATCCTCAAACTGATTCCCGGATACCTGAAAAACACCTGTTATTGGAGTCTGACCATGATCAGTAATTATTTGAAGATCGCATTCCGGAACGTTAAGCGCCACAAGGCGTATTCTTCCATCAACATCGCAGGCCTGGCCATAGGCATGGCCTGCTGTTTCCTGATCTTCCTGTATGTCCGGGACGAATTGAGCTATGACCGCTTCCACGAAAAGACAGGCCGGATCTACCGCCTGGTCGACAGCTTCGATGTGGAGGGCGACCTGAGCCGCTTCTTCGCGTTGTCCTCCGCCCCTTTTGCCCCGGCTCTGAAAAGAGATTTCCCTCTGTTCGTCGAGGATGCGGTCCGGTTCATGCCGGGCCGGCGGCGCATGGTGGAATACGGGGAGAAGAAGTTTTACGAGGATGGTCTGATCTTCGCCGATGCCTCGCTCTTCAACATCTTCACCCTGCCGTTGAGCAAAGGCGATGCCGGGACCGCTCTGGGATCCCCCGGCTCGCTCGTGGTCTCGGAGCGTATAGCGGCCAAGTATTTCGGCAGCGAGGATGCGCTCAACCAGACGCTGAAGATCAACGACCAGGAGTATCTGGTGACGGCAGTCATGCGGGAAATGCCGCGGAATTCCCACTTCCATGCGGACATGTTCGCCTCGATGAAGACCCTGGAACAGATCCCTT
Source organism: uncultured bacterium (assembly GCA_965602945.1). Classification (GTDB taxonomy): domain Bacteria; phylum Acidobacteriota; class Aminicenantia; order Aminicenantales; family Aminicenantaceae; genus JAUXEH01. The sequence goes on along the minus strand of CBFDBC010000156.1, from coordinate 2,127 downwards.
CCGTGCAGGAGCGCTACTTCCAGAGTTGGGCCCGGCACGAATTCTACACCTACATCCTTTTACAGGAAGGGGTCAGCGGCGCGGAGCTGGAGGCAGAACTGCCTGGATTGATCGAAAAATACGCGGCACAGCAGATCCAGTCCATATTGGGAGGAACCCTTTCCTCCCGCCTTCAGCCTCTGACGAGCATTCACCTGCGTTCAAACCTCCAGCATGAGATCAGCCCGACCGGCGACATCAAATATGTCACCATCTTCTCGGTGATCGCAGTGTTTATCCTGCTGATCGCCTGCGTCAACTTCATGAACCTGGCCACCGCCCGATCCGCCGGCCGGGCCAAGGAGGTCGGGCTGCGCAAGGTGGTCGGTGCCGAGCGGCCTCAGATCATACTGCAGTTTCTGGGGGAGTCGCTGCTGTTCACCTTTATCGCACTGGTGATTTCGCTCTTGCTCCTGGCGCCGGCACTCCCCTCCTTCAATGCTTTGACGGGGAAAAGTCTCGATCTAAAAGACCTCGGCAGCCTGGCCCTGTTGGGCGCGGTCGTCGTTGTTCTGTTTTTCGTGGGGATCTCCTCCGGGAGCTACCCGGCCTTTTTCATCTCCCGGTACCAGCCGGCTGCCGTGTTGAGGCGAACTCACAAGGCGGTTTCGGGAAGATCGCTGCTGCGGAAGGGACTCGTCGTTTTGCAGTTCAGCATTTCCATCGCACTGATCGTTTCCACGGCCGTGGTCCTGGATCAACTCGATTTCCTGAGGAACCGGAGACTCGGTTTCGACAAGGAACATGTGGTCGTGGTTCCCATCCGAGACAATTCGCTCAGAAAGAACCATGAGGCAGTCAAGGCCGATCTGATGCAGAATCCCGATATCGTGGCGGCCACCATCACCATCGGCGTACCCGGCGGGGTCGTGGCGGGTGATGCGATACAGCTGGTCACCGATAAGGGGAAAAAGACCCTGACCTTGCGGATGATCTACACCGATCATGACTATGTCAAAACCATGGGTATGGAGGTCGTGCAGGGGCGGGATTTCTCAAAAGAAATGAGCACGGACTCCGACCAGGCCTTCATCATAAATGAGGCTGCCGTCCGCACGCTGCAGCTGGAAGACCCTCTGAACACCCGCTTCGAATGGGACAAAAAACAGGGGCGTGTCATCGGGGTGGTGAGGGATTTCCAGTTCCAGTCGTTGAAGGACGAGATCAATCCGCTGGTCATCCACATCTGGACATCGAACACCAATGTGTTCGCCCTGCGGATCGGTTCCCAAAACATCCCCGCCACACTGGCCTACATCGAAAACAGGTGGAAGGAGCTGGATCCCGCTCATCCCTTTGAATATTCCTTCCTGGACGAAACCTTTGACCAGATTTATCGGAGCGAGGAGAAGCTGAGTCAGGTCTTCATGGTCTTCTCTGTGCTGGCCATCTGCATAGCCTCGCTGGGGCTGTTTGGCCTGGCTCTGTTCATGGCACAGCAGAGGACCAAAGAGGTAGGTATACGAAAAGTCCTCGGCGCCTCGGTCGGGAAGATCTTCCTCCTGCTCTCCAAAGAATTTGCCCTCCTGGTCCTGGTCGCCAACCTCTTCGCATGGCCTCTGGCCTATTTCTTCTTGCGTCAGTGGCTCCAGAACTTCGCGTACCGGATCGACATGCGCTTCTGGATCTTTCTCCTGTCCGCCGCCGCAGCATTTGGGATCGCGCTGTTGACCATCAGTTTCCAGACCCTGAAAGCCGCTCTGGCGGATCCTGTGGATTCGCTGCGGTACGAGTGAATTGACCCGTTTCCAGACTGTGTGTTAAATTACCCGTGCGCCCGAGCGCAATACTGCGGGATATCACATGCTCAAGAAGCTCCTTAGGGTTTTCATTTTCGTCTGCGGATTGATCGTTCTGTGTATGATCCTCGTCCTCGTTCTCTTTGTTCTCAACCGGGATCGTATCGAATCGGAACTGCTCCGCATAGCGAACGAAGCGCAGGCAGGAGAAATCACTGTCCGGGATATGGATCTTTCCCTTTTTGCGTACTTCCCCAAGGTGTCCCTGAGGCTGAACGATGTCGTCTATTCCGAACACCGTGAGGGAGAAAGGCCGGCAGAAGAAAAGCCGATCGTGAGGGCGGATCAT
>CBFDBC010000155.1:0-9116 GCA_965602945.1 uncultured bacterium | reverse complement strand
GCTCGTGGAGCAGTATACCGGGATCCACCGCGAGTTGGCGCAGGAAGATCAGAGCATCATCGAAAAGAAGTACTACCGGCCCAGTTATGTGAAACGGTACAACCACTGTATGGATACCAGGGACAAGGACGACGTACCTTCTCCCGGGCCTGATGACGATACGTCGAAGGATTGATTCCGGACAAATGGGGAAGAGGAAAATGACAAAGTCACCCTGTAGTTCTTCTAAGCTGATGCGGCTGGCCGCCCTTGGGTTCCTTCCGGTGCTTATGCTGGCTCTTGCCGCCTGCGGCGGGCCCAAGCAGCTCAGCCTCAACCTCCAGGGCACCCAGGAGATGAACAAACAACATTCGTGCGTGATCTATGTCTTTCAGCTGCGCACCGACACTAACTTTCTGAGCGCGTCGCTTGAGTCGTTCTGGGAACAAGGCCGGGAGAGCTTCGCGGCCGACATCGTCGAGGAGCGTAAGTATCAGCTGGTCCCCGGCGAAACCCGGACCGATCTTCTGTCGCTCAAAGAAGACACGGTGTATCTTGGTGCGGTGGGGGACTTCACCGAGCCCGACAAAGAGGGCTGGCGCCAGGTCTACACGTTTGGGAAGAAGGCACCTAAACAGCTCTACATCGTCATCGGTTACAACAGACTCGATATCCAATAAATTCATAAGAGGCGCTGCCCCTGGCGGAATGCCGAAAGGAAATCACATGTCACAGAATCAAAAAGTGGTATGGTTTGAGGGGATGAATCTCGATCCCCATCATTTCCAGCAGTGGGACCGTTTCCATACATCAGCCCTGGCTGCCCGTGTCCGGTCGGTCGCCCATTATGATTGGGGACTGCTCGAGATCGATGTGGACAAGGATGCACTGGTCAACGGCCAGTTCCATCTCCTGCGCTGCCGGGGAGTTACGCCTGACGGGCTGGCGTTCAGCATCCCTTCGGAGAATCCCGCCCCCAATTCTCGGGCCATCCAGGATTCCTTTGCCGCGACTGAGAGTGAACTGGGCGTTTTTCTGGGGCTGCCTGTGGAGCGGGAGAGAAGCAGCAACTGCAGGCTGGAGGGTGACACATCCGGCAGGCAGACGCGATATATTTTCCAGAAGACAGCGGTGACGGACGACAACAGCGGGGCCGACGAGCGGGAAGTCGGTGTCGGGCGGACCAACTTTCAGATCCTCTTTACCGGAGAATCGAATGAAGACTTCAGCACTCTCAAGATCGCGGAGATTGTCCGCACTCAGGACGGAAGCTTTGCCCTGAGTAAAAGCTTCATTCCCCCCTGCCTCACTATCGATGCCTCCGAAAACCTTATGGCGATCACGCGTCGGCTTCTGGAACTCCTGATAACGAAGAGTGCATCGCTCGGTACCGGGAAACACTTCAAGGGGCTGGCGGATTATACGTCTCAAGATGTCACCATATTCTGGGCGCTCCAAACCCTCAACATGAATATCCCTCTGCTCAACCACTTTCACACGATCTCAAAAGGCCACCCCGAGGGGCTCTACCTCGGATTGCTGGCCCTCGCTGGTCAGCTAACCACGTTTTCGCCCGAGCTCAACATTCATCCCCGCGAGCTCCCGACGTATGATCACAACGACCTGTCCAAATGTTTCAACCTGCTCGACAGCAAGATCCGCACACTGCTCGACAGTATCGCTCCCTCGGCCAACTACATCCATATTCCTTTGGAGAAAAAGAGCGATTCGCTTTACACGGCCCATGTGAGCGACTCCAAGGTGTTTCAAGAGATGAAGATCTTCCTGCGGATCAGTGGAAACCTGCCTGAAAAGAAGATGATCGATGAGATCCCGACCAACTTGAGGGTCGCCTCTCCCGATCAGATCGACGCCGTGCTGAGCAGTTTCCAGAAGGCACTGGCGATCAGATATGCGTCCGCTCCCCCCTCTGTCCTGCCCATGACGGAAGGGAGCTACTACTTCCAGCTGCAGCCGTCCGGTCCCTTCTGGGATGCCATCGTCGCCAACCAGGGCATGGCAGTGTTCATCCCCAGCGAACTGAAGGGAATCGTCATTGAGGCCGTTGCGGTCTGAGCGGATGAAGAGCCAACAGGGCAAAAGGAAAGTCTCATGAACACCACGGATACGGTTATTCAGAAGGTAAGAAGAGGGGACAAGAAAAACCTCATGGAGGTCTGCACTGACGGTTTCGCCCTCATCCTCAAGCTGCGGGACACCAGCGAATATGGCGACCACAAGCTTCTGCGCCAACGCATACTGGATCTTTTAGGCCGGATCGAACATGACGCGAAAGAGGCGGGGATCGAGCACGACGACATCCATCAGGCGGTCTTTGCTTTGATCGCCTTCCTGGATGAGACTATCATCGTTTCCGGCTGGACCCACAAAGAGACCTGGTTGTCTAAGCCCCTCCAGTTGGAGTTCTTCAACCGTTTTGACGCGGGCGAAGAGTTTTTCAACCGTCTGGAAAAACTTCGCCAGCGGGCCCACTACAACGGTGACATCCTGGAGATCTACTATTTCTGCATGGCGCTGGGATTCAAAGGGAAGTATCAAGTGGTGGAGCGGGAGAAACTCCGGTCGATCATCGAAGGGACCTATGCGGATCTGAGGCAGCTGAAAAAGGGGCCCACGGACATCCTGTCTCCCCATGGCGGTAGGAAAGAGGAATTCATCGAGGTAGTGACCCGGGAGGTCCCGATCTGGGTCGTACTGGTGACGGCGGTCGCGCTCGGTCTTTTCTTTTATCTTGCGATGACCTTCCTCATAAACGGGGCTGCCGGCCGCGCCCTCGACCTTATCAACAGGATCATCTGATGAAAATATTTATGCTGTTATTGAAAAATAAGAAATTGCTGGGAGGGCTGGGATTTATCCTTCTGATCCTCCTTATTCTGCGCGGCGGGGCGATTTTGAGGATGAGTATGAACACCCGGATCCTTATCATCATCGTCCTGCTCTTCGTGGGGATCCTCTATCTGCAGATCCGTGCGATCCAGGCGCGGCGCGGGGCCGTTATGCTCGAGCAGTCCATCCAGGCCCAGGCGGATCAGCAGAAAATGGGCATGCGGCCCGAAAAAAGGGAAGAGATCGACAGCTTGAAACAGGAACTGACATCAGCCATAGAATCCCTGAAAAAATCCAAGCTGGGAAAAGGCCGCAGCGGCACCTCGGCCCTGTACGCGCTCCCCTGGTATATGTTTATCGGACCGCCGGCTGCCGGTAAGACCACCGCTATCATCAACTCCGGCCTGGAGTTCCCCTACGGCTCGGACATCAAGGGAGTGGGGGGGACGCGCAACTGTGACTGGTTCTTTTCCAACTCCGCGATACTGCTGGATACCGCGGGCCGTTACACAACGGAAGAGGAGGATCGTGAAGAGTGGCAGTCGTTCCTGGACATCCTCAAGAAGTACCGAAAACGCCGCCCCATCAACGGAGTGCTGATCGGGGTCGCCATCACGGACCTGGTGGGTGCCAGCGCTGAGGATATCGAATGGCATGCCAAGAACATCCGGCGGCGCATCGAGGAATTGGTTCAGAAACTGGGTGTCCGCTTTCCCGTCTATCTGGTGTTCACGAAATGTGATCTGCTCCAGGGTTTTGTCGAACTGTATGAAAATATGAGCCGCAAGGAACGTGAACAGATCTGGGGCTCCACCTTCTCCCGGGAGCAGCGGGCCCAGGATCCCAGGGAACTCTTCAACCGGGAATTCGAGGTCCTGCTGCGGGCGCTTTATGATTTCCGTCTGAAAAGATTGAGTGGACCGACCAAGTCGGACCTTCGCAACAAGCTCTACATCTTTCCCATGGAATTCGCCTCCGTCAAAGACAACCTCGGTTATTTCATCAGCCTGCTTTTCCAGCCGAATCCTTATCAGGAAAATCCGTTTTTTCGCGGTTTTTACTTCACCAGCGGGACACAGGAGGGCGTGCCTCTCGACCTGGTGATCCAATCGGTTGCCAAGCAGTTCGACCTTCCGGCCGGCATGCTCAGTGAGCCTGAAGTAGAAAAAAAGAGTTATTTCATTAAGAAGTTGTTCACCGATGTGATCATTCCCGACCAAAGCATGAGCATGCAGACCTCGGGGGCAGCTGTCCGGCGAAACCTCCTCCGCATCGGCACGGTGACGATATCGGCGCTGGCGCTGGGGCTCTTCATCCTCGGCGTCATGCAGGGATTCATTCGCAGCCGGGTGGAGCTGAGCGGGGTCAAGAGCTCCGCCGCACTGATGGAGGGAGTTCGTTGGGATTCCGGCGCTGCTCTGGTCTCGAACTTCACCTACCTGGACCGCCTCCGCGGGCAATTGACGCGGTTGATGGAACACGAAGACGGGCCGCCGATAGCCCGCTTGGGGATGTACCGCGGCAACTCGGTGCTTCCACCGGCCCGCGAGCTGTACTACGACCGCTTCAAATTTTTCGCCGAGAGAGTTCTCTACCGGGGACTGCTGCAAAAACTGGTGGATTACGGAACAGGCGCTTCCTATCCTCCGGGGAAGGTCAAGGACTATCTCCGGGCCTATCTCCTGATCAGTTCGGAGATCGTGCGCTTGGAGGAGGATCCCTCATACCGCGAATTCCTCCAACAGCATTTTCTGGCCATCCTCGACGAGGCCTATGCACCTCCCGCCATCCCCGAGGACAAGTATGTGGAGCTGCGCCCACTGATGGAGCGTCAGGTCGAGTTTTATGTACAGAACCTCGGGAAAGAGGGGATTCCAGGCTATGAGAGCGACTCCCGCCTGATCCAGCAGGTGCGAAACGCCATCCTGATGCATGAGAGAGACAGCGTTGAAAGCGTTTACGCCGCGCTGAAATACGATCCCCGTGCTGCACAGTATTCCTACATCACCCTTTCCAATGTGCTCGGGGACAGGCGCGATGACCTGGTCACCAGCTCCGCCCGGGTGGACGGCATCTTCACCAAGGAGGGCTATGAGGATTTCTTCGAAAAAGCCGTTTATGAACGCCTTAACCGTTTGGGCAGGGAAGACTGGGTCATGGGAGGGGTCGGGCCGCAGGCGGGCGCCGCGCAGCAGAACACCGAGGAACTGGCAAGAGAGATAAAACGCCTGTATTTCAGGGAGTACGCCGAACAGTGGTGGGAGTTCCTGCGGGCTGTGGAGTACAAACCGTACGACAACCTCATGAAAGCCACCAACGCTCTAAAGACCTTCGGGGATGCGGATGAGTCTCCCGTGGTCAAACTAGTGCAGATGGCCTCCGTGCAGACACAGTTCGTCCCCCTGGCTGGAGAAGCGGGCGGGATCCTGGACAAAAGCCGGGAAAAAATCGGAGACCTCCTGAAGACGGAGGAAGGCGCGTCGGCCTATGATCAGCAGTTGATGCGTGAACTAACCCTGGCTTTCCAGGACATCCATGCTCTGAGCCCCGGTCCGGGTGAGGGCGCCTCCGAGGCGCTCGCCGGGATCCTGAGTCAGTACATCTCCGTCAGCAGCCTGCTGGAATCCATGCTGGACGATCCGGAGACCAAGGCCAAGGAGTTTGCGGCCAAGGTTCTGATGGACGGTTCGGGCGAACTCCCCCTGGCGGTGACGACCATCCGACTCAACATGAGCAAGCTCGACTCCGATGCCCGCCGTGCCATGTTCGAGCAACCGCTCATCCAGGTTTGGCAGTCACTGCTGGAGGATGCCCAAAAGGAGCTGAATTCCCTGTGGGCAGCCAAAGTCTATGAAGAGTACCAGAATAAGCTGGAGAGCTATTACCCATTCAACCGGGAAGGCCGGGACGCCACTATCGCAGATGTCGAGGCCTTTTTTAAGCCGGATGCCGGCATCTTATGGGGTTTCATTGAAGATGACCTGGCTCCTTTCATTAATCGGGACGACTGGACCTCCAAGACCTGGGAGGATAAGGGGATCGAGCTGTCTGCGGCGGCTTTCGAAGCTCTGGTCAAGGCGGAGACCATTCGAGAGGACCTCTTCGATCAGGGCGGATTCCCCATCAATTTCCGCATGCAGCCCGATGGGTATACGACAATATCGGGATCTGTGCCCTATGTCATTAAGATCGAGATGAGTGTTGACGGTGCACAGCAGTCCTATGAGATGGGACACAAGCAGTTCCAGGAGTTCTTCTGGCCCCGGCAGGACGGCTCTCCGGGAGCCCGCCTGCAGATCCTCATGCGGGAAAAACGTGTAGAACCGCCGGCCAAAGAATATCTGGGGGCCTGGGGCTTCTTCCGCCTCCTGGAGGAAGCGGAAATCACGCCTGAAGCGTCTTCATCGACAGCGTACAGAGCCTCCTGGGAATTCTCTCACAGCCAATATAAACTCTATGTCGTTTATCGGATCCAGGCCCGGAGTGTGGCCAATCCGTTCAAAAACCTGAGGGAATTTTTCAGGTTTGTCTGTCCCGCTCAACTGGACTGAAAGAACCCACTGTAAGCATATGAACACGTTCTATTATCAAGTTTCCTGTTTCGGAAAGCTGCCCCGCTTCGGAGACTTTGTTCGCTTCAACTCGGGAGGCTCCGAGGTCCGGGCTTTCGAGCTCTGGATCCAGGAGGGCCTCTATTACGCTCAGAAACACTATGACCGGGAATGGAATGACGTCTACCAGCACTCTCCCGAATATCAATTTCTGTTCAATCCCGATGGGACTGACAGGTTCCTGCTGGGGGCGCTCCGCCCCAGTCATGACAAGAGCGATCGGAAATACCCCTTCATTGTCACGCTGCGGATCGGGAAAGACCTGGCGGAGGGAGCGGACGTATTCGCGTATTTCCCTGTCATGCTCAGCCAGTTCCTACTGCAGACGGTTCATGTGCTGGGCCATGTTGATCAGGCGCTGACTCCCCAGGATCTCGCGAATGAGGCAAAGCAGCTGAATGACGCCGTCGCAGTCGACATGGAGGATGCTCTGGGACAGTTCAAGGGGTTTCTTCAGGACACAAGCCTGGCACAGTTCTGGGAAGATGTGTTGGGGAGCGCCGACGATCCCCGGCGGTTCCGACTGATCAAGAACCTGACGGAGATCCTGCTGCCTTTAAGGGGGCATCCCACCCTGCCGCTGACCCTGGGGCTGCGATTTCCGCTGGGCCAGAACGGCGTGTCCGTCCATCGAGCGGTCTGCTTCTGGATATTAGCGGCCTCCAGGATGCTTGGCGATCCTCCCCTCTCTCCCAATGCCTTCTGGGGCAGTCACCGTGGAGGAGAGGAGCGGTTCCTCTTTTTGTATCTGAGGCCGCCGGCCTCGAAAAACATGATCCAGCTGGTGAGACCAGGAGAGGAAAACGATACTGTTTGTCACCTGGACGAAGAAGGCAGAGACATCTCACCGGATACAGCTCTGTCCGGTCTGTCTCCGGAACTGAGATCGGTTTTTTTAGAGGGACAGGCCTCGCTTAGTGATTTTTTAGGACTCTTATAATGCTTTCCCGCATAAAAAGATCCCAAAATTATGCATTGAATTTTAAAAATGTTTCAGATATAACTAATGCAGCAGGTCGACGTTTTTCCAGATATACGGATCGTCAAACGCAGGATTGGAGCGGATTCTCCATGAAGCATTAGAGGAACGGCCGACACGGCAATTCTCAACGCAAAAAGGGGCGCGAAAGACATTGGCAGAAGAAGAGCCGACCCAGGAAGCAGCAGAAGAGGCCCTGCCTGAAGGGCTTGCGGAGCTCCTGAGTCCTATTTCCGATGATTCTCCAACGGGGGAGAATGCAAATGCAGCGGAAGAATACTTCAAGCTGGACATGGAGATCGGCAAGGTCACGCCCGACTACCTCGTCTGCATCGAGCTTGCCAAGACCATCCTCATGGAGCACAGCAAAGACCTCCGTGTGGCGTCCTGGCTGACGTTCTCCTGGTACCGCACGGATAAGATCTCCGGGCTGCTCAACGGCGTAAGGCTGATGCTCGAGCTGATGAAGCAGTTCGGCGACAAGCTCTTTCCTGAAAAGCCCGCCCACCGCAGCAAGGCTCTCCTGTATCTGAACACGGGTCGTTTTGTGAAACTGTTGGAAAAGGAGCCGATCAACTCACAAACAGGACCCCAGATTCTCGAGTTGGATAAGATCCTGAAGCAACTTGGTGAGGAAGCTAAAAAACAATTCCCGGAAAGCCCTCCCGAACTTAAAGAATTGGGAAAGGTCATCGAATCTCATATCGATACGGCCAACGAGACAGCGCCTCCTCCCAAAGAAGCCAAGGAGGACGAGCCTGCTGAATCCCGAGAGGAAGAGGCGGAAGCGTCTCCTCCTCAGGAAGCACCAAAACCTGCGAAGGAAAAATCGACGACAGCTCCTGCTTCTGCTGCGCCTGCCGGCTCGGCCAAGGAGGCCGCGGTTGGCTCGGAAAAAGACGCGGTACTGGCCTTCAAGAGATTACTCAAATTTCTCTTTCAGCAGGAAAATGTGAAGGTGAAGTATCAGGCTTATCTCTTGGGGATGGCCCGAGCACTGGTCTGGGACCGGATGAGCGTCCCCTCCCATGAAAATCATGTCACACAGGTCACACCACCGGATTCCGTGGTCCTAAACATGTTTCAGCAGTGGCACTCCGATCAGGACGGAGACAAGCTCATAACCGGCCTGGAAGTGAGCCTGCTCGACCAGGACAGCACCTTGAAGTACTGGCTCACGGGTCAGAGATTCGAGGCTCTGGCACTGGAAAATGCGGGCGGCGGCGGGGCCAAGGCTGCCGAGGAGATCAAGTTCCAGGTCGCCAAGCTTCTCACGAGACACCCCAAATTTCCTAAATTGAAGTTCCGCGACGATGTCCCCTTTGCTGACGCAGAGACCCTGAAGTGGATCGAGGATGAGGTGAAGCCCATCATGGGCGGCGGAAAAGGAGGGGAGACGATCCTTCCTCCCATCATGGGAGAAGATTACAAACCCCTCACCAAGGAATACGAAAATGCCTGTGAGACACTGCCCGACGGCTTCGAAGAAAACGTGAGTAAGATGCAGCAGGGGATCGCGTCTGAACACCGCCGCAAGGGCCATTTCCTCCGCGTACTGAACCTGGCCAACTTCTGCATAAAGGCCGAGGAGTACGAACTGGCCCGGGTGCATCTCAAGGACTTGATGGATAAGATCGAGGTCTATAAGCTTGCATACTGGGAGCCTGCCCTGAGTGCCTCCGCCTGGCAGTCCATGT
>CBFDBC010000154.1:0-9206 GCA_965602945.1 uncultured bacterium | reverse complement strand
TCTCCGGGTGCACCTGCTTCCATGCGGCAGCGGGAGTTCCGGGACGGGGAGAAAACGAGAACACATGGAAGTAGGTCAGCGGGGATCGCTCCAGAAAAGCCTCCATGACCGCAAAGTCCTCACCGGTCTCGCCGGGGAACCCCACGATGATATCGGTCCCCAGCGATGCACGCGGGAGCCCCCGCCGCAGCCGTCCGAGGATCCTTGCGTAGTCCTCCGTTTTCACCTTGCGTCCCATGAGAGAGATGATCCTGTCCGAGCCGTGCTGCAGGGAGAGGTGGAAGTGTGGGCAGATCACCGGATCGGAGATCATCTGGTCAAGCAGCGCCTCGTCCATAAAGCGCGGATCCAGGGAACTGAGCCGGAGCCGGTGCAGGCCGTCCACGGCGGTTATGTCCCGCAGGAGTTCAAGGAAAGAATGCGGCGGGTCCAGGTCCCGGCCGTAGAGCGTCAGATGGATTCCGGCCAGCACGACCTCTTTGAAGCCCTGCTCGACCATGGCACGGACACCGTCCAGGATCCGGCTTCTGGCGTAGCTTACGCTTTTCCCCCGGACCGATGGGACCACACAGAACGTGCATCCGAAATCGCACCCGTCCTGGATCTTGACCAGCGCCCGGGAACGGAAGGGCCTGGGCCGGCTCTTTTCCTCCTGGGGGGGAAGTGCCAGGATGCGCTCGGGCAGCGCCTCTTTTTCCAGGTTGGATACCACCTGCCAGACTCCGGGGAGGAGCCTCAGTTCCTCGGCGGCCCGCTCCGCGAAACATCCCGTGACCACCAGGCGGGCCTCGGGATTCTCACGGCTCATCCTCCGGATGAAGCTGCGGACATCGCGGTCGGCGCGTGCGGTAATGGTGCAGGTGTTGACGAGGATCAGGTCGCTGCGGCTGTGCTCCGTCTCGTAGCGCAGCCCGCGCCTTTGGAACTCGTCCGCCCAGGAAAAGGCTTCGGCCTGGTTGACGCGGCAGCCGAAACTCTGGATGGAGAACGAGTTCATATCCGGCTTTTGATGTTCTCCGAGCTCTGTTCGACCTTGGCTGCCTGGGCCCTGCGGTACTCCTTGAGCCGGGCCTTCAAGGCCTCATCCTTGAGGCTCAAGATCTGAACCGCCAGCAGCGCGGCGTTTATGGCGCCGTTCTTTCCGATCCCCATGGAGGCCACCGGGATCCCCTTGGGCATCTGCACGGTCGCCAGGAGCGCGTCCATTCCGTTGACCGCCGACCCTCCCACAGGTATCCCGATCACGGGGAGGGTTGTGTGGGATGCCACGACCCCCGCCAGGTGGGCGGCCATCCCGGCCGCCGCGATGAACACCTCTCCCCCCCCGGCCTCGAATTCCGTCACGAGCCTCTTGGTGCGCTCCGGTGTGCGGTGGGCGGAGGTGACCTCCAGCATAAAGGGCACCTCGAATTCCTTAAGGATCTTTACCGCCCCCTCTATCACATCGAAGTCCGACTCGCTCCCGATAAAAACTGCGATCTTACTCATAGCGCTACCTTCCTCTCCCTTCCTATATCTTTGCGAAAATGCATGGCCTCGAACTTGAGCTCGTCGATGGCCCCGTAAATGGTTTTCATGGTATCCTCCAGGGTTTCCCTGGAGGCACACACATTCAGGACCCGGCCGCCCGCGGTCAAGACCTTGCCGTCCTCCCCGCTGGTTCCCGCATGGAAGACCACCACATCCTCGTTTTTCTCCAGTTTGTCCAACCCCTCGATCACCTTGCCTTTTTCATATTTGGAGGGATAGCCTCCCGAGGCCAGCACGACACACCCGGAGGTCTTGCGGTTCCACGCGGGTTTGGCCTGGAGCACATTGCCTTCCATGGCCGCCTCGAGGACGTCCATGAGGTCGGTCTCCAGCCGGAGCATCTGGGGCTGTGTCTCCGGGTCGCCGAAGCGGCAGTTGTACTCCAGTACCCTGGGGCCCTGCTCCGTCAGCATCAGCCCGACGTAGAGCACACCCTTGTATCTCCTCTCCTCTTCCAGCATGCGTGTTATGGTGGGAAACACGGTGGTCTTCATTATGTGGTTGAACATATCCTGTTTGACAAAGGGATTGGGGGAGATCGCGCCCATGCCCCCGGTGTTGGGGCCCTTGTCCCCGTCGTAAACCGGCTTGTGGTCCATGGTGGTCACGAAGGGAGCAGCCTTGGTTCCGTCCGAGACCACGATGAAAGAGACTTCCTGGCCCCGCAGAAACTCCTCGATCACCACGACCTTGCCGGCGTCCCCGAATTTTTTCTCGACGATCATCGAGTCCACGGCCTCCTCGGCCGCGCGCAGGCTTCGGCAGACCACGACACCTTTGCCGGCCGCCAGGCCGTCGGCTTTGATCACCACGGGAAAAGAAAACACTCCGGACCGCAGTATCTGCTGGGCCGCCTGGGTGGTATCCACGATCCTGTACTGACCCGTGGGGATCTTGTGACGGTCCATGAACTGCTTGGCGAAGACCTTGCTCCCCTCCAGCTCGGCGGCGATCTTGTACGGACCGAAACACTTGAGGCCGACCTGCTCGAACTCGTCCACGATCCCTTCTGTCAAAGGGGCCTCCGGCCCCACCACGGTGAATCCGATCTTCTCCTGCGCGGCGAATTTTTTCAGAGCCTGGATGTCATCCGCCTTGATGTCCACATTCTCGGCTATGGACCGGGTCCCGGCATTGCCGGGCGCACAGTAGACCTTTTTGACCCTGGGGCTCTGGGATATTTTCCATGCCAGCGCATGCTCGCGTCCCCCGCCTCCAATTACCAAGACTTTCATGGCGATCTCCCTTTCTTATCTGAGCCCTTCTCGGGCTATCCCTTAAGTTTCTGCAGGTTTTCGGCAAAGGCTTCGGCAAACCCCGTGTACGGGAAAATGCTCTTCATGACTTTTGCCGCCAGCGGAACAGCGCGGTCGAAAGGCATGCAGTATTTCATCTCCATGAAGTTCTGCCGGTATTTCCTGACCTCTTCTTTCACGGATCTTCCGTTGATGATCAGGTCGGAGATCAAGCCGGCCAAGGTGTCGAAATCGCCTTCCGTCATCCCGAAGCGTGTCATCTCCTGCACTCCCATGCGGATCCCGCTGGGCTCCAGGAAGGTTTCGTCATCGGGCAGGGCCTGATAGTTGGTCACGATGTTGTTGTCCTCCAGCTTCCGGGCGATGTCCATCCCGTTGCCAAAACGGGCGATGCGGATCAAGACCTGATGGGTCTCGGTGAATCCGTCCGATTCCTCCCCCTCGACCTCGATATTTTTATCCTTCAGAGCCCGGGCGAAGGCCTTGGCATTGGCCCGCACCTGCCGTTGATACTCTTCCTTGAACGCGTTCATCTCGTAGGCGGACATCAACAGGCCCACCAGCGTTCCGAGATGGTGGTTGCTGGTGGAGCCGGGGAACGCGCGGCCCTTGATGTCGATCCACAGTTTCCGCAGCGGGCTTCCCTTGGGGAAGTTGCCGGCGATCAGCCCCCTCTGGGGGCCGAAAAATGTCTTGTGGGTGCTGCCTGTGACCACGTTGGCCCCATCGGCCAGGGGTTCCTGGAAGGCGCCGTACAGCCCCAGCACATGGGCCATGTCGAACATGATGACGGGCGGCCGCTCCCAATCCTTGACCAGGTCGGCCACAAAGGCGACCGGTTCGGGATAGAGGAACATGCTCTTGCCGAACACCATGAGGTCCGGATGGTTGTCCTCCAGCAGTTCGGCCAGTTTTTCCGGATTGGGTTTGTAGGGATTGTCCTCCAGGACCGGGAAATTGACGACCCGCTCCTTGCCGGTTTCCGGATCTTCCTCCACGAAGTTGAACAGCGCGCCCATGGGCTGCGAGCTGAGGTGCCCGCCCTTGTTGAGGTCGTTGTTCATGACCAGGCGCATTCTGCGTGAGGGCTGGCCCTCGGGACGGCCGCGGTTCAGGAAGCGGACCATGCCCTTGAAGATCACCTCGTTGGCCATCTGGCCGGAAACGGGGCGGAGCTCCACATCGGTGCATCCGAAGAACCGGGCCAGTTCGGCCTGGGCCTCATCCTCGACATCCTTTATGAAATCGATCCCCTGGTAAAAATAGATCTCCCGGCCCTTCATGGTCTTGTGCTCGGCGTAGCGGCCGGCCGGGTCGGAGATCTCGCACATCTTGACCATCAGGGAAGGGGTCGATTCCGAGGGGATCAGGTTGAAAGACTCGTGCTGTCTCCAGGTATTGTTCTCGGTCAGGCGCTCAGATAATGATTCAACGTTGTCAAAAAAAGCATCCATGGGTTCGCTCCTCCGCTAGGGTTTGAAGTTGTTCTCCTCGATCCGGGCGATCTCGTCCAGGCGCTCCTGATGGCGCCCCCCCTCATACTCGGTGCTGAGCCAGATCTGGACGATGTTCAGGGCCTCATCCTGGGGAAGTATCCGGCCGCCGATGGCCAGGCAGTTCGAATCGTTGTGCGCGCGGCTCATCTCCGCCATGTAGTCATCCACACACAGGGTCCCGCGGATTCCTTTATGTTTATTGGCGACCATGGACATGCCGATCCCGGTGCCGCAGATCAGGATCAGCCGGTCGCATTCGCCTGCGAAATAACCTTTCAGGGCCTTGACCGCATATTCCACATAATCCACCCGTTCCCCCTCCGCACATCCGTAATCGACGGTCTCAACCCCTTGCTCTTCGAGGAATGCCAGTATGCCCGGCTTGAGCTTGTACCCGGCATGATCAGACGCGACTCCGACTCTCATGCTCCCTCCACGCTCGCGGATTCCGATGGGGACCGGGGACCGGTTTATCGGTCCGGCTATTATAACACGACCACCGCCCCCTTCCAACCGCCGGGGAAGCTGACCGGGAAGCCGTCCGGTGCGAGCGGGGTTACGTTCCTCGAAGAGGAGAGCAAGCCTGGAAGCAGGGAGGTTTACGGTCAGGGTGGGTCCCGGAGGGACGCCCCCCGGTGTGTCACTTGCTGCGGAGGAGTTTTTCAGCCTCGGGCAGGACTTCGATGGCCTTCTGCACCAGGGGATCGCTCAGCCTGTACATCCGCTCCCCTTCCTGAAGCCCTTGGAACGAGGCATGGAGCTCCTTTTCCAGCTCCCGCTTAAGCTGCGGCAGGGCCTCTTCGAATTCCTCTGTCTTATATTTGTATGCGAGGTTGAGCCCTTCCAGGAACACCTGAAAGTCCTGCACCACCGCATCGTCGATCTCAAACCCGGCAGGCAGGGCGTCGCTGGTCACCACCTGCTGCGACAAGGGGGTTTCCTTCAGATGGAAGTGCCGTGCATAGTTGAAAAAGGAGCCGTGCACCAGCAGGTAGTAGGTCAGAGGCTTGAAGGAGTCGACCAGTTCGTAATCCGGTGAGATGCCGCCCTGCCCCAGCACCTTGCGTCCTCCCGCGGTGTAGGCTACTTCCCGCGACTCTTCGGGGACGTCCTGATTGCTCACATAATCCTCGATCTGGGTGTAGTCCCTCTGAATGGAGCGGCCGCTGGGTGTGTAATACTTCGCCGTGGTCAGCGCCAGGGCAGCGTCGCCCCCGACCCGGAACACGGTCTGGACCAGTCCCTTCCCCCAAGAGTTCTGACCCACGAGCAGCCCACGGTCGTTGTCTTTGACCGCCCCGCTCACGATCTCGGGGGCGGAGGCCGTACCTTCATGGATGATGATGACCAGGGGGACATCGCGGTACCGGCCGTTCTTGTCCGCCTCGAAAACCTGGTTGTAGTACTGGTTCCTACCCCGGATGGAAACGATGCCGGCCCCTTCGGGGAGCAGGTCCTGACACAGTTCCAGCGACTGCAGGAAGGTGCCGCCGCCGTTGTAGCGGAAATCCAGGACCAGTTTCTGCATGCCCTGGCTCTTCAGGAGCTCCATCTTCTCCCGGAACTCACGGCCCGTGGTCTCCGCGAAATTCCGGATGTAGATGTATCCGATGTCGTCCTTCAGGATAAATGCGTACCGGATACTCTCCAGGGGGATCTCCTCCCGTTCGATGGTGAACTCCATGGGCTCTTCAACCCCCTCGCGCGCGACGGTGATGGTGACCTCGGTGCCCTTCTCCCCACGCAGCTTCTGCATGGCCTGAAAGGAGGTGATGGGTTTGGTGCTCTCTCCGTCGATATGGGAGATGACGTCGTTGGGCAGGATGCCCAGCCTGTAGGAGGGCCCCCCCTCGATGGGAGATATCACCTTCAGGAGGTCGGCGTGCTTCTGGATCAGGCAGCCGATCCCGAAGTACTTTCCTCTGTAGTCCTCTGTCATTGTGGCCAGGTTGGTGGGATCCAGGAAATAGGAGTGAGGATCGAGCGTGGGCAGCAAACCCTTGATGGACGCATAGGTCAGTTCCTTGTGATCCACGTCCTTGTAATAATTCGCCTCGATGAGGGAAAACATGGTATTGATCTTTTCGATCGACTGCTTCCACGTGTCCTCTTCCCACAACGGCGGCGTAAGGATCACGCCGATGAACAGAACCAGGATTATCCACTTCTTGGCCATTGGAACTCCGTGTTCCCATACTAACAGAGCATCGAATCCATGTAAAGCTAACAGCCACACCTTGACTTATTTCCGACCAAAAGTTATAGTTCCCTAGCCCGCCGCTCGCGGCGTTCGAGGTTCATAAAATGTTTGGCAGTATCGGATTTCAGGAACTCATCATCATACTGAGCATTGCTCTGCTCATCTTCGGCCCCAAAAAGCTGCCGGAGGTGGGGAGATCCATCGGAAAAGCCCTGAGGGAATTCCGCAAGACCTCAGACGAGATCAAGGAAAAGATCGAGGAAGAGATCTCGGCGGAAGAATTCCGGGAGATCAAAAAGGACATCGAACAGACCGTGGACATAACCGGGAGCTCCCCTGCCGAAACCGAAAACCCCTACGATTTCCCGGACGAGCCGAAAAGCGAAGCACTCCCCGATACAGAAGAGCCTCCTGAGGACACGGAGCCGCATGAGCAAGGAAAAAAAGACTCCTGACAACATGACTTTCCTCGAGCACCTCGAGGACCTGCGCAAGCGGATCTTCTATTCCTTTGTCGCCGTGGTCGTCGCGGTCATCCCCTCCTGGTTCTTCAGCAAAGACATCTTCAACCTTCTGGCCAAGCCGATCACACGGTTTCTCCCCGAGGGAGAGCAGCTGGTTTTCACCTCCCTCCCCGCCCCCTTTTTCCTCTACATGAAGGTAGCCTTCCTGACCGCCATCTTCGTCGTGGCTCCGTATCTGTTCCTACAGGTCTGGTATTTCATAGCACCCGGCCTTTATCAGAAGGAGAAGAAGAACGTCGTCCCATTTGTCATGCTCACCACGATCTTTTTCACCGGAGGAGCGGCTTTCGCCTTCCTGGTGGTCTTTCCCTTCGCCTGCAACTTCTTCCTGAACATGGGGGCGGAGTTCCAGGCCCTCATCACGATCGACCAATACTTCAGCCTGGCCATGCGGATCATCCTGGGGATCGCCCTGGTCTTCGAGATGCCCACCCTGGTGTTTTTCCTCGCCCGCATGGGACTCATATCCGCGCGTGTGATGGTCAAGCACTTCAAGTATGCCGTGCTGCTGGTTTTCGTCATCGCGGCGGTCATCACGCCCACGCCCGACATGTTCACACAGAGCATAATCGCCGTCCCCATGCTGGCCCTATACGGTTTGAGCATCCTGATCGCCCTGGTGGTCGGCAAGCAGAGACAGCGGGAGCGTGGCAAGGAAAAGGAATCGGAGGAGGACCTCTCCGGGTAAGGGCCCGGCGGGCCGGAGACCCATGGATGGGCGCCTGATTATAGCCGGCAGGCGCGTCGAGACGAACGAATCCCAGGAATCCTTCAACCCCGCTACCCTGGAGCCGGTGGGCCGCTTCCACCAGGCGTCTGACCACGAATGTGACCTGGCGGTGCAGGCGGCCAGGTCGGCCTTCCCGGAATGGCGGGACATGCCGGCCGGCGAAAAGAAACAGATCTTCCGGCGCGCCAAAAAAATCCTGCTCGATCGGGGGGCGGAGGCGGCGGAGATCATCGCCCGGGAAAAAGGCGGCCCCACTCCGGAAAACTGGGCCATGGAGGTCTTCCCCGTACTCGAAGCCCTGGACTACTATGCCCGTGTCGCCCTCAAGAATTCCCGGCCCCGCAGGTCCCACCCGCACATCTTCCTCTTCTATCACAAGAAATCGGAGTTCCGCTTCCAGGCTCTGGGCCCCACCCTCATCATCTCGCCGTGGAACTTCCCCTTCCTCATCCCCGCCTTCGACTGCCTGAGCGCCCTGACGGCGGGGAACACCGCGATACTGCGTCCCTCCAGCACCACGGCCCTTACCGGCCTTCTGCTGGGTGAGATATTCCTGGAAGCCGGCCTGCCTCCGGGTGTTCTGAACGTCATCCCCTGCAAGACGCAGCACGCCGAGGCACTGATCACATCACCCGACGTGAGGACGGTCATGTTCACCGGAAGCACCGAGATCGGGAAGAAGGTCATGGCTCTGGCCAGCCGCAACCTCACCAACCTCACCCTGGAGCTGGGGGGTAAGGATCCCATGATCGTGTGCCGCGACGCGGATTTGGAGCGGGCGGCCCGCGGGGCCGTGTGGGGTGCGTTCTGCAACTGCGGCCAGAGCTGCGGCTCCATCGAGCGGGCCTATGTCCACAAAGAGATCGCCGCGGAATTCACGGAACGTGTTGCGGCCCTGACCAGGGAGATAAGAGTGGGGGATCCCCTGGCAGAGGACACGGACCTGGGTCCCCTGACCACGCTCCCGCAGATGCAGCTGGTCGAAGAACACATCCTGGATGCCGTAGACAGGGGAGCGGAGCTCCTCTGCGGGGGAAACAGGGTGGAGGAACTGAAGGGATACTTCCTGAGGCCGGCGGTCCTTACCGAGGTCGACCACTCCATGCGCATCATGCGGGAGGAAACCTTCGGGCCCACCCTCCCCATCATGACCTTCGATAAGATCGAGGAGGCGGTGGATCTGGCCAATGACTCGGAATACGGCCTCACGGCCTCGATCTGGACCCGCAGCCGGCGGACAGCGTCCGCGCTGGCCGACGCCATCGAGACCGGGACGGTCTCGGTCAACGACCACATGACCACCTTCCCCGAGCCGAACGCCATTTGGGGAGGTATCAAACAGACAGGCTTCGGCCGCTCGCACGGGCCCTACGGCATGCTGGAGCTGATGAACATCAAGTACCAGAGCTTCGACTTCGCCAGGAAAAAGGATCTGCTGTGGTGGTTCCCCTACGGCCGGGACACACGCAC
>CBFDBC010000153.1:0-9210 GCA_965602945.1 uncultured bacterium | reverse complement strand
CCTCCCTCTCCGAGGAGATCCTTCAGATCCTGGCACTGCTTGCGCATCCACTCGATCTGGCTGATCATGTCGGACACAGCGTTGATGTCGCCGCGGATCGCGAGCTGCAGCTGTTCCGTGGCCTGGATGTGGGCCAGGGTGCCCGCCGAACGCGGATCTTTAAGTACCTCCAGGGTCTGAGTGTATTCCCGGTCTCCGACCTCGAGGGTCACGGTGTAGTCTCCCGGGGCAGCCGTGAATCCCGAGAAGCCTCCGAAGGTTCCCCAGCTTATGATGGGATACCAGCCCTGGCGCTCCCATTGGAAGTGAAAGCGTTTTTCTTCCACGACCGTGGGATTGCCCGGAGGCTTGGTGCGCAGCTTGGCCTGGCGGGCGGGGTAGTGGCGCAGGCTCCAGGTGGCACGGTTGATTCCCTTGTTCCGGGGCGCACGCACGATGTTCACCACCTCGCCCTCGGCATCACGGACGGTGATGCTCACCGGACCCCTGGGAACCTCATGGAGGTAATAATTGATGTTGGCCTGAGCCATGGCGCGGGGCCCGCCCGCGATGCTGTGCATGCGGTAAGTCGGACGCGGCACGAAGAGGTGGGCATCAGAAGCCAGAACCTCGTCGGTCAGCTGCTGGAGCGGTGTGATGTCGTCCATGATCCAGAATCCGCGGCCGTACGTGCCCAGAACCAGGTCGTTGAAGTGTTCCTGCACAACCATGTGGTGCACAGGAGCGTGGGGCAGATTGTTCTGCAGCGGCAGCCACTTCCTGCCATCGTTGAAGGAGATATAGATGGCGTTCTCGGTCCCTAAATAAAGCAGCCCCTTGCGCACCGGGTCCTCGTGCACCCAGTGGCAGTAGCTGAACACGCTCCGGGGGATGGTCGCGCTCAATGACGTCCAGGTCCGGCCGTAGTCAGCGGTCTTGTACACGTAGGGATCGCGGCCGTTCATCTGGTGGAAGTCGACCGTCATGTAGGCGGTGCCGGCGTCGTAACGTGAAGGCTCGATGTTGCTGACGGTCCCCCATACCGGCAGGTTGGGGACGTTGCCCGTGACATTGGACCAGTTTTCTCCACCGTCGCGCGTGACATGGACGAGGCCGTCGTTGCTCCCGGCCCAGATCAGGCCCTCCTCGAGGGGAGACTCGGCCAGTGCAAAGACAACGCACCCCATCTCTACAGCCAGGTTGTCCCGCGTGAGCCCCCCTGAGGGGCCGAGCTTTTCCGGGTCGTTGGTGGTGAGGTCGGGGCTGATGACCTTCCAGCTGCGGCCGGCATCCGTGGTCACATGCACGAACTGGCTTCCCACGTAGACCTTGTTGTGGTCGTGGGGCGAGATGTGGATGGGAAAGGTCCAGTTGAAGCGGTACTTGAGGGCGGTCCCATGGGATCCGTAGAGGGATTCGGGCCAGACCTGCACGGTGTTGATGTGGCCGGTCGAGTAGTCGGCCCTCTGGAGCATGGCGTTATAGCTCCCGCCCCACACGATGTTGGGATTCGCGGGATCCGGTATGATGAATCCGCACTCACCGCCGGCCGTGGCTTCCCAGAGGGAACGGGACGGCGAGAATCCGCCGCGGCCTCCACCACCGGTCATGGGGCCCTTGTAGGCACTCCCGTCCTGACGGCCGCCGTAGACATAGTAGGGGATCTGGGTGTCGACGGCCACATGATACATCTGGGCGATGGGGAGGTTGACGCGCTGCCAGGTCCTGCCTCGGTTGCGTGTGAAGATGATGCCGCCGTCGTCCGAGATCATCATGCGATCGGGATCCAGGGGATCGGCCCACATGTCGTGGCAGTCCCCGCTCCAGGGCACGGTTTCACTGGTGTAGCCGCCGTCCTTGGTGCGGCTCTGGCTGTTGGCCGCGAAATAGACCTCGTCTTCGTCGGCAGGGTTGACCATGACGCGCGAGGCATAGTGCGGCCGCTCGTTGAGCAGGCGGTTTTTGCTGGCCAGGCGCCAGGAGTCGCCGCCGTTGTCGGAGCGCCACAGGACGCCGCGGTTGGGGGAGCCGGTCTCGATCAGGGCGTAGACGACCTGGGGATTGCTCTGGGCGATGGCGAGGCCCACCTTGCCGTTGGGGGGTTTGGGCAGGCCGTTGGTCAGCCGCTCCCAGGTGTCGCCGCCGTCCTTGGACCGCCAGACGCCGCCCATGGGCCCGCCGCTCTCCCGGCCGTAGGTGTAGATGACGAGCGGCCAGGTGCCGGCGAACAGGATGCGCGGGTTGCTGGGATCCATGGCGATCTCGAACACACCCGTGTTCTCATCCAGGAACAGGACATGTTCCCAGGTCTTGCCGCCGTCCGTGGTGCGGAAGACGCCCCGCTCCTTCTGGGGGCCGTAGCAGTGCCCCAGGGCGGCCACGAACACGGTGTCGGGATCACGGGGATCGATGACCACGCGGCCGACGCGGCCGGTCTTGTCCAACCCCATGTGCTGCCAGGACTTGCCGGCATCCGTGGACTTGTAGACTCCGTTCCCGATCGAGACGTTACTGCGGATAAAGGCCTCGCCGGTTCCGGCCCACACCACATTATAATCCGAGGGTGCGATGGCCATGGCGCCGATGGACTGCGCCTCCTGGTTGTCGAAAATGGGATTCCAGCGCACGCCGCCGTCCGTGGTCTTGAATATGCCGCCGGACGAGGCGCCGATGTAGTAAACCAGGGGGTTGCCCGGCTCGCCCATGACGGCCGAGGTCCGGTTGCCCGGGGGCCCAATGTGGCGGTAGCGGAGCGAGCTGTAGATCTCGGGATCGATCTGCTGCGCTGCCAGATCGAGACCTCCTGAGATGAGTAGGACGAGCGCCAGGAACACGATACAGGAACCGATCCTGGGACTCATTTGGGGGAAATACTTATCCATGATGCCCTCCTCAGGCCCGGATAGGGCCGGCAAAATATATTAAAGGTCACCCTTTAACGGCAGTGGGAAAAGGCAGAGACAACATACGCGTATATATTCCGGTAACGACATTTTATCTCTGTGGTTCACTTTTGCAAGATATTTTTGTAATTTCGGGGACGGACCATGAAATGTTGTTGATAAAAAATATGTTAGGTCTTAAAATCGCCCATTTTTTACTCTTATTCCTTTATTTTTGGGGTGAAAAACATTAGCCTAAGCCCATAGACATAGGGTAAGGAAAACAAAGATGCATTGTAAGAAGTTCATCGCGAGCGGGGTCGTATTCGCGGCTGTCGTGCTGCTGCATGCGGCTGCCTTCGGCCAAGATCAGCCCAACATCATCCTGTGCATGACGGACGATCAGGGCTTCGGCGACCTGGGATTCCACGGCAATCCCATGATCCGCACTCCGGTGCTGGACCAGCTGGCCGCCAGGAGTGTCCGCTTCAACAACTTCTACGTCTCCCCCGTCTGCGCCCCCACCCGGTCCAGCCTCATGACCGGGCGCTATTCGCTGCGCACCGGTGTGTACGACACCTACAACGGGGGTGCGATCATGGCTTCCGAAGAGACGACCGTCGCGGAGATCCTCAAAAACGCAGGTTACAAAACCGGCATTTTCGGCAAGTGGCACCTGGGTGACAACTTCCCCTTCCGCCCCCAGGAGCAAGGCTTCGAGGAATCGCTCGTCCACCGGGCCGGAGGCATCGGCCAGGTCGGCGATGTCAAAAATTATTTCAAATTCGACCATTCTTACTTCGATCCCTTCCTCTGGGACAACGGCGTCCCGGCCTCTACCCAGGGGTACTGTTCCGATGTATACACCGATGCGGCCATGGAGTTCATCGAGGCACACAGGGAGGAGTCCTTCTTCGTCTACCTGTCCTTCAATGCCCCGCACACGCCCCTCCAGGTCCCTGAGGAATTTCTTGAAGTGTATGCAGACAAGGATCCGGCTGCGGTCTCCTATCCCAAACAGGGACGCCCGCTTCCGGAGATGTCCGACCGGGAAAAGGACGCGGCGCGCCGTGTATATGCCATGGTGAGTAACATCGACCAGAACCTGGACCGCCTGTTCGAGCACCTTCGCACCCTCAGGCTCGACTCCAACACCGTGATAATATTCCTGACTGACAACGGCCCTCAGCAGCGCCGCTACACCGCGGGCCTGCGGGGGCGCAAAGGCAGCGTCTACGAGGGCGGCGTCCGCGTCCCCTGCTTCATGCAAATCCCCTGGCTGGCGCCGGGACCGGCCGGCATCGATGTCCCCGCCGCCCACATCGACATCCTCCCCACAATTCTCAATCTCTGCGGCGTCGCACTCCCAGGAACACTCAAGATAGACGGGCACAGCCTGGTTCCCCTGATACAGGGCCGCGGTGTCTCCTGGGCGGAGCGTCCCCTCTTCTTCCACTGGCAGCGGGGTTTTCCCGAACCCTACAACAACGTCGCCGTCCGCAAAGGGCCATACAAACTGGTAGGCCACGCACCCTCAACGGCCGGAGCCTCAGACTTCGAGCTCTTCGACCTGCGTAAGGATCCCCATGAGATGGAGGATCTCAGCGGCAGCCTTCCGGAGAAGGCTCTGGAGCTCAAACAGGAATTCGACGGCTGGTATGCAGATATCATGGAGAGCCCCCATCTAAAGGAGCCCCCACGGGTACGCCTGGGCAGCCCTTACGAGGACCCGGTCCTGCTCAACCGAAACGACGCCAAGGGCGACGAGGGTATCTGGGCCCAGGACCGCATCTATGGGTACTGGGATGTTCAAGTCGTCGAGGACAACTTCTTTGACTTCACCTTTCACTTCCGTGAGAGCGTGGATCAGGAAGGGACCATGAAGCTGCGCCTGGGAACAACACAGCGCAGCCTGCGCAATACCGACCCGGCGGCCCGGAAGCTCGAGATGCGGCGGATCTTCCTCAAAAAAGGGAACTACCGCCTTGAGCCCTGGTACAGGGCGGGAGGCGGCAACCACCTCCCGTTCTATGTGGAGGTGAGCCTCAATACCAGGAGACAGGGGCGATCCAATAACCCGAAATGATATTTCCGGTGAACACGTGACCAACGCTTCCCATGGGAGCCTCTATGCCGTACGTGTACCGGGCGCCGGGAACATCAGGCGTCAAATCGCTGCAGATCCTGCATCCTGAAACCAGACAGTTGTTGCCTTTCCAGGTGGCACCATGACAGATCCGGACGGCTGAAAAGGCATTGTTCTTCACAGGAATACCTTTGAATACGCAGTCTGTTATCGCCACCTGCCCTTGGATAAGTACAATGTGCCCGCCATATCCGTTCATGTGTCCCTGGGTGGGCCGTTGATCGACAAGGGAGTCACTCCATTCTATCTTCTCTACATTTTGAAGATGTATACAAGCCCCACCTCCGCGGGAGCCTGCCCGGAAATCTGACTGGTTCCTGTAAGCCTGAACATCCGCCATATGAACCCTGGTCTGTTTTTTGATGTGAAGGGCTTCGTGATACATATCCGTGATCTTCAAGCAGCTAAGTTTCCACCATCTTTTCGCCTGGTCTGTCGGTTCCTTTTCCCGGGCGATGTAGATGCCCTTTCCGCTGCCCTGGATGATCTTCCCATCTTGAATGGTACCGCCGTCCAGGTTAATGCAGTGTATCTTTCCCATGTTGGTATATTTGGGCGGCAGTATTTCCGGCCAGGTATCCCGGGAATCTCTTACAGTAAAAGAAGCGATGCGGGGGCCTCGGCACGGCACCCCCAGCCCATCGTTCCATCCGAGCCATGCAGAATCGTTTTTTATATAACAGAGTGAATTGACCTGCTTGGCCCTGCTTTGTAGAAATAGGAGAGACGATACTGCCCTTCCGTCCACAGCCTTGTGCAGATGTTTGAAAACACAGTCCTTGACCTCTGCCCGGGAGCAGACATCCAGCCGGATCCCTGCCAGGTCCCCATCCAGGTTGTGACCGCTGAATGCCAGTCCATGGACACCATTAAATCTTTGAAAAGGTCCGCCCGACGCGGCATAGTTTTTGGGCCCGATGACCAACAGAGCCAGGTGCATCTCCCAGCGATCACTCCGCCTCAGCCTCTGGATCCCCCTGAATCCGGGCAGCGCGATCAGCTCCGCCCCATACCCCCAAACAACGACTCCATCCATGCTTTCTCTTGGGCTCGCCTGATAATCGCTTTCGATAAGAATGGGCTGCGAGACAGCGAATCTTCCAACACTCCCGGGGACATCCCGTCCTGCCAGAGTCATGTCCAGGAGTCTGACCGCAGGTTTTCCGGCGCATGAGCCCACCTGAGCCATCCCATTGATCCGGAATTCCTTCAAAGAATCCAAGGCGTCCTGAATGGCACGGGTGTCATCGGTCTCGCCGTCTCCCCTGGCCCCGAAATCATACACGTTAGCATAACGGCTCACAGCCAAGGAATATACGAATTTCTCCTGGCTTCGAGTGAAACCAGGAATCGTTAAAGAAAAAACCAGCAGAATGGCGGCCGCGAGGATATTCTTCATATGGCACCCCCCAGCGTAAAAGAAGGCGAAGCTGTCTTACTTACAAAATAAAGTGGGAGCGATCGTCTGTCAACTTCTCCGAACTACTCGATTTCCCCTACTTATACGTCCACTTCCCCTCTTTGAGCATCCGCAGCACCTCATCCACGGCGGCCTTGAGCTCGCGGTCATAGCCCGTGAGCTCGTCCTCCGGTGTGTTCTCCGCCCAGACGTCTGGGGCCACCCCGTAGTTTTCGAGGTTTATGCCGTAGTTGTTGGGCTTGCTTGGATCGTAGGTCACGACGAGCGAACCCGGAGTGCGGATCCGTCCGCCGTTTATGAGCCGGTAGCTGCCGGTGGCGATCACGGCTCCGTAGGTGGGTGTGCCCACGATCCGCCCGAGACCCAGGTCCCGGAAGCCCATGGGTGTGACCTCACTGTCGGACGCAGACCGCCAGTTGATGAGCATCACCTTGGGGCCCACGATGGCTTGACGCGGCCGCCTCCCCTGGACCCGCGAAGACCAGCGGTTGTTCCAGTACTCGTACGCCCGGCGTTCGAGGATGTCGAGCAGCTGCTGGTCGGTGTTCCCGCCGCCGTTGTAGCGGATGTCCACGACGATGCCCTTGCGGTTCGTGAACTGGTCGATCTCGTTCTCGAACTTCTGCAGGGAGGGCCGGTTCATGGACCGTATGTGCACGTACGCGATCTCTCCATCCGTGAGCTTCTCTACGTAGTCCCTGTTCTGTTTGACCCACTCCTCATATTTGATGTTCCGGAGCGAATCGACCGTCTTGATCCGGACATCCCGGGCACCCTCCTTGCCAGGCTTCGTGTTGACCCGCAGCGTGACATAATCGTTCAGCTGGTGGTTGAACATCCGCCAGTAATTGTCCTCTGCCCTGAGTTCCTGGCCGTCTATGGCCAGCACATAGTCTCCCACATTGAGGCCGACCCATTCCAAGTCGGCCGGGCCGTTCCAGTAGACGTGGCTCACGCGATACAAATCCCCATCCGGCTCCATCTCGAACCCGGGGAACCGCGTCCGGTAGGTTTCGGGCCTCTCCAGCGTGGGCCCGCTCACGCCCGTGTGGGAGGCATTCAGCTCGCCGATCATCTCGTTGGTCAGGTCATAGAGGTCCTGGTTCTCCCCCACATATTTCAGGTATGGTTTGTACACGGCCTTGATGGCATCCCAGTCGTAACCGTGCATGTTCTCGTCATAGAAGATGTACTTCATGACCCTCCAGGATTCCTCGAAGATCTGTGTCCACTCTTTGCGCAGGTCGACCGTGACCACAAGGTTGAACCCGACCTTTTTCGGCTTCTTGGAGGCGAGCGGCATCATCTGCACGACATTCTGCTTGAGGAAGAACACGGTTTTTCTGTCGGCGCTCGCCTGGAGGCCGCGGAAATCGCCGTCCGCCACCTTCTTCTGATCCTTCCCGTCCATGCCGATGCTGAAGAGACCCGGCCCCTTCTGGTCGCGGCTGGTGAAATAGACGGTTTTTCCGTCCTTGGACAGGAAAAAGCTGCCGGCCGGGTTTTCTCCCCTGGTCAGCTGCACGGCCCGGCGGTCGATGCGGTCCATATCGAGCACCAGGGACGCGGTCTCAGCCTTGTCCTTGGCCTTTTTCTCGGCAGCCTGTTCCTTCTTCTTCCTAGCCTTGACCAGCGGGTCATTGGGGTCTTCTATCTGTTTTTTTAGAGGCAGCATGAACAGATGCCCCACCCCGTTGTCCCGCGTGGAGACGAACACCAGGCTCTCATCGTTCGGCGTGAATTCGGCCCGGTAATCCCGGAAGGGATTCTGAGTCATGTTGTATTCCTTCTTAGCCGCGATTTCGAAGAGGTAGGTATCGGTGTTGCTGGCGTCGTCCTGGCGGGCATAGCAAATCCATTTGCCGTCGTGTGAGAACGCCCCCAGGCTGAATCCCCGCGCCTGATTGTAGGCCAGCTCCGTCACCTCCCCGCCCGGTATCGCGATCGAGAACAGCCGGTTGGCCGCCACAAAGGCGATGTGCTTCGAATCCGGGGACCAGATATAGCCCCGCTTCTGTGATTCGTGGCTGGTGAGCTTACGCTGCTCGCCCGTGGCCACGGTGAAGAGCCACAGCTCGTCGTCCCCGGACTCATCGGAGATGAAACATATGTATTTACCGTCCGGGGAGTACCCGCCACCACGATCCCGCCAGGGCGAGGCCGTGACCTGGGTCTTCTCGCCGAATTCCGGGTCGGACGGGACCTCGAAGATCTCTCCGTGATTATCGATCACCAGGCTCGATCCATCCGGTGACGGAGAGAACCCCTCCACTTCCGAGTCGACATGCAGGTACTGCACCAGGTTCTCCTTGAGGTCAAAATCCATGGACACAGGAATCTGCTGCGGCTCTCCGCCCGGGATATCCAGCCGCCACAGTTCGAACTCATTCTCGTACACGATGGTCTTCCCATCCGGGCTGATGGAGGGATACTGGATGCCGTCCTTCTCGTGAAACGTAACCTGGGTGGGCTCCCCTCCCCCCGGTGCGACCTTCCAGATGTTGAAGATTCCGTCGCGCTCCGACATGAAGTACACCATGCCGTCGGCGCCCCACATCGGATACGCGTCCTGCGTGTGCGCGCGAAACCCCTCGGTGTCGGCATCGGTCAGCTGCGTGATCTCACCGCTGGACACATCCTGCAGCCAGATGTCCGTCTGGCTGTTGCCCCGATACCCCTTGCGCCAGTAGCGCATCCCGTACCGGTTGAAGGCCACCGTCGACCCGTCGTGCGAGATCATCCCCGCCGCACCCTGGTCCATGTCCATCGCTACCGGCAGATCC
>CBFDBC010000152.1:0-9311 GCA_965602945.1 uncultured bacterium | reverse complement strand
TCGTTCGACTTGCATGTGTTACGCACGCCGCCAACGTTGACTCTGAGCCAGGATCAAACTCTCCAGTTTAATTAAGAGCTCCGAAGAGCCCTTGATAACTAAAGAAAGAATTGACAATTTAGATATTTTCTTGGCTGCTCTGCTTAGATTCAAAGAACGTACACTTTCTAAACTAGAAAGAGGCTCTGATGCGGGGAGAAACCCCCTCATGAAGAATAAATGTCTCCAACACGAGCTTGCTTATAATAGGGATTTTTCGTGCGAATGTCAACAGTATATATAAAATAAAGTGCGGAAAAGAATCGTTGGCAACCCAGGTAGGCACGAATTATGCAAGCGGCGCCGCTTCCGCCAACCGGCGTTGACATGGATTCCCCCGAGAAAGACGTGTTCCCCATGGGGGGAGTCGCCGGCCGGCATGGCACGACTTCCGCATAGTGTTTTTTTAGGAAACGATGAAGAAACTCGACACTTCTACCGATAAAAACAGGCACAAGGGATATTTCTCGAAAAATAATTTCTCTCAGGATGGCTTCTCGCTGGTGGAGCTGCTGGTCGCGTTTGTTGTGATTATGATCACCCTCCTGACCACCGCACAGCTCCTGATCCTGTCCCAGGTCATCCAGAACCGGTACCGGGACCACATCCGGGCCCTTGGGGCCATAGCGGACCGGCTGGAACACTTCCGCTCCCTGCCCTTCGACAGCCCGGAGCTTGCCGCCGGGCAGTACGGCGAGGTGCGGGGCGATGCGGCCTCCGGGCGGTCGTTTACCCTTAACTGGACCATATCGGTGGTCTCGCCGCGGATGAAATCGGTGTGGATCGCCTGCGCCCGCACCGGCTATCCGCAGCGCGGGACCGAGACCACACTCTTCCTGTCCCGGGACCTGGAGTTTTTGCCATGAAGAACACACAAAAGGGGTACACTCTTCTCGAAAGCCTCATCACTCTGGCGCTTTTTTCCTTCCTTTTCCTGGCCGGGCTCTCGTTTCTCAACTCGGCCAAGACGCATTTTCACAGCCTCAAGGACGAGTACGAGGCCGGCGAGTCGCTCTATGCCTCCTGCGACAGGGTCCGGCTCGACCTGGAAGCGGCCGGCGCCGGGCTCGAAAACCCACTGCGCCTCGGCCTGCTGCCGGGCGTATCGGACACCAATGACCGCCTCCTCATCCGGATTGGGGAACCCGCGCTCGTACTGCCTGCGGACCTTCAACCCGGCCAGACCCGGATCACACTCGCGGACACGTCTCCGTTCAAAAAGGGCCGCCTGGCCTGCGTGTTCGACGACACGGGGGGCGAGGCCGTCACGGTGGCCTCGGTCGATCCTCAATCCATCGTCCTGACACAGCCCCTCCAGCGCGGTTATCCGGCCGCGGACGCCTGGCTGGTCCTGGTCCGGACGGTCGAGATCTATCTGGATCAGAGCAGCGGTATTCTGAGGCGCAAGGTCAATACCAGCCCGGCCCAGCCGCTCCTGGAGGAAACGGGCGCGTTCCAGTGCCGCTATGATCAGATCACTCACCTCACCCGGATCTCTATCCAACACGAACCCAGCAAGGAGAAAAATCATGCGTTTTCCATTCGGCCCAAAAACCTGGTCCTGGCGGGCCTTCAGTAGTCCGCGGAAACCCGCAAAAGGCGTCGCAACACTGCTGGCCGCATTCCTGGCCGTGGTCTTCACCACCATCGGGTTGGGCATCATCTACCTCTCCAATGTGCACATGCGTTTGACGGCCCACAAGAAGACCGCCGAGCTCATCGACCATGCCGCCGAGAACGGCCTCAAGGAAGGCTACGTGCACCTGCTCGAGGCACTCGAAAGCGCCCCGCTCCCGATCCTCCTCACTGATGGTGAGTACGCAAACCTCGAAGCAGACGCGCAGAACCGGGGGAAACAGGCCGTGAACACCCTGCTCGGCCTGAACACCCCCATAGTCCTCAAGGGCGGGACCGCATCCCAGTCCTGGGACAGCCGGATCCTTTTCACCCAGAGCCGGCTCGCACCCTTCGAAACCTACTTCTCCGCCGTGTACGGCACGGACGTTCAGTCCACGGGCCGGATCCTCAGGTCCCCTTCCGAAAGGGAGGCGGAGCTTTCGGCGGAGCTGGGGATACGTGCCGGGCGGATCCCCCTGGCTCTCATCCCCCTGCTCCTGGACAAGGACCTGGGCACCCGGAGCCCGGGGGAATTTATGGCACAGAACCACATCACTGTTATCGAACGGGGGGGGCAGACCCAGGCTCCCCCAGTCCCCGTGGTAAATCGGGAGGGGCTGCTCCCCGAGGATGCGGAGGGGCTCATCCAGAAGGCCCTCAAGACCGGGATATTCCGGCCGCAGGACCTTTCCGCCTCCGAGCTGAGGGTTGCGATCGGGCTCGCGCCGGGCCCGGACCCCATCCCCCCGGGGGTCTACCTGATCCAGGACCACCTGGGGCTGGGAGGAGTCTATGTGCAGGGAGACCTCACCCAGATGATCCTGGCCATCGAATACGACTATCAGGTCCTGGCTTTCCGCCAGGGCCAGGACGTGTGGGTATTGAAATACGATCCGGCTGCGTCCCACACCCGCTTCATATCCCCCGGGGGCGAGGTGACATTCAACCTGACGCCACTGGGGATCGTCATCGTGGACGGCAGTGTGGAGAGCCTGAGCGGGGGGATCGTGGACGCGGCCGGGCAGCCGGCGGCGGTGCCGGACAGCGAAGCTCCCTGTTTACTGAGCGGCGTGGACCTGACCATCGTGTGCTCGGATCAGCTCGTTTTGGACTCACACATCGTGCAGCAGGGTGTCACCTGGCAGGACGGCGTCCCCTTTCTCAAGGACTCCAACTCCCAGCTCCACCTGCTGGCCACGGGTAAAAACATCCTGGGCGAAGATTCCGGCGAGGGGGAGATCATTATTGGGGCCGGGGCGCCCGTGGAGCTCAAGATCGAGGCCAACCTGACCGCCTCCCAGGGGGGCGTCACGATAGAAGGGAGCGGCAGGACCGTGGATCTGCTGGGCAGCCTCCATTTTTCGGACTACGAAGCCAACGGGAACTCTCTGCGGCTCCACCCCGACACACGGCTGGCGGGCGATGAGGACCGCATCCGCAACGCCCCGCACACCCGGAATCCTATCCTTATATATACAGGCCTGCGGGTGACGCTCTGGAGATCGAGGCTATGAAACAGGACGGGATATCATTGATCGAGACACTGGTCGCCATGGCGATCCTGGGGATCGTCATGGGCCTGGCCGCGGTACCCTTTCGCGGCACATCGGCCAAATACAAGCTCCTGAGGAGCGTCCGGGAGGTCCATTCCCGCATGAACTTTGCCCGCTACAAGGCCGTCTGCGAAGGCACGAAGGTCAGGCTCCGGTTCGATGCCGACGGTTATCTGGTGGAGACCTGGGACAAAAACCAAAGTGTGTGGAAACAGGCTCCGAAATATTTCGTGGACGGCGCCGTCATCGCCGCCAACAACACCCCCACCTTTTACCCCGTGGGGACCGTCTCGAACCTGTGCACGGTCCACGTCTCGAATACCTGGGGGACCTTCAAGCTGAGCCTGGCCATCTCCGGGCGGATAAAGGTCACGCAGGTCGACCCGCCCCCCTCCGGGACATAGATAAAAGCCGGGCTATCTTTCGAAGATGACCCTGCCGTCGATGATGGTGTAGAGCACCTCGGTCTCGAGGATCTCGGCCGCCGGTATCTCGAGCAGGTTGCGGTCGAATACCGTGATGTCCGCGAGCTTCCCCTCCACGAGGGAGCCGCGGATGTCGTCCTCGAAGGCCGCGTAGGCGTTGTTTATGGTGTAGGCCTTGAGGCACTCCTCGACGGAGATGCGCTCTTCCGGGAACCACCCTTCCTCCGGCATCCCGTTGAGGGTCTGTCGCGAGACGGCCGCATAGATCAGGTACTTGGGGTGCATGTGATATTCCGCGGCGCTGGTGCCCGGCCAGTCGGAACCGAAGCTCAGCATGGTCCCGTTGTCCAGCAGCGACTTGAAGGCGTAGGCACCCTTGCAGCGCTCGTGCCCGATCCTCTCCTCCATCCAGCGCATGTCGTCGGAGATGTGGTAGGGGTTGACCTCGGCGATGACACCCAGGGCCTTGAACCGGGGGAAGTCATCCGGCCGGATGACCTGGGCATGGATGACCCGGAAGCCGGTCAGATCCTTGCCTTCGTTCTTGAGCCGCTCATAGAGGTCGAGCATCTCGGCCACGCCCCGGGTCCCGATGGCATGCACGTTGGGCACGAAGCCGGCATCCAGTCCCGCATTGATCAGGCCGTACATCTTCTCCATGTTGCCTTCCTTGAGGCTCGAGTCGTCCGACGTGTGGTGCCGCCAGTGCCCGAAGTTCCGGGGCTGGTCGTCGTAGGGCTCGAAGAACAGGGCGCCATGCGTGCCCATGATGCCGTCGATGTATCCCTTGAGGGCCCCGTACCGCAGCCAGGAGTCCTCCTGTTTGCTCCGGGGGTGGAGCCCCATGGTGAAACCCCCGCCCTGGAGTTCGGCTCCCCGCGACAGGTCCGGGCGCAGCCACACCCGGCAGGTCAGCTCCCCGCTGTCCTGGAGCTCCAGGAAGCGTGCGGTCTGATCCGGTTTCTCGATGTCGTGGACCTCAACGATCCCGGCCTCACGCAGGGCCTTCAATGCCGCCCGGTTCTCGTCCAGAAGGCGCTTGTGGGATTTGGGTTTCACGGCATTCTTCATCATGTCGTACGCGGGAGAGGGGCGCTCGATGATCCCCGTGGCCCTCCCGCTGCGGTCGATCACCATGCCGTTTATGATCTTGTCGGCCATCCCGGCCTCTTCCAGGGCCGCGGTGTTGGCCAGCCACTCCCGGTAATCGAAGCGGCACAGGAAGCTGGGGTTGTCGGGGCTCAGCTCATCGATCATGTCCCGGTGGGGCCGCCACTTCCTGTTTTTCCCGCCGCCCTCTTCGCCGGCATCCCCCAGGGCCCACTGCTCGTAGGCGCCCCAGAGCCCGGCCGTGATCCACTCCCCGTCATCGAGGATCCCCGCGATCCGGGCGATCTCGCCGCGGAGGCCCTCTTCGTCCGACACGGTCATCAGGTTGGCATCGTTTATCAGTTCCCCGGACCGGTTGAAATGGACGTGGCCGTCGATTATCCCGGGCGTCACGAAAGCACCCTCGAGATCTATGACCCGTGTGGCGTCGCCTATGTACTCCCGGGCTTCCTCCGCCGTCTGACACACGGCCGTTATCCTGGTGCCCGTTATCGCCACTGCCGCCGCCGTGGGCGCGTCGGCGTCCATCGTGTATACGAACGCATTGGTCAGGACCAGGTCGGCCGGGGGGACGGTCTCGACCGGTTCCTCGGCCGCGCAGTTTGCAAAGAACAGGACCGCCAGGACAACACAGAGACTCCCGGCTATGGACAGACTGGATCGTTTCATGTGGGCCTCCTTTGGAATTCCCTCGTATTCAGGAGCATGGGCAGATGGAAAATTATAACAAAAATCACGCCACTGCAACACAGGGATTTTGCCGGCAGGCCGCCCCCCCGGTTGAATTTAGTTCCTCATTCCGCTATATTTTATCTGTTAGCCCCGATTGCTGCGGAAGAGAAACATGACACGCAAGATCCTGAGAAACTCGCTCATACTGGTTCTGCTGGCCGCCCCGCTCCTGGGCACAGCCCAGGACGCCGAGACCGAGCCCGTACAGCTCAACATCGACAAGTGGTTCCTCCTCGGACCCTTCGCGACCCCGCTCCCGGCCCTGCACAGGGGATACCGGACCGGCTTCGCCATCGAGGGCCTCGTCCAGTTCCGGCAGCTCGAGATGGACAAGCTCAAGCCCCAGGCCGACCGGGCCTTCACCTGGCATGACGGCAGCACCGTCCAGTGGCTGACCGTCACCTCCGGCGACAACGGCATCGAGCTGACCGGGAAGCCGGACAGCCCCTCCATCGCCTACCTCGGATTCTACGTCGACGTCAAGCGGTGGACGAAGGCGAAGCTCACACTGAGGAGCCCGCAGGCTTTCCGCATCTGCCTGGACGGCAGCGTCATCGGGCTCAAACCCCGTGTGGACCGGGCAGAGGAAGGCCGGGCTCAGAACGGCGGCATACTCCACAACACCGACCTGGTGCTCGAGACCGGCAAACACTGGGTGCTGATCAAGACCGCCTATGACCCCAGCTCCAATTCCGGCTGGTACATGAACGGCCACCTGAGTTTCGCCGAGCAGTACAACGCCCCGCCCCCCAAGCTCGTCCTTGACCCCGCGGAGACCATGAGCATCCACCGCCTCCTGGACGGGCCCAAGGCTGTGGGTGTTTCCATCTCGCCGGACGGAGAGATGGCCGCGGTGACCATCCGCCAGACCCGGCCTCCCGGAAATTCTTCCGAAAGCTGGATCGAGCTCTACGAACTCGACAAGTACCGCCGCATCCGCACCTTCCGAGGCCGGAACCCCATATCCAGCGTGAACTGGTCTCCGGCGGGGCAGATGTTCTCCTACACGACCTTCTCCAACTCCAGGGGCACGATCTGGGTGGTCGACCTGGAGGAAGGCACGACGACACCCCTGGTCCGGGACCTGGAGAACCTGGGCACACACACCTGGTCTCCCACCGGCACATTCCTCATCTACTCCGTGACGGAAAAGGGCAAGGAAGACACGCCCGGAGTCAAGAGGCTGCAGGGCATTGCCGACCGCCAGCCTTTCTGGAGGGACCGCAGTTTCCTCTACAAGATCACCGTCCCGGGCGGCGTGCGGCAGCGGCTGACGGCCGGGGAGTTCACGACAGATCTGAACACCGTGAGCCACAACGACGGCACACTCCTGTTCACACGCACGCTGGAGGACTACACCCAGCGCCCCTACTCGAAATCGGAGCTCTACTCCCTGAACCTGGATTCGCTCGAGGCCAAGCTGCTGTGGCAGGGCCCCTGGCTGAACAGCGTCCAGTGGCTGCCCAACGAAAACCGCCTCCTGGTCCTGGGCGGGCCCTCCGTCTTCGGCGAGCTCGGGCACGACGTCATCCAGGGTGTGATCCCCAACGAGTACGACACGCAGGCCTACATCCTGGACCTGGAAACCATGGGGGTCGAACCCCTGACCCTGAATTTCGATCCCGCCATCAACCAGGGCTACTGGTGCGAAGACGCGGAGTGCCTGTTTTTCGTTGCCACCGACAGGTCCTGTGTCCGGCTGTACAAGTATGAACCCAAGCGCAAGCTCTTCACCCGGATGCCCACGGAAGTGGACGTGGTCCAGAGCCTGTCCATGGCTGAGAGAGAGCCGCTGGCCGCCTACGTCGGGTCGAGCGCCTCCGCCCCCTCGCGGGCCTACATCATCAACCTGAACAAGGAACAGACCCGGGTCCTGGCCGATCCCTCGGCCGAAGACTTCTCCGACGTGACGTTCGGGCAGGTGGAGCGCTGGACCTTCAAGAATGAGGAGGGGGTCGAGATCGAGGGGCGCGTCTACTATCCCCCGGAGTTCAACCCGGAGAAGACATACCCCTGTATCGTGAACTACTACGGGGGCACCATGCCCGTCACACGGAGCTTCGGCGGGCGCTACCCCCTGAACCTCTACGCGGCCCAGGGCTATGTCGTGTATGTGATGCAGCCCAGCGGGGCCATCGGGTTCGGCCAGGCCTTCTCCTCCCGCCACGTCAACGACTGGGGCATCATCGTCGCGGATGAGATCATCCGGGGCGTGCAGAGGTTCCTGAACGACCACCCCTTCGTGGATTCCAAGCGGGTAGGCTGCATCGGGGCCTCCTACGGCGGTTTCATGACCATGCTGCTCCAAACCCGGACCAACCTCTTCGCCACGGCCATAGCACACGCCGGCATCAGCTCGATATCGAGCTATTGGGGGGAAGGATTCTGGGGCTACAGCTACAGCGCCTTTGCCACCGCCAACAGCTTCCCCTGGAACCGGAAGGACCTCTACGTGAACCAGAGCCCGCTCTTCAACGCCGACAAGATCTCCACGTCCCTCCTCCTGCTCCACGGGGCGGTGGACACCAATGTCCCCCCGGGTGAGAGCACCCAGCTGTACACGGCCCTGAAGCTGCTGGGAAGGGAAGTGGAATACATACAGATCGCGGACCAGGACCACCACATTTTGAACTACAACAAACGCATCCTGTGGACAAAGACCATCCTGGCCTGGTTCGACAAGTGGCTCAAAAGACAGCCGGAGTGGTGGCAGCACCTCTACCCTACTAAGTGAGGATCCGAAATGGCCGACCCGAAATGCGCGAAGTGCCCGCCGAAATTCTGTAAGCAGGGAAGCTTCGAGGAGAGCAAGCTCCCGGCCTTCTGTCCCATGATCCATCACAAGGCCCTGCTGGAAGAGGTGGCCGGAAAATACTCCGATCCCGGGATTCGAGACTTCTTCATAAAGAGCGCCCTGACCGAGAAAGGGTCCTACGACGAGAAGGCCGCCCGGGAGGAGAACCGGACCGTCCCCATCCGCCCGCGGATAAGGGAGATCGCGGCCTTCGCGGAGGCGATCGAGGCCAAAAAGCTGGGCATGGCCTTCTGCATCGGCCTGGCCGATGAGGCGGCGCGCGCCGCCGCGATCCTGGAGGGCCACGGCCTTGAGATCAGCTCCGTCGTCTGCTGCTGCGGCGCCGTCGACAAGACCGACCTGGGCATCCCGGAAGGGTACAAGATCCGGGACCCCAAGAAGTTCGAAGCCTCCTGCAATCCCCTGCTCCAGGCGGAGATCCTGAACCAAAGCAACACGGATTTCAACCTCCTGGTCGGGCTGTGCGTGGGCCACGACATGCTGTTTACCCAGGCCTCCAAGGCCCCGGTCTCGACCCTGATCGTCAAGGACCGCCTCACCGGGCACAACCCTGTCATAGCGCTTTATTCCCGCTATCACAGGGATCTCGTGTGATCCCATCCCCGATAAAATTCGTTGAATTCGTGTGTGTATGCGACTAAACTATTGACAATGGACAATACCTCGCCCGGGAGGGGATCATGAGAAAACTGTTTTTGCCCGTACTCGCCGCAGCCGCCATACTGTCAGCCGGAACCGCGGCCCACACGACCGCCGGTCCTTTGCAGAACGTCAGAGTGTCGATAAAAAACATCGATCCTTTCGCATACATCGGGTTCCCGCACTCGGGTGACTTCAGCGACCTCAGCGTCGTGCTCAACAGCCTGCTGGGTGCCATGACGAGCCAGAGCATCGCCCCCTCGGGGGACCTGATCGCCATCTACAGCGATGGCGTCACCGAGGCCGTGAACGACGCCGAGGAGGAGTTCGGCGAGGACCGCTTGTCTCGACTCCTGGTGCAGAGTCGGGAACAATCTGCCG
>CBFDBC010000151.1:0-9344 GCA_965602945.1 uncultured bacterium | reverse complement strand
CACCACCTCCGCGTTCAGGTGGCGCAGCGGCGTGTAATCGTCAAGAACGAAGAAACCGCGGCCGAAGGTGGCCAGGACCAGGTCGTTCTCCCGCTTCTGGATGGCGATGTCCCGCACGGAAATGGTGGGCAGGCCCGCCTTCATTTGCTTCCAGTGCCCGCCGCCGTCGATGCTCGCGAACAGGCCAAACTGGGTACCGGCGAAGAGCAGGTCGGGATTGACATGGTCTTGGGCCAGGGCATAGACCGAGCCGCGCTCCGGCAGGTTGGATGTGATGGAGCTCCAGCTGCGTCCCATGTCCGTGCTCTTGAGCACATAGGGCTTGAAGTCGCCGTTCTTGTGGTTGTTGAAGGCGGCATACACCGTACCTTTTTCGTGCTGAGAGGCCAGGACCTCGTTGACATAGGTCCTCTCCGGCACTCCCGGGAATTTATCGATCCCTCGCCAGCTGTCGCCTCTGTTTTCGGTGACCTGGATCAGCCCGTCATCGGTCCCGATGTAGAGCAGGTCCTCCTGGACCGGGGATTCATCCAGGGCCACGATGGTACCGTACTGCGAAGTGCTGGCGTTCTTGGCAACAGCATCCTGGGGCCACACACGACCCATGACCTCCAGCTTGTTACGGTCGATCTGCGCGGTCAGGTCGTCGCTTATCACCTGCCAGGTATTCCCCCGGTCGTCGCTGCGGAAGACCTTGTTGGCCGCGAAATACACCCGGGTGTGGGAATGGGGGCTCACGAGCAGGGGCGCGTCCCAGTTCCAGCGGTAGGCGTTCTCGCCCCTGCGTGCCTTGGGCTTGATGGTGATGGTCTCGCCGCTCTGTTTGTCGAACCGGACAAGGCCGCCGTACTGGCTCTGGGCATACACGATGTTGGGATCCTCGGGATCGACCTGCGATTCGAAGCCGTCGCCGCCCCGTGTCACATACCAGTTGTCGTTCACGATCCCGTTGGCGCTGATGGTGCGGGAGGGCCCGCCCAGGCTGTAGTTGTCCTGAGTGCCCCCATAGATGTTGTAGAATGGCTCATCGTAGTCGACGGCCACCTTGTAGAACTGGACAACTGGCAGATGGGGCATGTATTTCCAGGTCCGGCCGCGGTCGAAGGACTCGTAGATCCCGCCGTCGCAGCCCACCAGGTAGTAGTCGGTGTTGTCGGGATCGATCCACAGGGCATGGTTGTCCACGTGTTTGCTTCGTTCCCCCAGGGCCTGCCAAGTCCGGCCCCCATCGTCGCTCACCTGCATGTACACGTCCATGGAATACACGCGTTCGGGGTCTACAGGATCGCACACGATCTCCTGGTAGTAGTTGCCCCGGGACGTGTAGCTGCCGCGCCTTTCCCAGGAGGCGCCGCGGTTGAGGCTGCGGTAGAACCCGCCCTTCCCAGACTGGGCTTCGACGATGGCGTAGATGTATTCGGGATTCGCAGGGGATATGGCCAGACCGACACGCCCCAGGTCCCCGGAAGGGAGTCCCCGGTTGATCTTCTGCCAGTTTGCGGCGCCGTCCCTGGACTTGTAGAGGGCGGACTCAGGCCCGCCGCCGACCAGAGTGAAGACGTGCCGCCGGCGCTGATGGGCCACGGCATAGATCACATCCGGATCACGCGGATCCAGGTGGACCTCGCTCACCCCGGTGTGCTCGCTGATGGCGAGCACCGCTTCCCAGGTCGTACCGCCGTCTGTGGTCTTGTAGAGGCCCCGGTCGCCGCCGGCCTTCCATAACGGGCCGTAGGCGGCCACATACACGACGTCGGAGTCCCGGGGATCGATGGCGATCATCCCGATGTGCTCCGACTCTTTGAGACCCATGTGCTTCCAGCTCCGGCCGCCGT
Organism: uncultured bacterium; assembly: GCA_965602945.1. GTDB lineage: Bacteria > Acidobacteriota > Aminicenantia > Aminicenantales > Aminicenantaceae > JAUXEH01. The sequence continues at coordinate 7,509 of CBFDBC010000151.1, read as the reverse complement.
CCTCGGTCTTGTATATCCCGTCACCATAGTCTACGGCCCGCTGGTTGTTGTTCTCACCCGTGCCGACCCAGACCACGTTGGGATTATCGGGGTCCATGGTGACACACCCGATGGAGTAGGACCCCTGATTGTCGAAGATGGGTGCGTACGTGGTCCCAGCGTTCACGGTCTTCCACACGCCGCCGGATGAGGTCGCCACATAGTACTCGCTCCTGTTGCAAGGGTTGACGGCGAAGTCCGAGATGCGCCCCGAAGTCACGGCCGGGCCGATACCGCGGAACTTCAGGGCGCCCAGCGATACCCCAGCCAGAGGATCCGATTCATCCTTCTTCTTGGCTTGTGATGCCGGTAGGCCCGAGCCTACCAGAAAAATCAGTACAAAAACCAAAACACTCAGTTTTTTTAGTGAAGATGACATGGATCCCTCCCGAAAATGGAATGAAAATGCTTGCATAAGGTTTTTTCCTTTTATCAGAGAGGGTGAGTGGTGTCAAACGGAAATAGGCCGGCAGAGGCTCCCCCTGCAGCTGAGCTAGAGATAGCTTATTGAGTATCCCCTTTGGGAACGCCCCCAGGGGCCCGGGAAGCGCGGCGCTTGAAGGTGAAGTAAATTGGCAGGGAGGCGGCCATGAGGATCAGGCCCGCCCAGGCATGCAGGGGCTTGGCGATCAGGGCGTTGACCACGAAAAGGAACGTGATCGTGATGAAGATGAGCGGCACGACCGGGTAGCCTATGGTTCGGTAGGGCCGGGGCAGGTCCTTGCGGGTCCGCCGGAAGATGAAGATCCCCACTGCGGTCAGCCCGAAAAACACCCAGTCCGTGAACACCACGTAGGTGATGAGGTCTTCGAAGGTCCCCCAGAAGAGCAGCAGGACCACGGCCCAGGCCGATTGTACCAGGATGGCGTAGACCGGAGTGTGGAACCTGGGGTGGACATACGCCAGTTTCTTGAAGAACAGCCCATCCTTGGCCATGGCATAGTAGATGCGCGGGGCCGAGAGCGTATAGATGCCGAGCGTCCCGAAGGTGGAGAGAGCGATCATGAGCGCGATGAGCATGCCTCCGTAAGGGATGACCGTCGAGACGGCATCGGCCGCGATGCTCTGCGAGGCGGCGATCTCCCCGACCGGGAGGAGAAACAGGTAGGCCAGGTTGGTGAGGAGATAGACCACGGACACGACCACGGCACCGATCACCATGGCCCGCGGTATCGACCTTCGCGCATCCCGGGCCTCACCCGCCACGAAAGAGGCGTGCTGCCACCCCCCATAGGACCAGAGCACGCCGATCAGGGCCAGGCCGAAGGCTGAGAAAAGGCTCCCGGCCCCGGACGTGGTGCCGGTTGAAAAGAGGTTGACTTCCGCGCGGCCGAAGAAGATTCCGATCACGATGACCGCGCTGATCCCCAGCAGCTTCAGGCCGGTGAAGACGTTGGCAAAGACCTCGGCCGCCTTGACCCGGAGGATGTTTATGATCGTGACCAGGACAAGCGCGATGATCGCGGTTGTAGTGATCCCGGCCTGGTTCATGGGGAACAGAAATGCCAGGTAATAGGCGCAGGCGATGCTCAGGGCCGCGTTGGCCCCTGAGGTGATGACGACCAGGTACACCCACCCGTAGAGGAAACCGAAGAGCCCCCCGTAGGCTTCCTTGAGGTAGACATAGACCCCGCCTGCCTCGGGGAACATGGAGCCCAGCTCGGCGAAGGTCAGGGCACCCGTCAGGGTGATCACGCCGCCAATGGCCCAGACCAGCAGGATGAGGAGCGGAGCGGGCAGGTAGCCGGCGATCTGGGAGGGCGTCAGGAAGATCCCGGACCCGATGCAGGACCCGATGGCCACCATGGTGAGCCCGTACAGGCTCAGTTCCTTCTTCAGCTCTGTCATTTTCCCAGCCGGCATCAAAAAAGGGGACAGGCCCCTTTTTAATCCGTCATCCTCAATTTTTTCCAGGTCCTGATAAGGACCACAGTCGAGGCCAGGGCCACGGCCGAGAGGAGGGCCGCGGCCAGCGAACGGCCGTAGATCCAGTATCCCGTGGCGAACAGGGCGCTGTAGACCCCCAGGCAGCCCATCACCATGCATATGATCCCGACCGGGACATCCCATCCCTGACCCGGTGTTTCAACGGGATCGTCTTCCTGAACGGCCTCCTCGATCACCCTGCGCCAGCCGGGGCCGCCCGGTTTCACCAGCCGGTAAAAGGACCGCAACGTCTGCGTGTCCGAGGGCCGGGTCAGGAACGTCACCAGGATCCAGCTCACCGTGGTCACGGCCACGGCCGAGACCAGCTGGACATGGGTGGAGACGGCCGGAAGCCCGGTCCAGGGATGGACTATCTGCCAGTACACGGCAACAAAAAAGGACACGCCCATGGCCGTCAGCTCGGAATAGGGATTGATCCGCCACCAGAACCAGCGCAGGATGAAGAGCAAGCCGGTGCCGGCTCCGATCTGCAGCAGGATGTTGAAAGCCTGGAGGGCGTTGCTCAACACCAGGGCCAGGAACCCGGTCAGGATCATGAGTACCACGGTGGAGATGCGCCCCACCCGCACCTGCTGTTTATCCGAGGCGCCGCGGTTCACGAAACGTTTGTAGAAGTCGTTGACCACATAGGACGAGCCCCAGTTGAGATGGGTGGAGATGGTGGACATGAAGGCCGCGATCAGGGATGCCACCACCAATCCCAGGAGCCCGGCCGGGAGGTAGGTCAGCATGGCCGGGTAGGCCAGGTCGTGCTTGAGGACCGAGGGATCGACATGGGGAAAGGCAGCCTGCAGGGCCTCCAGGTTGGGGAAGACCGCAAGGGAACACAGCGCCACGATGATCCAGGGCCAGGGCCGCAGCGCGTAGTGCGCGGCGGTGAACAGGAAGGTGGCGCCCACGGCGTGCTTCTCCGACTTGGCCGAGAGCATGCGCTGGGCGATATACCCTCCCCCGCCCGGCTCGGCTCCCGGGTACCAGACGCTCCACCACTGCACGGCAAGGGGCAGGATGAAGAGCGGGACCAGGGCGTCCAGGCTGTTGAAATCCGGCAGCAGGCTCAGCTTACCTACCACATTAGCATTCATAAGCAGGGCCTTCACACCTCCCACCTGGGGCAGCCGGATGGCCACGATGGCGGCCCCGACCGCCCCGACCATGGCGATCCCGAACTGGAAAAAATCCGTGATCAGGACACCGCGCAGCCCGCCCAACGCGCTGTAGGCGGCGGTTATGACCAACGCGATCAGGAGCGTCTGCAGGGGCGTGAACCGGAACATGACGCCCCCGATCTTGATGATGGCCAGCGACACGGTGGCCATGATCAGGACATTAAAAAAGATTCCCAGGTACAGCGCCCGGAACCCGCGCAGGAAAGCGGCGGCCTTCCCGCTGTAACGCAGTTCGTAGAACTCCAGGTCTGTGACGACCTGGGAACGGCGCCACAGCTTGGCATACACGAAGACGGTGAGCATGGCAGTCAGGCAGAAGGCCCACCAGACCCAGTTGCCGGACACACCGTTCTGGCGCACGATGTCGGTCACCAGGTTCGGTGTGTCGGTGGAGAATGTGGTGGCCACCATGGAGATACCCAGCAGCCACCAGGGCATGTTCCTCCCCGAGAGGAAGAACTCCGAGGCGCTGCTCCCGGCCCGCTTGGAGACCGCCAGCCCGATGATGAGCGAAAAGATGAAGAATCCCAGAACAAAAGCCCAGTCGACCGTCTGCAGGATCATGCTCTCTCCCGTTGTTCCAGGTTAATTGATCTGATATAAAATCTCCCCTGCTTTTATCACACACACCCTCCAAAATCAAACGGGCGTTACTTGGTGAAAACTGTCCGCAACCGAGATGGGAATGACTCGGGCAGACAAGATGATAGGGAACCACTTGTGGGGCGATCCCTGCCGGCCGGACAATTTGTTTTACTTTTTCTAAAATATTGCTTGACAACCGGGCTGAATTGTTTTACTTTTTCTAACAGATAGGAAAAAAGGAGCGAACATGGAGTCACTGTCGCGTCGGGAAGAACAGGTGCTGCTGGCTGTCTGGGATTTACAGGATGACGCCTACCTTCTCTCCATTAAAGATCACCTGTCCGGGCTCACGGGCAAGAGCTGGTCGGTGGGCATCATCCACAAACCACTCCTCAAGCTTGAGAAAAAGGGCTTCATCTCCTCCGTTATGGGTGCGGCGACCGCCAAGCGGGGGGGGAGAAGGAAGAAGCTCTACCGCGCAACCTCACTCGGGGTGGACGCGCTCAAGGCCTTGAGGCATGAACAGGATGCGATGTGGGAAAATTTCCTCCGCCGGGAGATCCTGGGAGACGCGGAATGACTAAAAGGGCCATCAAATCTCCCGGTTTTGGGGAAAAGATCCTGAGGTGTATCCTGCCCCGACACGACGCCGAATCCGTATACGGCGACATCCAGGAGAATGCGCACGACCGGGCAGCCGCCAAGGGCAGCCTGTATGCCCGGGGATGGTACTGGTTCCAGATCGCATGTGCGTTCGCATCGGCCGTGTCCGTGCGGCTGTACTGGACCGGGGCCATGTTCAGGGCCTCCCTCAAGCTCACCTGGCGAAACATCCGGCGGCAGAAGGTTTACTCGTTCATCAACCTCACCGGGTTGGCCGTGGGCATGGCGGTCTGCATCCTCATCCTGCTCTGGGTCAGGTATGAGATGACCTACGACCGGTTCCACGAGAACCTCGACGACCTGCACAGGCTCGTCCTGCGGAGCGAAGACGGCGGCTGGCACGACACGGTGATGGTCGGGCTCATCCCCGGACTGCTCGAGTCCGAGTATCCGGAAGTGGTGCTTGCCTCCAACCTGGGCAGCACCGAGCACAAACTGTCGCATCGCAGACAGGTTTTCATCAGCGGCGGCCTGAGGGTCAATCCCGGCTTTCTACGGATGTTCACATTCCCGCTGCTGTCCGGAGATCTCGACTCAGCCCTGGATGCTCCCCGCTCCATCGTCATCACGGAGGAGCTGGCGCGGAAACTCATGGGCGAAGAGGAGGCACTGGGCAAGGCCATCTGGATCGACGACCGTGTGTCCCTCAAGGTTACAGGAGTGGTCCGCAAACTCCCTAAGAATTCCTCCCTCCAGTTCGACTTCCTGGTCCCTTACGGGCGCGCCGCGAACATCGCCGATCAGTGGGGATGGAAGGATGTGCGCGAAGCCTATGTCCTGCTTCAGGAAGGCACCTCCATCGAAGGAATGAATGCAAAGATCGCGGAGGTCTACAACGACCGCAAGCCTGAGGGAATTCCCAGGCAGACGCTCTACCTTCAGCCCATGAACAAGGTCCACCTCTACGCCCCGGGCGGCGGCGGGCTCATCACCTACGTGACCATCTTTTCCGTGATGGCCGGGATCATCCTGCTCATCGCCTGCATCAACTTCATCAACCTCTCCACCGCCTGCTCGGAGAACCGGTTCAAGGAGATCGGGATCAAGAAGGTCGTGGGATCCGGCCGCCTCCAGCTCGTGCGTCAGTTCCTGAGCGAGTACCTGCTCCTGTCTTTCATCGCCCTGTTCCTGGCCCTGCTGCTGGTGCAGCTGCTCCTGCCATCGGTGGGCACGCTGGTGGGGCAGGATCTCAGGCTGCGTCTGACGGGAACGATAATCCTGCTTTTCGTGGGCATTGCGCTGGTGACCGGCATCGTATCCGGTACATTCCCCGCCTTCTTCCTCTCCTCCTTCGATCCCGTGTCCATCATCAAAGGCCGGTTCCGCCTGGGAGGCAAGGCGATGCTGCGCAAGTTCCTGGTGGTTACGCAGTTTGCCCTCTCGATCCTCTTCATCATCAGCACCCTGGTGGTCTCCCGCCAGATGGAATTCATCCGGAACAAGGACCTGGGATTTCAGAAAGAACAGGTCCTTAAGATCCCGGTCAAGGGACAGCTGGCGTTGCGCTTTCCGGCCGTCAAGGAACGGCTTCTGGAGCTCCCCAATGTGGATGCCGTCACCATCTCCACCTACGACATGGTATTCTGGAGCGCATCCTCGTCCTCGGGATGGTATGATGAGGGCGGCCTGCGTCAAGCCATCCTGGGCACAGCCTGGGTGGGTTACGACTTCCTGGACACGCTGAAGATCGACCTGGTCGAGGGGCGATTCTTCTCACGGGAATTTCCCTCCGATCCCCAGGACGCCTATGTCATCAACCGGGCTGCCGCCCGCGCCCTGGGGCTGCGGCAGCCCGTAGGGACACGGCTGATCCGGGGCGTGCGCTCGGGCCGTGAGGACCCCGGCGTCATCGTGGGCGTGGTCGAGGACTTCCACACCCAGTCTCTCCATGAGGAGGTCCGGCCTTTCATGCTTGTCCTGGCACGGCGAGGGACGGGAAACAAGATGTTCATCCGGATCCGGCCGGAAGGAATGCCGGAAACTGTAGCGGCCATCGAGAAGACCGTCCAGAAGGTCATCCCCAACTATCCGGTTTCGGTGCGGTTTCTGGACGAGATGGTCGACGACCTGTACCGGCATGAGCATCTCACAGGGAATATCATCAACTGGATCACGGGTTTGGCTGTGTTCCTGTCCTGCCTGGGCCTCCTGGGGTTGGCGTCCTTCACCGTGAAGAAGCGCACCAAGGAGATCGGCATCCGCAAGGTGCTGGGCTCTTCGATGGCGAGGATCACCCTGATCTTCATGAAGGACTTCATGAAGTGGGTGGCCCTAGCCAACCTGCTTGCCTGGCCGGTCGCCTGGTATGTCCTGCATCGCTGGCTGGAGAGGTTCGCATACAGAACCGACATGGGCTGGCAGCTCTTCGTGTTCTCCGGGCTCATCGCCCTCGGTATCGCCCTGGCCACGGTGTATTTTCATTCGCTCAGGGCGGCCCGGGCCGATCCGGTCAGGTCCCTGCGCTACGAATGAGCTTCCTGCCGAAATGAGCTCCATCGGTCTCATGCGTCATCGCGAGGAGTGCAGCGACGAAGCGATCTCATGAGATTGCTTCGCTTCGTTCGCAATGACAGGGGGGTATCTAACAATGACGGGGAACACCTTTCCAGGTACTCATTATTGCGACGAGCCGATCAAGACAGGCCGACGATAAGGGCCCGGAAGGCCGTATAGTCGAGCTGCGTGAAGTCGGGGATGATCAGGTCCGGAGAATAGGGGGACAGACGTTCCGGCGGATGGGTGGTGGCCAGGGCGACCACCTTCATGCCCGCGTTCTGGCCGGACCGGATGCCGGCGAAGGAATCCTCGAAAACCACACAGACCCTGGGGAGGCAGTCCAGTGCGGAGGCCGCCTTGAGGTAGATCTCCGGATCGGGCTTGCCCCGGGTCACCCAGGAAGAGTCGGCCAGCACGTCCAGATACGGGGCTATAGGGAGGCGCTCCAACACAAAGTCCAGGTTGATGCGCGGCGCCGAGGTGGCCACGGCCGTGCGCACGCCGTGGGCCTTGAGACCGGCTGCGAAGTCAACAAAGCCGGGAACGGCCTCGACATGGGGGGCATAGGCCTCACGGTAAAAGGCCTCCTTCTCCTCTCCGAACCGGGCCT
>CBFDBC010000150.1:0-9350 GCA_965602945.1 uncultured bacterium | reverse complement strand
ATTTTCCCTCACGCCACAGTAGCCGCGTTCTTTGTCGCCCAGCTTGCAGAAACGCGGGCAGAGGAGGCATTCGATCTCCCGATCGGGATGCTTCCGGTAGAAACGGGCCTCGACCCGTGAGAGGTTGGATGTCTCCTGGAGCGCTTCCAGGTCCAGACACACGGGTCCCAGGCCTGAGCCGGCCGCGATCCCGGCGCCCGCACCGAGCTGGATAAACCTGCGCCTTTTCACAGCACCTCTTCTATAAGGGATATGTCCGCGCTGCGGGCCTGTCCCAGGCCCAGCCGCGAAGCTGTACGGATGTAGGAAGGCTCTCGTTCTTCCTCCGCCAGGGAGGGGAGCCCGGACCGGGCCCGGAGTCTTTCTATCAGCTGCCATCCCGTGAAATCCGCGGCCACAGGGTCCGTGCTGAAGATCAGGGCGCCCTGAGGCTCTGCCCATGCGGCATGATACGCGGGGCCCCGGTGGTACTGTACCCGCAGGGCATCGATCACGGTCAGCCGGTGCTTGCCCTTTACAGGCGCGGTCTCGAACAGATCCGCCACGTAGGGATCGCAGTGATCGTCATGGTATTTGTTGGGGTTGTGTATGGCACCGAAGTAATTCTTCATGCCGGCCGTGACTCCGGCCAGGCCGTGATCTTTCAGGATCGCCAAGCTCACGGAGGCCGTGACCGTACGGGACTGGATGAGGGAGAACAGGCTGCCTATGCTGCGGTGGGACACCAGTTGGCTCGAGTACCCCAGGCCTTGTGAATCCGTTCCATAGATCCTGGGGCCTTTACCCCGGTTCATGCGCAGGGAGAAGCCGGCCTCGCTCAGCTCGCGGTTGGTTCGATCCCATATGACGATCCGGTCGTCGGCGAAGCCGGCTCCGGTCAGGACCCGGGCCAGGGCCGCGGCTGTCTCGGGCCGTGTGGACAGCGCCTTGCCCCCAATGGTGTTCACCTTGATCCCTATGGTGTCTTCCCGTTTGAAGAGGCCGTGCAGGAGGGCCTCTTCGACTTCAGACCCGCCGAGCAGGGAGATGCCACGGTCGAACATGGCTGCCAGCGCTTTGCCGTTCAGTGCCCCGTTCCGGGAGAGGACCCCCGGGGATTTGATGAGTACCACCCTGGATCTGGCCATCCTCTCCAAGTTACTCTCCAATCTTCCCGCTGTCAATACAGTCCGGATGTCCCGCCGTCTAACCTCCCCCTCCCATCGGCAGCTCATTCATCCTGTATGAATATTGTCAAAAAGGCGGAAAACGTCTATAGTATCGGTGCAAGAAAACATCGAGGAGAATGGCAATGCGAAAAGCACTAAATAGCCTGAAGATCTGCCTGGCCGTTGTCACGGCGACCTGCGGGCTGTTGGTCCTGGCCGGGACTGCCCCGGCACAGTCTGATGGGCAGGGGCTGATGAAGCTGCTGCCGGAGGTCACGGATTGGGCCCACAGCGAGGACTCTCAGACCTATTTCCCGGAGAACCTTTTCGAATACATCAACGGAGCGGCCGAGATCTATCTGTCCTATGACTTTCATGAACTGGTCGTGGCCCAGTACCAGAAGAAAGGGACGGAGAGCGCGATGGCCGTCGAGATCTACGACATGGGCGGACCCGTTAACTCATTCGGGATCTACAGCGCGGAACGGTATCCTGAGAATCCCTTCATCCCCATCGGTGTTCAAGGCTACCTGGAAGAAGGCTCGTTGAACTTCCTGGCTGGCCGCTACTATGTGAAACTCCTCTGTTTTGATTGTGAGGAAGGATCAGAACGCACGCTCAAAGGCTTCGCCGAGGACATCGTTACCCGGGTCGGCGGCACAGGTGGCTTTCCCGGTCTTCTGGCGGCTTTCCCCGATGAAGGCCTGGTGGCCAACACCGAAAAATTTATCCTCAATAACGTCATGGGGTATGGATTCCTGCACAGCGGTTTCATGGCCAATTACCGGCTGGGGGACCAGGCCTTTGACTGTTTTGTGATCGTGGGCAAAGACGAAAACGATGCCCGGTCCATGCTGGGGCGGTATCTGGAAGCGAAAGGGAAACCGTCGCTCGAGCAGCAATCCGAGGGCTATATCATCAAGGACAAATACTATCACAACATCTATATAGGGCGGACGGGACGTTATCTATGTGGTGTGATAAAGATCAAAGACGGGTTTGAAAAGATAGGAGAGAAGTACCTGGCCTCCCTCATGAAAAGCCTGGAAACGCGCTGATCTAGGAGGCTGGCTGGTTCTCGGCCAGGTGCTGCTGGAGGCGCTGGAATTCCACCTTCAGTTCCTCCGTGCTGCGCTGGGCCAGCGGAAGATCCGATTCTCTGCCTGCGGTCTCAAGCAGATACGCCTTGTCTCTGAGCAGGTTCAGGCTCAGGTTGGCGGATGAGCCTTTGAGGCTGTGGCCCACTTCCTGGATGGACGTGAAGTCCCCTGCCTGTACGGCCTGGTCAAGCTTGTTCACATTCAGCTCGAACTCTTCCTGATAGATCCCGAGGAGTTCGTCGAGGAATTCTCTGTCCCCGCCGATACGCTCCAGTGCGGACTCATAGTGGATGACGCTGCTGTCTGCCGATTCATCAAACATGGCTGTTTTCCCCCTTGTTAATAAGGACTGTAATTTTTATCATGGTTTTCATCCGGGATATTAATGATCTCAACACGGTTGCGGCCCTGGTGTTTGGCCTTGTACAGTGCCTGGTCCGAGAGCTTGATCAGGTCTTTACCTGAGATGTCCGGATGTTCTTCCGAAGAAGCCCCTCCCACACTGACCGTTACCCGCAGTGGCCCTGCGTCCGTGGGGATGGGTTCCTGAGAGACACACCGGCAGAGCCGTTCGGCGACGATACGGAGCGGTTCCGTCGCCGCATGCCAGAGCAGGACCAATATTTCGTCTCCGCCGTACCGGCCGATGTGATCGTGCCTGCGGATGTTCCCGCGCAGGCGGCCCGCGATCTCCAGGATCACCTGGTCGCCCACGTTGTGCCCGTGGGTGTCGTTGATGAGTTTGAAATTGTCGATATCCAGCAGGACGGTGCTCACCGGCCGGTTCTCACGCCGTCCCCGGCTCAGCTCCTCTTCCAGCCGCTCATGGATATTCTTTTTGTTCAGGAATCCGGTCAGGCTGTCTTCACGGGCCAGCTGTTCCAGCTTTTTCTGCAGCCGCTTGTTCCTGTTCTCCAGCTCTATGATCCGTATCCCCGTCATGAGGCGGGCACGCAGTTCGGAGGGCTCCACCGGTTTCGTGATGTAGTCGTCCGCCCCGGCGTTCAAGCCCTCGACGATATCGTCCGTGGAGGTACGGGCGGTCAGCAGGATAAGATATGTATAGGGATCGGACCGTGCAGCCCTTACTCTCCGGCACAGCTGGAGGCCGTCCATCTTCGGCATCATCCAGTCCAGCAGTGCGATCTGGATGTTTTCCTTTTCAAGGGTGGCCCAGCCGTCTTCTCCGTTTTTTTCCAGGAATATCTGGTATCCCCATTCCTGCAGGTGACGTTCGATGATCTTGGCAGTGACAAGGTCGTCTTCAGCGATCAGTATCTTCGACATGATTGATTTCTCTATCTTGGGGAGTCCTGGTCCTTGGCCCGCCTCGGGAATTTCTTGACCATCTTTTCCATTGTGGAGAACAGATTGTCCGGGTTGATCGGTTTTGGTATGTAGTCGTCCATGCCCGCTTCAAGGCAGCGCTCCCTGTCACCCTTCATGGCGTGGGCAGTCAGTGCGATGATGGGTATGTGTACGTTGCCGCCGTGTTCTTTTTCCCGGATGGCGGCGGTTGCTTCGATCCCGTTCATGACCGGCATCTGAACATCCATGAGGACAACGTCTATAAGGTTGTTATCCATGGCTTGGAGGGCTTCCCGCCCATCCTGGACGCTGATGACCTGATGGCCCTTTTTTTCCAGCATGTAGTGAACGACCTTCCGGTTTACGATGTTGTCGTCGGCGACCAGGACGCGGTAGAGTTTCTTGGTGTCGGTTTCAGCGTAGGAGCCGCTTTCTTCCACGGTCTCTTCGCTGGGGCCGCTCATTCCCAGCAGTTTCTGAATGACACCCATCAGGTCAAAGATCTTTATGGGCTTCTTCACGGTTGCGGTGATCCCCAGCTTTTCCCAGGGTTTGGCGTCTTCCTGGCGGGCGGAGGAACTGAACAGCATGACGGTAGTCGGCCCCAGCTCAGGGAAAAGCCGGAACATGTCCATCAGGATGAAGCTGTCGTTGCCCGGAAGATAGGCATCCACGAAGATAGCGGTGTAGGGGAGGCTGGATTCCCGGGCCCTCTCGATCATGGACTCGGCTTCCTGGGCCCCGCCTGCTTCGTCTACCTTGAGCTTAAAATCTTCCAGCATGGATTTGATGACCCTTCGGCTTTCGGCGTTATCATCCACCAACAGGACCGGCAGGTATCTGAAATCCATCAATTCCCGAGGTGGTTTCCTGTGCGAGGCTTCCGGCAGTTTCAAGGGAAGTTTGAAGCTGAATTTGCTGCCCTGGTTTTCCGAGCTCGCTACCTCGATGGTCCCTCCCATCAGGTCAACCAGCTCTGCGGAGATCGATAGTCCCAGGCCGCTGCCCCCGAATTTGCGGGTCATGGACCCGTCGGCTTGGACAAAGGCATCGAAGATGAGTTTGCGTTTGTCCTGAGCGATTCCGATGCCTGAGTCCTGGACTGCAAATTCCAGGGATATGTCCCGTCCTGAGCGCTCTTGTTCCCGGACCGATACCACGATCTCGCCCTGGTCCGTGAACTTGATGGCATTGTGGACCAGGTTCTTGATGACCTGCCCGATGCGGCCCGGGTCGCCCACGATTTCCGTGGCCAGCGCGGAAGGCACATCACAGATGAAATCCAGTTTCTTTTTCTGGGCTGGGATGGCGAAGGCACGGGCGGTTTCGTAGATAAAGTCGAGGAGATTGAAGGGAGTGGATTCCAACTGGATCTTGCGGGCTTCGATCTTCGAGAAGTCCAGGAAATCGTTGATCAACGACAGCATGGACTTAGCTGATGTCTTTATGCCGGACAGGTATTCTCGTTGTTCGGGGGACAGCTCCGTTCCCAGGGCGAGGTCGGTCATTCCCAGGATGCCGTTCATGGGAGTCCGGATCTCATGGCTGATGTTGGCCAGGAATTCACTTTTTGCCTTGTTGGCGGCCTGGGCCTGCCGCTTGGCCATGACCAGTTCCGTGGCATCGATCAGGTTCAGGATCAGCCCTTCGTAGCGGTTGATGTGGTAGACCGGCTGGAGCCTCAGGATGGCTTCCATGTCTTTGATGGCGACCTGGGCCGAAACCTGGGCCGAATTGGGATTCATTTTGAACTGGCCGATGTGTTCTTCCAAATCCTTGGAGGGAAGGCCGAGATAGATCTCGGAAACATGTTTGTTCAGGAAGTCATCTTTTTCCTGTCCGTAGAGCTTGAGCACGAAGTCGTTGACCTCTGCGATGCGGTTTTCGGCATTGACGAAGAGCACCCCTTCCTTCATCCCGGAGATCATCGCCGAAAGCTTGGCCGCCTCTCTCTGTATGGCCTTCTCGTCCTGTTTGCGTTCCGATATGTTGCGAAGGACACCTTCCACACCCACGGGGGACTGGTTCTCATCCATGAGGACGCGGGCATTGACCGAGGCGGCGATCTCCCTGCCATTTTTGGCCCTCAATCTCAGCTCATGGTCATGAACGGCGCCTTCCTCCATCAAGGCGGCCTGGAACTGTTCGTACTCCTTGGAGTCGGCATAGAAATCGATGACCGGATGGCCGATGATCTCATCGGGATGATACCCCGCCTGTTGATAAACCGAAGGACTGATGATGGTGATACGGCCGCTTTTATCCGAACGGTAATACACATCATGAAAGGATTCGAAGATCATCCGGTACTGTTCTTCGGATCGACGGAGCGCCTCTTCCGCTTTCTTGCGCTCTGTTATGTCCTCGCCCGAGGCCAGCGTTCCCGTGACCTTACCGTTCCGGTCCCTTACAACGGTGTTGTGCCAGGCGATCAGCTTCTCTTCGCCTCCATGTGCCACCACCGGGTTTTCATAGGGTTCCAGCGGCTCCTGCCCGCCGCCGATGAGATTCTGAAATACGCCCCTGACCTCCTCGCGCATTCTTTCCGGGACGAAGTGATCGAACCAGTTCGTGCCCAGAAGGTCCTCCTGGGTGCGGCCAAGGAGATCGCAGCTCTTCTGGTTGACCAGTGTTATCTCGCCCCGGACATTGAGGGCGATAAACATGACCCCGGCCAGGTCCAGGTATCTCTGTATCCTGTCCCGCTGATCCTGCAGGGCTCTTTCCACCTGTTTGCGCTGGGTGATGTCGCGGTAGATGCCGTAAACGGCTTCCAACTGATTATCCACGAAAATGGGCGCGGCGATCACCGATACATGTATCGAAGCGCCGTCCTTGCGTTTGCGGACCGCATCAAAGGTTACTGTCTCGCCGTTGGCCACCTTCTCGGTGATGGCCATGGCGTGGAAGGGATTATCTTCAGGAGCGATGAGCCTGTCGATCAATTTGCCCGCCGCCTCTTCTTTACCATAGCCGAAAATTTCTGAAAAATGGCGGTTCACACGCATGATGGCACCCTGAAGGTCTGTGATCACGATGCCTTCCAGGGCACTCTCAAACAGCTGGTCGAGATAGGCCTTCTCTACATGAGAATCCTGGCCGGTCGGCTCTCCTTCGGGTGACAGGAAACGTTGGTCCATGTTCAGTGTTTCCTCTCGGATGGCAGGAACACAGCCATGTTCCCTCCTTTTGTCTCTGCCTCTTCAAGGGCCTTCTGTGCGGCGGCCAGGAGCTCTTGGCCCCTGCAGCTGTAGAAATATGAGGAAGAAGCTCCTCCCAGGGAAACGGAGATCTCCCGGTCCCCGGCTTCCGTCCGGATCGGGTCCCGGACGGCGGCCCGGCGAAGCCTCTCAGCCAAATGGTTGAGATGCTCCTCCCGGCAGTTGGGGAATACGCCGAGGAATTCATCACCGCCAAAACGGCCCAGCTTGTCATAGCTCCGGATGGAATCGTGGAGGCGGGCGGCTACCTCGGTCAGGATGTGGTCGCCCGTGGTATACCCGTCGGACTCGTTGAAGCGGGACAGCCCGTCGATCTTCACCAGCAGGATGGAGGTCGGCTGATCCTGGCGCGCGTTCCGGTCGATCTCATCATCCAGGAATCCCAGGATCCTGTTCCGGTTCCAGAGGTGGGTCAGCGCATCCTTCGCATGCAGCTCTTCCTGAATTTTTTCCCTCTCGATGATGCGTTCTCCGTTCTGCAGCCGGATCTTGAGCTCGATAAAGTCGAAGGGTTTGGTCATATAATCGTCGGCTCCGGCCGCCAAACCCTGGAGGATGTCTTCCTGGTAGTCTCTCCCGGTCATGAGGATGATGTAGACATAATCCCGGGAATGCGCCCCGAGCCCTCTTATTCTCCGGCAGAGCTCGATTCCGCTTATCTTGGGCATTTCCCAGTCAAGCAGAGCGATGCGGATGCTGCCGCTTGTTTGAGTTTCGTGCTTCTCGTTCAAAGCTTCCCACGCTTCCTGACCGTTGCGGGCCGTGATAATCTCGTAGCCCCATTTTTCGATACTGCCGGCCAGGGCCCGGGAGGATATCATGTTGTCTTCTGCGATCAGCACTTTCATGGCTCGAACCCGAGTTTTTCGGGCATAGCTCCTTGTAGTAAAAACTTCTTTTCGATTTTACTCCAAGCCCGAAAATGGTCAATCGCCTTTCACGGTGAACACCAGGGTGATATTGCCTCGGGAGATCTCACCCCTTGAGGTGACCCGCCTCAACATCCTAGCTACTCACGCAGCCGGATTTGCTATCCGAGCCCTTATTTTTTGGCTTGTGGCCGTGCTGGGAGTGGATTATAATGGCCCAGGAGACCCATGCGGGACAACAAGATCGTAACCATAAGCCTCATCCTTATAGTCATATTTATCTGCGGAGTCGTGCTCAAGCTGGCCATGGCCGTGCTGTTTCCCTTTTTCCTGGCCGTGTTTCTCTCCTTTATCATGTACCCCATCCTGGATTTTTTCACCCGGCGCAGGGTTCCCAAGACCGTATCTATGATCATCCTGCTCCTGATCACATTTTTCGGCCTCTATCTTATGAGCATCATTTTTTACTCCGCAGGCAAATCTTTCGCAGCCGAACTCCCCAAATACGGAGACAAGATCCTCGCAAACATCGATTCCCTGCAGCAGCGGTTTGTCCCGCCCGCTGACATACAGCCCATCGATTGGAGTGAACACATCGATCTGAGGAGGATCGGAAGTCTGCTGCTAGCTACCCTGGGCCCCTTCCTGTCCTTTGTTTCCAAGCTCTTCCTGGTCTTCTTCTTTCTGATGTTCATACTTGCGGGCCGCGGCAGGACCAAGGAGAAATTGAAGAGGGCTTTGCCCCCGGAGCGCAACGAGCGGGTCTTGGACATCATCCATAACATCGACACTCAGATCCAGAAATACCTGATCATAAAGACATTCGTCAGCCTGATAACCGGCGCGCTCGTGACCGCGGTTTTGTTGGGATTTGGGGTGGATTTTGCCATCACCTTCGGTTTCTTCACTTTCATCCTGAACTTCATCCCCAGCATCGGATCGGTCCTCGCCACATTTTTCCCTGTAACGATCGCGCTGCTCCAGTTCGACTCCATCTGGCCTGCCGTCTGGATCTTTGTCCTGCTGACCCTGATCCAGCAGATCATGGGGAATGTGCTCGAGCCCCGGATCATGGGAGAGGGGCTGGGCTTGAGCCCTCTGGTCGTGCTCTTTTTCCTCTTTTTCTGGGGATGGCTGTGGGGCCTCCCGGGGATGGTCCTGGCTGTTCCGGTGGCTGCGATCGTAAAGATCATTTGCGCCAACATCCCAGAACTGGAGCCGGTGTCCATACTCATGAGCAAGGATTGACTTCACCGCGCCTATTACACGGGGTGAAGTCATTGCGAGCGAATGCAGCGGGCGTGCTCCCGGTTATTCCTTCTTTTTCTTATATAGGAAGGTTTCGGAGGTCAGGGATTTGAGCTTTTTCCCGAAATGTTTTTTGAAGGCCTTTTCCGCCGCCTTCTGCTCGGCATCTTTTTTGGAATAACCCCTGGCTTTGGCCAGGCATTTGTCCCTGAAAGATACCTCTACCTCGAAGCATTTCTTGTGGTCAGGTCCCCGTGTGGTCATAGTTTTATACACCGGGGCGCCGGAGTCGTCTCTCTGAAGATACTCCTGCAGGGCTGACTTGTAGTTGTTTATGACAAAGTCGGCGGTATCGATCTTGCGGATGAAATGGCTGAAATGACTCAGCAGAAAACGCTGCGCCGCTTCGATCCCCCCATCCAGGTAGATGGCGGCGGTAACGGCCTCGAACACCCC
>CBFDBC010000149.1:0-9393 GCA_965602945.1 uncultured bacterium | reverse complement strand
GGAAACTTCCGGTGGTCTTCGTGTGCAAGGACAACGGCCTGTCCATCACAACCCTCTCCTTAGAGGTGACCGGGGGTGACCTGCTGCAGCGGGCCCAGGGACTGGGGCTTATGCCTTATGAGGTGGACGGGACCCGGGTGGAATCTGTTCGGGAGGCGGCCTCCTCGGCTTTCCAGGCGGTCAGGGAAGGGGGCCCCCCGGCCTTCCTGCTCTCCCGATGCTTTCATTATGAAGGCCATTTTTTGGGTGACGGGTACCTGAGGATCTTGCGGCGGCCACTCAAGCAGGCCCGGCACATGGCGGGAGAGACCATACGGTCTCTCGTGTCTTCGGAGGGCGAGGGCCGCGCTGCCCGGCTGGGGAACCTGAAGCGGGCCCTGACCCGGATCGACAGGGCCAGGCAGGAGCAGAAGGCAAAGCGTATGGATCCCCTGAGGCTGACCCGGGAGCGGCTGAAAGACGAAGGGGATTGGCTGGAACAGACCGAAGAGGATATCCGGAATGAGATGGAGGCGGTCGTGTCCGAGGCGCTGGCGGACCGGACCGGGAGGACGGTGTGATGAAAACCATGAAGTTTTCTGAGGCCGTGGATGATGTTCTGGGCAAAGAGATGGACCGTGATCCCCGAATCGTGCTTCTGGGAGAAGATATCGCGGCCTTCCGGCTCCCGCTCTACACGAGGTTCGGGGAGGAACGCGTACGCTCCGCACCGATCAGCGAGGCCGGTTTCATGGGGGCGGCCGTGGCCGCGGCCATGGCCGGGCTGCGCCCCGTGGTCGAGCTCTGGATGGTGGATTTCGTGACCGTGGCCATGGATGCCCTCGTCAACCATGCCGCCAAGACCGAGGTGTTTTCCGGGGGGCTCTGGAACGTGCCCCTGGTGGTCCGTGCCTCCTGCGGCGGCGGCTACGGGGATGCCGGCCAGCACGAGCAGAGCCTCTGGGGATGGCTGGCCCACATCCCGGGGCTGAGTGTGGTCGTGCCGTCCAATCCAGCGGATGCCGGAGGGCTGATGCTGTCGGCCTTGCGGTCGGACGGGCCGGTGGTCTTCTGCGAGCACAAGCTGCTCTCCGAACGGCATCTCGAGTACCTGGTGACCGGAGGGAGGAAGAACCTGGACCTGGATATCCCGGAAGCCGGCGCCTCCGGGGGCGTTCCCCTGCCGTGGGAGCCGGTCCCACTTGGGTCCGCGTCTGTCCGCAGGGAAGGCCTCGATCTCACGATGGTCAGCCTGGGAGTGAGCGTGTTTCGGTGCCTGGAGGCTGCGGAAAGCCTTGAGAAAGATGGAATATCCTCCTGTGTCATCGACCTGCGGTCGGTCTCCCCCCTGGATGCGGCCACGGTCCTGGAATCGGTCGCGCAGACCGGACGGATGCTGGTGGTGGATGAGGATTACCGGGAGTTCGGGCTGTCCGGCGAGCTGGCGGCAGTGGTGATGGAGTCGGGTGTCAGTGCCTCCTACGCACGGGTGTGCACGGAGGATACGATCCCCTTTGCCAGGGTCCTGGCGGAAAAAGCCGTGCCCCACATGCAGAGGATCGTGGAGACGGCCCGGAGCCTGGTGGGAGCGGTTCAGGCCTAGGACCGGGTCCTGCGGGTTTCCGTAACCAGGACGGCGATCAACGCCAGCAGGGAAAAGAGGAAGGCCTGCCAGAATCCCGGGGCCGCCGTGCTGCCGAGCAAAGCCAATAAGTCCAGGGATTCGGACGGGGAGAAGGCAAAATTAAGCCTGACAAGGGCGCTGCTCACGGCATAAAGCCATCCCAGGAGCGCCCCGCTCAGGGCCGCCAGGCCCAGGCGCCCGCCGAGTGAGGCCCCCCCGGCCCCTGCCGTCACCGCGACACCCAGCAGGACCGGGACCCACAGGGCCGCCCACCAGACCTGATGGAATCCGGCCGGGCTTCCTGTCAGCCGGGCGGATAGGGCCTCGAGGCCGATCAGGAGCCCCAGACAGCCCAGGACCACGGGTACGGTGTGCCAGGAGCGCTTTGCCCTCCCCTCTCGGGACTGACGCCGCCGCAGCATGCGCCGCCTCACGGTCAGCGGGGTGTTGTAGAACAGGTCGAACATGGCATGCTCCAGCAGGGCGCCCCGCTCGCCGAATACCGGGACGATGTGGACGACACCCGTGGCCCAGTGGCCGGCCATGAAACGTGCCAGGTCCGGATACCTGTAGGCCATCTGGATGGGGAAGGCCAGGTAGCCGACATATTTAAAAAAACTCAGGAAAAAGGCGATGTTGTAGTCCTTAAAATTGCGTTCCCGCAGCACCAGGAAGGTGACATACAGGCCCCGTGCCAGGGAACCGGGTGAGATGGGGATGACCTGGAACAGCCCCAGGATCAAACCGGCCCGCAGGGACGCCTCCTGCCAGGAGAGCTCCGGATGGAGCCGCACATATATGACGGCCACCAGGACGGAGACGACCTGGGTGACCGGGACCGTGCACACGTGTACGGCCAGGCTCTTGAGGTATTTCTGGATGAATGGCTCTTTGATCCGTGCCCGGATGCGGCCGCTCTCCTCGGTGGTGAGCATGCCGCTGTCCTCCCCCTGGGAAATGGTATCCTGCAGCCACTGCTCGCGGGCGTCCGCACGGAAATAGAGGCGAAGGGGCCGCAGGAAGATAAAATCCAGCCTCTTCCGCGCGAACCTGCGGTCGGAGCAAAAGCGGTGCAGGCCGGCAGGAAGGAGGGAGAGCGGGAGATGGGCGGCGAACCGCAGGGGCGCCCGGTTGAGACGCTCCGCTTTCTGGCAGGTCAGGCGCCCGTCCCGGTGCCAGCGGATGAGCGCCTCCGCCCGCCGGCCCTTCCAGGTCCGGCCCAGGTAGGATGGGCTGGTGCACAGGAGGCGGTAGTGCCGCCGGTAGAGCCGGTGGCCCCATACACGCCGCAGGAAGCGGCCCAGGAAGGGCAGCACTCCCAGCAGGTAGAGGCCAGCGGCCCGAGCCCCGCCCTCTGATGCCTGGGCAGCTGTCTCCGCGTCGATGTGTTTCCGGAGGGCCAGGCCGGTCATGTGCTGCCGCAGGATGGACCGCCAGAGGGCGCGTTTGTACAGCAGCCGGAAGGTGTGGCCTGTGATGTCTGGCAGGGAGTCCCGGTATTCCCCGTCCGTGCGCACCAGTTCCTCGAAGGCGTCCTGCATGCCTCCAAAAGAGCCGGGGTTTTCCTCGACGAACCGTCGAAGCCGGTCCGTGTCGCCCCGGTCGAACTGGACCACACGGCCCCTTAAAAAGCCCTTCATGATCAGTACGATATCCGCTGGAGACATGGGCAGGAACGGAAGCAGGGCCAATCCTGCCCGGAAGTCCACGGCCACGTGGCCGGTCCGCGGATCGGAGTCATCGCTCCGGCGCTTGAGGGAGTTGGGCTGGCTCTTGCAGGTCCACCACTCGTACTGGCGGGCCAGCTCAGGGGCCCCCATGTCGTGCAGAAGACGCACCAGGTCCCGCATGAAGGCTTTCTTGGCGCGGTATTCGGGCGAGCCCACTCCCGTGTCCGGCCGGCCGGGTTTCCACCTCCTCCGCGCATCCAGGTCGTCGTCGACCTCGAACCTCCAGAGGCGGCCGTCCACCCATTCGCTGATCTCTCCGGTGCTGCCCAGGTCGGGATCGACCAGGGTGGCCAGGATGTCCACGACGGAGCCTTCCGTGCCGAAGCGGAGCCCGGCCCCTCGCCGGATGAATTTCTGCCACAGCGCGCCTGCCCGGGCCGCCGTGGGGTTGACCTGCGGGGCGAAGGGGCCCTGGAAGCCGACCGCGTACAGCAGGCCGCGAAAGAACCTGGCGAAGCCCCGGGCCGGCACCAGCAGCTTGAGCGCGTAGCTCTGCCCCGTTTCCAGCCCTGGGATGGGTCCGTCCGGCAGCTCCAGTCCCAACACCTTGACCTTATAGACCTGGCCGGCGAAACCGCCCCCCACGAAATCCTCGATCTTGAGATGGGCCCGTCCGGAGCGTGCGGGCAGGACCCCGGTTATGTTATAGGAGGGCTCGTCTCCGGGATCGAAACGCCGCCGCTTCATGGGGCGGGAGAGCTTCTGCTCGGAAAAGGCCGCCTTGAGCCGGTGCAGGGTTAAGAGAGAGTACCCGAGGTCCCCGGTGCCTGTATGGTTTCCAGTGGATGTCATTGTTCTTGCGGCTCTTCCTCGTTTTCAGTTTGTGATGTGTATAACAGAGGCGGGAATCGAAGTCAACGGGCGCGTCGGCTACAGAAGGTCGTCCTTCCCGGCTTTGTGGAGTTCCGCCACCAGGTCTTTGACCCTCTGATCCTGATCCTTGCGGCAGATGAGCAGGGCGTCTTCGGTCTCCACCACGATGAGGTCCTCCACGCCGATAAGGGCCGTGAGTTTACCCGCGGAGGAGTAGGCCAGGCAGTTCCGGGACCCGATGGCCAGGTATTCGCCCCGGGCGGCGTTTCCGTCCCGGTCCCGGGGCCAGAACTCGGAGAGGGCCGACCAGGCCCCCACATCCGACCAGCCGAAGTCCCCCTCACCCATCAGCACTCCCTGGGACTTCTCCATCAGGGCGTAATCGATGGAAGTGGCGGGAAGCCGCTGGTACACGGCGGCGATGCCGGCCCGGTCGTCGCGGCGCACGGCTTCGAGCATCGCCTCCCAGTGAGAGTGGAGTTCGGGGGCATAGCGTTCGATCTGGCGGGCAAAGACCCGCGCCTGCCACAGGAACATCCCGGAGTTCCAGAAATAGTTGCCTGCGTCGCAGAACTTCCGGGCGGCCGCCGAGTCCGGCTTTTCCTTGAACTCCTGGACGGAATAAAAGGAGGCCCCGCCCCCGTAGACCTGGGGGGCGTTCCGCGAGAAGCGGATGTAACCGTAGCCGGTGGCCGGGAAAGTCGGAGGAATCCCGAAGGTGATGAGACGGTCATCCGCCGCGGCCGCCTCTGCGCCGGCCAGTAGACGCTCGCGAAACGTGTCCGCATCCCGGATGGCATGATCCGCAGGCAGAACGGCCAGCACGGCCTCCGGGTTCTCAATATAGAGGGCGGCCGTGGCCAGCATCAGGCATGGTGCCGTGTTCCGGGCCTCGGGCTCGATGAGCAGGTTCCCGGCCGGCGAATCCGGCAGATAGCCACGGATGATCTCTGTCTGTCCCCGGTTGGCGATCGTGTATATTTCGGCTGGCTTCAGGAGGGGATGAAGCCGCCCCACCGTCTCCTCGATCATGGTCCTGGCACTCGTGATGGGCAGGAACTGTTTGGGTCTCTCCCGCCTGCTCAGCGGCCAGAACCGGGTCCCTGTCCCCCCCGCCATTATCACAGCACGCAGGTCCATGATGCTCTCCTTTCTCACGCGTCCAGGCTCTTGATGGCCTTTTCGATGATCTCTTCCACCTCGCCCTTGATGGAGGCCAGGTCCCGGGCGGTGTCGGCCTCGAAGCGCAGGACAAGGGCTCCCTGGGTGTTGGAGGCCCGGACCAGCGCCCATCCCCTGGGGAACGTTGCCCTGACGCCGTCGATGTCGATGATCGGATAGAGGGCCGCGAGCGCGTCCCGCACTTTGCTCACGATCTTGAACTTGACCTGGTCGGAAGCATAGATGCGGATCTCGGGCGTGATGAAGGTTGGTGGCAGGTCGGAAAGCTGTTCCGACAGCTTGAGGGGCGACCGGGAGAGGATCTCCAGCACACGGGCCGAAGAGTAGATGGCATCGTCGAACCCGAAGAAGCGGTCGGCAAAAAAGATGTGCCCGCTCATCTCGCCGGCCAGCAGTGCGCCCTCCTCCCTGATCTTTTTCTTGATCAGCGAATGGCCTGTCTTCCACATGATGGGGCGTCCGCCCAGCTTCTCGATCTCGTCGTACAGGTGTTTCGACGCCTTGACTTCGGAGATGATAGCGGCTCCCGGGTGGCGGGGAAGGATATCCCTGGCCAGCAGTATGAGCAGTTTGTCTCCCCAGATGATCTCGCCCCGGTCATCGATGACGCCGATCCGGTCGCTGTCCCCGTCATAGGAGATGCCCAGGTCGGCCCGGGTTTCCTTGACGGTCCGGATGAGGTCTTCCAGCGCCTCGGGCAGGGTCGGATCGGGGTGGTGATTCGGGAACCGGCCGTCCATCTCGCAGTAGAGCGGGACGACATCACACCCCAGGTCCGAGAAGATGGGGACCGCGACCTCGCCTCCTGTCCCGTTGCCCGCGTCGACCACCACCTTCAAGGGGCGGTCCAGGTGGATGTTCTCGACCACGTAGCGATGATACTCGGGAACCATGTCGTGCTCCCGGCACTCGCCTCCGGCTTCTGAGATGAAATCCCGGTCCTCGATGATGCAGCGGATGTCCTGGATATCCTGCCCGAACAGGGTCTCGTGCCCCAGCATTATTTTGAATCCGTTGTATTCCGGAGGATTGTGCGAGCCTGTGATCATCACACCCGCTTCCTGGTCCAGAGTGTAGACACAGAAATACAGGAGCGGTGTGGGGATGGTGCCCAGGTCCAGGACGTCACATCCGGTGGAGAGCAGTCCCCGGGTGAGGGCTGCTGCGAATTCGGGCGAACTGAGCCGGCAGTCCCGGCCCAGGGCGATAGATTTTTTTTCGTGGCGGCGGACATAGGTCCCGATCCCTCGCCCCAGAGTCTCGACGGTTTCAGGTGTCAGGTCCCTGCCCACGATGCCGCGTATATCGTATTCCCTGAAGATCTCCGGTTTTAATTGCATTTCAGCCTCTTTTCCAGCGGTGGTCAGATCTTTACGCCCGTCATTCCACCCAGTTTGTCCTGGATCTCCGGCCATTTGTCCTGTACATCGAAGATGAATTCCAGAAATTCCCGGACGGCGCCTTTCCCTCCGGCCTGCCGGCAGAGGAAATGGCTGTGTTCCTTTACACGGGGATGGGCGTCGGCCACGGCTGCGGCCAGGCCCACCCGCTTCAACACCGGCAGGTCGCCCAGGTCGTCCCCTATGTAGGCGACTTCGGCATCCGCCAGTCCATGCCGATCGAGGATCTCGCCCAGGATCTTGTCTTTATCGAGGACACCCTGGTGGATCTCATGGATCCGGAGCCGTTCCGCGCGAAAATTCAGGGCCCGGCTCGTCTTGCCTGTGATGAGCCCGGTCTTGAATCCGGCCAGGTGTGCCATCAGGATACCCATGCCGTCGCGCACATGATAGGATTTGAGCTCCTCCCCATCCGGCAGCAGGGTCAGTGTCCCGTCGGTCAGTGTCCCGTCGACGTCCATCAGGATCATTCTTACCCTGCCGGCCCTGGCCCGGTTGTCACTGTTCATCAGACCATCTCGGTGCGCCAGAGGTCATGCAGGTGGATGATGCCGGCCACCTTACCTTCCCCGCCGGAGACGACCAGGGACGTGACCTTGTTCTCCTCCATCAGGTTGAGCGCGGAGGTGGCGAGCTCTTCTTTGTCCACCACCAGTGGGGCCGCCGTCATGCATTCGCCGGCCTTCTGGCCGAGCAGGGCCTCCCCGAATTCCTGCAGCTTCCGGCGCAGGTCGCCGTCGGTGATGACCCCAACCAGGATATCCCCGCTGTCCATGATGCAGGTCATGCCGAGCTTTTTATCCGACATTTCCCGCAGGACCTCGGACATGGAAGCGTCCCGATCAACCTTCGGGAGCCGGACTCCCTTGTGCATGAGATGCTTTATCTTGAGGAGCTTCCGGCCCAGCTCCCCCCTGGGATGGAAGAAGGCGAAGTCATGCTCGGTGAAACCTTTGACCCGCATAAGGGCTACGGCCAGGGCGTCCCCCATGGCCAGGGCTGCGGTCGTGCTGGCGGTGGGGACCAGCCCTCCGGGCTCGGCCTCCTTGTCCACCCGGGCCTCCAGCACCACGTCGCTGTACTGGGCCAGCTTCGATCTCCGGTTGCCCGTTATCCCGATCAGTTTGACGTCGATCCGTTTGACGAAATCCAGCAGCCCCACCATCTCCCGCGTGTCTCCGCTGTAGGAGACCGCGATCATGATGTCCTTCTTGACTATCATGCCGAGGTCCCCGTGTCCGGCCTCGACCGGATGGACGAACATGGAAGGCGTTCCGCAGCTTGCCAGGGTGGCCGCGATCTTGCGAGCCACAAGGCCGGATTTGCCGATGCCGGTGACGATCACGCGGGACTGGGCCCGGGAGAGGAGCCGGACCGCCTGGACAAAGCTGTCATCCAGCCTCAGGGCCACGTTCTTGACGGCTTCGGCCTCGATCTCGAGGACCTGTCTCCCGGTGCTCAAGATCTCGTCGTTGGTTACAGCCATATTGTCCCTCCTGCCTAGCGCCTGCTGTGGAAGACTGCACGCCTCAGCTTGCGCAGGGTGGCCAGCAAGCCACCTAACTCCAATAAATTCAATGAGTTATGACTATCCGACATGGCTTTGGAGGGGCGGTCGTGCACCTCCAGGAACAGCCCGTCGGCTCCCACGGCGATGGCCGCGCTGGCCACATGAGGGATGAAGGCGGCATCCCCACCGGAGACCGTCCCCAGCCCTCCCGGCCTCTGTACGCTGTGCGAGGCGTCGACGCAGACCGGGAAGCCCCATTCCTTCATGATCGGAACCGACCGCACATCGAAGACCAGGTTGTGGTACCCGAAGCAGGCGCCGCGTTCCGTAAGGATGATGTCCTCGTTACCCTGGCTCAGGACCTTATCCAACACGTTCTTCATGTCCTCGGGGGCCAGGAACTGTCCCTTCTTGATGTTCACAGGCTTGCCCGCCCTGGCCGCCTCCAGCAAAAGGTCGGTCTGGCGGCAGAGGAAGGCCGGGATCTGGATGATGTCCAGGGCCTCGGCTGCCGCCTCCACCTGTCCGGCCTCATGAACGTCGGACAGAACCGGGACCTTCAGCTCGCTTCTGATGTTTCGCAGGATCTTCAGGCCTTCCTTCAGCCCGGGTCCCCGGTAGGAATCCAATGCGGAGCGGTTGGCCTTGTCATACGAGGCCTTGAAAATGAACTTGACGGCCGCCTCGTCACAGATCCGCTTGAGCTCCCCGGCCATGAAAAAGGCATGCTCTTCGCTCTCGATGACACAGGGGCCGGCGATCAGGAACAAGGCCTGGAATCCTCCGATGCAGAGATCAGGCGTTATCCCGATCTCTCTGGGTACGATAGGCATAACTCGCTCCTATGAAAGACTTGAAGACCGGATGGGGCTGCAGGGGTCTGGATTTGAACTCCGGGTGGAACTGGCACCCGAAAAACCAGGGGTGTTCCTCGAGTTCGATGATCTCGACCAGGTCGTGTTCCGGGTTCTTCCCGGACATGACCAATCCGGCCTGGGAGAGCATCCGCTCGTAGGCCGGATTGAATTCGAAGCGGTGGCGGTGGCGTTCGTAGATGCGGAGTCGGCCGTAGATCCGATGGGCCAGCGATCCCTTGCCCAACCGGCACAGATACTGGCCCAGGCGCATGGTCCCGCCCCTGTCTGTGATCCCCTT
>CBFDBC010000148.1:0-9420 GCA_965602945.1 uncultured bacterium | reverse complement strand
GAACACGAGGACAATAAGGGTTTTCTCCACCACCCTGTAGTTCGTCAGGCTGAGGAGCAGGAGCGCCGCCAGGGCGATCAGGATCACCCAGACACGATAGGGCAGGGGTGTCAGGATCTCGAGGCCCATAGCGCCGCCGGTGATGTTCCCGGCTTCGTAAGCGGCGCAGCCGAACGTGATGGCCGAAAGAGTCAACACCGTGTAGATGGCCCGGGTCAGCATCCGTCGGGGAAAACTGCGCAGGGCCTGCCCCAGATCATGCCCGGAACCGAGGCTGAGGCGGCCGGTCATCTCCTGGAGAAAAAGGGTGGTTGCGGTGGCGAAAACCAGGGCATACAGGAGAGCGAACCCGAAACGGGCGCCGGCCAGAGTGCACGTGGTGACGGTGCCCGGCCCGATAAACGCCGCCGTGACCAGGAAGCCGGGGCCGAAGGATATCCTCCTACGTTTTGCGGCCATATCCGCCACCTCCGGGAGTTTCGACGCGCAGGACATCTCCCGCTTCGACCTCCAGGTTGACCTTGGACCGCAGGAGCTTTTTCCTCCCTTTCGAGATCAGGATGTTCCGGCCTTTTTTCCCGTCCTGCCCGCCCTCGAGTCCGTAGGGAGCAAACCTTCGTCTCTCCGACATGATGGATACCTGTGTCGGGACGGAGAATTCATACTCACGAACGATCCCATCTCCCCCTCGGTGTCTTCCCTTTCCTCCGGAGCCGGTGCGGATCCCATAGCGGCGTATCCTCACCGGCAGATAATTTTCCAGTGCCTCCAGGGGCGTGTTGAGCGAATTCGTCATGTGGGTATGAACCCCGTTCAAGCCGTCGGAATCGGGTCCGGCGCCCATCCCCCCGCCGATGGTCTCATAGTAGGCAAAGCCTGTCTGCCGCTCGGGATCCTGGCCCCCGAAAGTGACATTGTTCATGGTCCCTGAGCTGGCGGCCGGGATCCGTTCGGGGACCGCTTGGGCCAGGGCCCCGAGCAGCACATCCACCAGCCTCTGCGAAGTCTCGACATTCCCCCCCGCGGTCGGGGCCGGGAAGGCCGCGTTGACCACCGATCTTTCCGGAAGCACGAGACGGATCGGCCGCATGAGCCCGGTGTTGAAGGGGATGTCATCATCTACCAGGCAGCGGAACACGTACAGCACCGCCGAGAGTGTGACGGCCGCGTTGGCGTTGACACCGCCCCGGGTCTGAGGATCGGAGGCACGGAAATCGACCGTAGCCTCGTTGCCCCGGATCGTTATCTCCACCCCGATCCGGATCGCGGCGGTGGACAGGCCGTCGTCGTCCAGATAATCCGCATACCGGTAAGTGCCGTCCGGGATGGATACCAAGGTCTCGCGCAGTATCCGCTCCGTATAGTCCTGGATGAGGCGGGAATAGCGCTGGATCTTGCGCAGGCCATGCTTCCGGATCACGTCTTCGAGCCGCACCACGCCTATGTGATTGGCCGCCATTTGGGCCATGAGGTCTCCGCGCCGCTCTTCCGGAGTGCGGACGTTGGCAAGCAGAAGTTCGAGGAACTCGTGGTTCAGTCTGCCTCTACTGCGGATCTTCAGGGGAGGGATGATGATGCCTTCCTGGAAGATCTCCGATGCCAGGGGCATGGAACCCGGAGTCATCCCCCCGATATCGGAGTGATGGGCACGGTTAGCCGCGAAGAACCGGAGGATATTGTCCTCGAAGACCGGCGATATGCAGGTCACGTCAGGAAGGTGGGTTCCCCCCTGATAGGGATGGTTGAGCAGGGCCATGTCTCCCGGCTCGAACACCAGGGCCTTGAGCGCAGCCTGGACCGACAGGGGCATGGCGCCCAGGTGGACTGGAATGTGCGCTCCCTGGGCAAAGGTTTCACCCCGGTGGTTGAACAACGCACAGGAAAAATCGCGCCGCTCCTTGATGTTGGGTGAAAGTGCTGAGCGCTCCAGCACGGCACCCATTTCCTCGGAGATGGACACGAACAGGTTCTTGAAGAGTTCCAGTTCGATGGAATCGGGTCCCGGCATTTTCTCTCAGTTCCTCTTGATGATCAGATTCAGGTGCCCGTCTACCTCGAGGCCGCAGCCGGGAGGAAGCAGGGTCGTGGACTCCCGGTCCACTATCAGGGCCGGACCCGGCATCACGTTGCCGGACTTGAGGAGCTCACGATCGAATACCGGGGCCCTATGGATTCTGTTCTTGAACACAATGTCCTGTCTGTGCAGGAAAGCGGCTTTCGGATCTTTGCCCGCCATGGGATGCTGTGCGAGCTTTATCCTCCGGCTTTTCCCCACGGCCTTGACCCGGAGGGTCACGATCTCTACCGGACGTTGGGGATGATGGTAGGCGTAAAGTGTCTTGTGCGCTTTGTGAAAATCTTCGATGAAAGATTCGTGCCCCCGATATGGCAGGGTGATCTCGTGCGACTGCCCCAGGTAGCGGAGGTCGAGGGCCCGCTGCACCGAGATCCGCGAGTCGGGAAAGCCCTCACCCTGCATTTCCTCCCGACCCGTTCGGATCAGGCGGTCGAACCCTCCCTCGATCTCTCCCCGATCTGCGGAATGGGCCGGCCGCAGCATGGAAAGCGAATAGTCCTTGATGGAGTCTGCCAGCAGGAGCCCCAGGGCGGAGAGCACCCCCGCATTCCTGGGGATGATGACGGTTTCGATGTTCAGGTGGCCCGCCATCTCCGCGGCGTGCATCCCTCCGGCTCCCCCGAAAGACAACAGTGCGAAGCGCCGCGGGTCGACGCCCCGCTCGATGGAGATAACCCGGATGGCCTTTTCCATGTTGGCATTGGCGATCTCGATAATTCCGGCAGCCGTATCCCGTACGGATCGGCCGATCCGTTCCGCTATGCGTCCCACGGCCTGGTGACTGCGTTCAGGGACCAGCCGCATCTTGCCTCCCAGGAAATAATCGGGTGTCAGCCGGCCCAGGACGAGGTTGGCATCCGTGACCGTAGCCTGAGTGCCCCGGCCGTAACATGCCGGGCCAGGCCTGGCCCCGGCACTTTTCGGTCCTACGCGCAGGGCGCCGCCGCTGTCCACGAAGGCGATGGAACCGCCGCCCGCTCCCACGGTGTGGATATCGATCATGGGGAGCCGTATGGGGAACTCACCGATACGGCTTTGATGCGAACGCTGGATGTGTCCCGGGACCAGGGAGACATCCGAGGATGTTCCCCCCATGTCAAATGTGATGATATCGGGATAACCGGAGGCCTTGGCCACGTGAAAGGCGGCCACCACACCCCCCGCGGGTCCTGAGAGGGCGGTCCGGATGGGCTCGGTCTTGGCCGTGGCCGGCGAGATATATCCCTCGTTGGACTGCATGATGCGGAGGTCAGCTCTGTCCAGTTCCCGCTCGAGAACATCCAGGTAGCGGCTGATCACCGACATCAGGTAGGCGTTGACCGCCGTGACTGTGGTCCGTTCATATTCCCTGTATTCGGGCAGGATGCGGCTGGAGACGGAGACCTGGAATCCGGCTTTTTCCAGAGCCCGGGCCACACGGTCTTCGTTGATGGAGTTGGCATAGGAATGGATGAAGCTGACCGCCACCGCATCGACTCGCAGTTGGCTCAGCCGCTGGACCAGATCCCTGATCTCGATGGGAGAGATCCTGGCCAGGATTTTGCCTCCCGGTGCGGTCCTTTCCTTTATGCCGAAGCACAGGCTCCGCGGTAAAAGCGGGGTTCGGGTTTCTCCGGTAAGGCGGTAAAGCTCGCGCCGTGTCTGACGGGCGATGAACAGGACATCCTCGAAGCCTCCTGTCGTGATCAGCGCGATCCTGCCTCCTTTCCGTTCCAGCAGGGCATTGGTAGCCACCGTGGTCCCGTGAATGATGAAGGGAGGGGCCTGCGGGTCGGTGGCTGCCTCTGTCAGTCCCCGCAGGATGGCCTCGGCCGGGTTCTCCGGAGTGGAGGGAACCTTGTGGATGGATATCCGGCCTCCATGATAGTAGACAAAATCCGTGAATGTTCCCCCCGTGTCTATTCCGATGCGCCAGTGTCCATCCATTGCCGTTCTCTGTATATGTTTTCAGGGAATGATTGTCAAGCCGCGTCAGGCATGCCGGAATCCAAGCTTTTTGAATGAGGGTTTCCCCGCCTTCAGCCGGATGGATCCGATTATAGAGGCATGTGTCACCCCGGGGGGTGAGCACTATTCACCGCATTTATCCTCCCCAGAGGCGATTGCCTTCCCCTGACAGAAACGAGAGTATATAATAACCTACAGATTCCACGAGGCAGATAGAGGAGTTTTCAGGATGCCGCTGCGAGTTCTTGTCACAGCTTATGATATAAGTCCCATAGAATCCCAGGGCTCTTTCCGATCCGGAGCGACCGACGGATGGAACCTGGTGGAACAGCTGAGCCGTTTCTGTGAGGTGTCTGTCCTCACTCACTCTGGGAATCATGAGAGTATTCTGGAGTCCTTGAGCCACGGGTCCCTTCCCCAGGTCAGGTTCCATTTCGTGGATCCGCCCGCATGGCAGAACCGGTTTCCGGGGCACGAAGGATCACGGGAGGCGCTTCTGTATTTCTGGGAAAAACGTGCCCTTCAGACAGCCCGTTCCCTGCATGCAGAAAATGCGTTCGATGCCGTTCATCACCTGTCGCCACGATTCGGTTCCACGCCGCCCCTGCTGAGTACCGCTCTCCCGGTACCGAGCCTGTGGGGGCCTGTGGCCTCGGAGACCAGGCCGCCCCTGAATGGTTCCGGTGTAAAAAGGCCGTCCCATGGCCGGTCGGGAAGGCGGTTGGATAGGATCCTGCAGCAGACGGGCACTTTCCGGCGCTTGCGCCGGCGCAGTTATCCCAAGACCAGCGCCCTTCTGCTCTGCGACAATGCGCCGGAGGTGGTGCAGAGTTTCCCGGATGAGCTCAAGGACCGCATCTTTTTTTTCCCGGGGGGAGGGATCTCCAAGAACCGTATGGTCAGCGCCGCTTCACTCTCGGAATCCCGGGGAGAGTTTTCGGTGCTGGCAGCGGGAGATTTCAAATTCCTGGACGGATACCTCCTGCTCATCCAGGCTTTTTTTGAGTTTTCCCGGAAGCACACGTCCGCAGAATTGGCCGTTGTCGGCAAGGGGTGGCAGGATGAACGCGTAGGGCGCCTCATGCGAGAGCTTTCCCTTGGTTCGCGTATCGAACTGTGGGACTGGATGCCGCGCACAGATCTTCAGGAAAAACTGAAACAGAGCCATGTCTATATCGCACCTGATTTTGATGCGGGCACGTCCTCGCTGTGTGTGGATGCCATGGCGGCGGGTGTCCCGGTCGTGACATTCCAGGGGGGCGGAGCTCACGTTTTTGTCGAAGAGGCGTGGGGAATCACGATCCCATGGGAGACTCCCCGACAGATCGCCGGCGGCTTAAAGGAGGCCCTGGACAGGCTTGCCTCTGCTTCCGGACTGAGGCACAGGATGGGTCGGGCGGCTTTGCGCAATGTGCGAGAGAACCTGGTATGGGAACAGCAGGGGAAAAACCTGGAGTCCGTCTACTCGCAGACACTCCTCCAGGATGAAAGCATCCGGATCGCCCGCAAAGGGAAGGGCCGTTGTTTATATTGATATTTTTAATCGGACAGGAAAATCCAGCTCCGGTTGTAAGCCGCAGGTGGAACAGGAACCCGAACTGCAGGAAGTACAACCGGCCGAATCTGATTTTACCCGGGCGCTTCCGCCGCCGATCCCGAAGCTCGATACGCGTTTCCGGACCTCCGGACTCCCGCAGGCCTCGCAGCAGACATCTTTTTCTCCATCGACCGCTACGAGAGCCTCGAACAGGGATCCACAGCTACGGCATTCGAATTCGTAGAGAGGCATGGATCTACTTGACAGCGATGGCTTCGATCTCTACCTTGACGTCTTTGGGCAGGCGGGCCACCTCGACGGCGGCCCGAGCGGGGTAGGGGGCCGGGAAAAACTCACCGTACACCGCGTTCATGGCCGAATAATCATTCAGATCCTGCAGGAAGACCGTGCATTTTACCACTTTGGCCATGGAACTCCCCGCTGCCTCCAGAACGGCCTTGAGGTTTTTGAGTACCTGTCGGGTCTGCTGCTCCACATCCAGCCCTGCGTCCAGGTCGCCGGTGGCCGGATCTATGGCAATCTGACCGGAGGCGAACACGAAGCCGTTGGCCTCGATGGCCTGAGAATAAGGCCCTATTGCCTGGGGGGCGTTCTCGGTTTTGATCTCCTTTTTCACTGAAGGACTCCTTTCTTGGCAAGCTGAAATAAGACCGGTGCCGGCCAGGGACACGCAGCCGAGAGCCACAAGAGCTTCTCTTCTTTTCATCGTTTACTCACTCGATTTTTATATATCCTAAGCCATCAGAGCCACAATGGCAACCCTGCAAGCAGGGAAAACCTCGCTGACGCCAGAGTCTGGCGCTGTTCAACGTTCCTTGTTGCGCTGTCGTGGTTTGTGGCATAATGTCTGAGACAAATCTGCGGAATCCGGACAATGTGAGGAATATCGTGAACACAACAAAACATCTTATGATCGTTATCCTGGGAACTCTGGTATTGTGCTCATGCGGCAGGAAAACACTCCAGAAGTCGGATCTCGAGACCATGCAGGACCACTACAGTTATGCCTATGGCTTCGAGGTCGGTGTTGATCTGCAGCAGGATCAGATCGAGTTCAACCTGAAGGCCCTTTTCCAGGGCATAGAAGATGTTCTCGAGGGGAATCAGCTGCTGTTGGATGAGACGGAGCGGCAGCAGGCCATGGCCGCTCTGGAGAAACAGCTGCGGGAGCGGTTTGCCGATGAGCGGGCGGTCCAGGGGGAAGGAAACAAGGCGGAAAGCGAGGCTTTCCTGGCGGAAAATAGAACCCGCGAGGGAGTGGTCACGCTGCCCAGCGGGCTGCAGTACCAGGTCCTGAGGGAAGGAACCGGACCGATGCCTGAAGCGACCGACCGTGTGTCTGTTCATTACATCGGCAGCCTTCTGGATGGCACGGAATTCAACAACTCCTACACGGGAGGGAATCCGTTCATATTCTTCGTCAACAGCGTCATAGCAGGCTGGACCGAAGGTCTGCAGTTGATGAAAGCGGGGGCTAAATGGAGGCTGTGGGTGCCCCCGGAACTGGCCTATGGAGCAGAAGGGCGGGGCACCCAGATCGGCCCCCATGCGGTTCTCGTGTTCGAGGTGGAACTGCTGGCGATCCTGGAGTAGCCCGGGGATACGTTAAAAAACCGGCGGTCACACTGTGTCCCGGAACCACTCCAGGGTTTTCAGAAGGCCCGATTCGAAGTCGACGGTCGGATCATATCCCAGGAGAGTACGTGACAGGGCGATATCAGCCAGGGAATGAAGGACATCACCGGCCCGAGCCTCAGTGTACTCCGGGGTGACCTGATTCCCGGTCATGTTTTCCAGGTGAGTTACGAGCTGGTTGAGGCTGATCCGTTCTCCAGTGGCTATGTTCACGACCTCGCCGGCACAGCGGGACGCCTGGGCAGCCAGGAGGTTGGCGTTCACAACATTCTCTATGAATGTGAAGTCCCGGGTCTGCTCTCCATCCCCAAATACGACCGGGGGCCTGTCTTCCAGAAACGCTGTGATGAACTTGGGGATGACCGCCGCATACTCGGACCCGGGGTTTTGCCGGGGACCGAAAACGTTGAAGTACCGGAGCGAGATGGTCTCGAGCCCGTAGAGCGAAAAAAAGAGCCGGCAGTAGTTTTCTCCCGTGAGTTTGTTGAGGGCATAGGGGGAAAGCAACGAAGGAGGCATGTCTTCCTTCTTGGGCAGCACCGGTGTGTCGCCATACACCGAAGAGGAACTGGCAAACACCAGCCGGCGGACCCGGCTGTCCCGCGCCGCGATAAGCACGTTCAGCGTGCCCGAGATGTTGCTCTCGTTGCTCTGCACGGGATCCTCGATGGAGCGGGTGACCGAGGGGATGGCAGCCTGATGGAACACGCAGTCCACACCCCGCATACATCCGTGTAACGCAGAAAGATCGCGGATGTCGCCTTCGATCAGCTCGATGCCGGAAAGGACGGAGGCCAGGTTTTCCTGCCGGCCCGTTGAAAAGTTGTCGAGTACGCGAACCGTCCGTCCCATTTGTACGAGGCGATGAACAAGGTTGGAGCCGATGAATCCGGCGCCGCCTGTGACCAGGTCGATTTGTGCCACTCTTTCCTCTCGGATCTAA
Source organism: uncultured bacterium (assembly GCA_965602945.1). GTDB lineage: Bacteria > Acidobacteriota > Aminicenantia > Aminicenantales > Aminicenantaceae > JAUXEH01. Next base: position 1,260 of record CBFDBC010000148.1, on the reverse strand, counting down.
ATTCGGCCCCAGTGTATCATATTCAAACCCGTAAAAGGAAACCCTGTCCTTGGGGAATCGTAATATTTCCGTCAGCGCCGGACCGGGACCTGGTCGGACCGGATCAGGATATCGAAGCCCTCGAACCTATAGCGCCGAAGCCCGTCTTTTTCCTGAAATTCTCCCTCGCCGGCCATGACGGCGGCAAAGGCGGCAGACACTCGCGGGATCACATCGCTCCTTACCCAGGGATCGTTGTGTCCGGACAACAGATAATCAAACTCCGCGACACGGGCCTCCAGCTTGGCGATGGAAGCGATGTAGGCGTCTATGTCCACATCTTCGGGGTGTGCGTACAGCGGCCCCGGAAAGAATGTGTCTCCGGTAAACAACAACCGGTTTTCCCGATCCAGGAGGCACACGGATCCGGGGGAGTGCCCGGGAGTATAGATCACCTCCAGGCTGCGCCCTCCGAGTTCTATGACATCGCCGTCCCGAAAGAGGTTTGTGGGCTCGACCGGTGGGATGGCCCAGGACTCGGGATTGAATCCCGGAGGGAGCGGCTTCCAGACGGAATCTCCGCTCAGGGCGCTGCGCAGCTTTTCCCTGTCGACACCACTGCGGAGTTTTCCTATGCACTCGGGATGATCGTAGCACTGGATCTCTGTGAACTGGGCATTGTCTCCTATGTGGTCCCAGTGAGTGTGCGTATTCACCACCGAGACCTCCAGGTCAGTCAGTTCCGCGGCCGCGCTTTTCAGGTCTCCTATGCCGGTGCCCGTGTCGATCAGGACGGCCTTGTCAGAGCCGGCTACCAGGTAGGAGATCGCTTCCTCGAACTGGAAAGGCTCATACAGGGCCCATGTATTTTCTGTGAGTCGGTATACCTCGAACCAATCCTGGCTGACTGGGACCCGCTCAAGGGTTGAGTAGACGGGGCGCGGCAGATTTTCCCACCAAGCTGACGGCTGGACCAGCGATGAAGCTTCCCCGCCGCTTCCGGATGGGGCGTTGGGAGCGCAGCTCAGGATAAGTACTGTTGCCGCCATGAGGCAGATAATGACAGGGAGTCTCATCGGGACCTCCTTTTCAGATCATTTCCAGATATTTTTTCCCGTCGTTGAGAGGATTCAAGGCCCGCGTTATCCGCAGGCCTTCCGCCTCCCTGAGGTCAATGTTGTGCCCCCGTTTTTTTTGGGGAGAAAGGACCTCGATGCGGGGATTGAAGATGTCCTGCTCGTTGGTTTCCCTCACAACGGCCACACTTCTGTCATTGAGCTT
>CBFDBC010000147.1:0-9698 GCA_965602945.1 uncultured bacterium | reverse complement strand
AACCGGTCGTCAAACCCGAGGTGTTGCAGTGGGTCGACCTGGCCGAAGGCATGCGTCCCGAAGACCTGAGGCTCGTGCTGAAATCAGGGGGGCGGGTGGTCTTGAGCTTCGCTCCGGAGACGCCGGAGGGGGGAGGCATGCCGCGTACGGTTGAGCCGCCGCGGATGCCTGAGGAGGTCGGCACCATTGAGGAATTATATCTGGCAGGTCTGCGCCTGGAGCAGTTCCACAATCCCACACGAGATCCCCTGGTCTATTATGAGGAGGCCCTGAGTCGTGACCCGGAGGACGCCCGCGTCAACACAAGGCTGGGGATTCTGAGCCTCAAGAGGGGAAAAAGCGGGGAGGCGGAGGCGTTTCTCAAGCGGGCGGCAGAAAGGCTCGGCGGGAATCACACGCGCCCCAAGGACTGCGAACCTTATTACTACCTGGGCCTCGCCTTGAAGGACCAGGGGAAGGCTGCAGAAGCGATCGACGCTATGGAGAGGGCCGCCTGGGACCGGAGCTGGAGGGCGGCAGCCTGTTTGGTCCTGGCGGAGATGGCCTGCGCACGGGGAGAGTATGACGAGGCCCTGGAGTACCTGGACCGGACAGCGCCGGAAGCTGCGGCGGCCCCGGCCGGGGGCCATCAGCTCAGGGCGGCTGTGTTGAGGCATCTGGGCCGGCTTGAGGAGGCGGAGGAAGCGGCCGTATCCGCGCGGCATTTTAATCCCCTTGATTTCCGGGCTGCAAATGAAGCCGTCCTGGTTCGACGGGGCGTCGGTGACGAAAAAGGGGCGGATCGAGAGCTGGACCACCTTGTGCGCCTCATGCGGGATGACCCGCAGTCTTATCTGGAACTGGCCGCGGACTACCTGCGCTGCGGACTGTACCTGGAAGCACGGGATGTCCTGCGAAGGCTCGAGCAGGGGAAGAGGGGCGCTCATCCGCTGGTGCTGTACTATCTGGGACATCTGGAACAGAAGGCAGGTGGGGAAGATGGGACGGCCCGGCGCTTTGTCGAGCGCGCGGCAATGAGTTCTCCGGACCGCTGCTTCCCTTTTCGGCGGGAGACGGCCGCGGTGCTGGAGTCGGTCCTCGAGGAAAATCCCGGTGACAGCCGGGCATTTTACTACCTCGGGACCTGTCTCTTCGAGACCCAGCCGGAAAAGGCCATCGAGAAATGGGAGAGGTCCCGCGAACTGGGGGAGGAGTATTTCATGCTCTTCCGGAACCTCGGCCTGGCCTATGCCAGGGTGCGGAACGACGGAGCGAAGGCAGTTTCCCAGCTGGAAGAGGCCCTGGAGCGGGAACGCGGACAGGCCCGACTTTTCTTCGAGATGGACATGATGTCCGAGGCCGCGGGGGAGAGCCCGGAAAATCGCCTGGCCCTGCTGGAAAACAATCACGCGACGGTGAAAAAGAGGGATGACGCTCTGACTCAGGAGATAAAACTGCTGGTCCAGACCGGCCGGTATGGGCGGGCCATAGAACTCATGTCCGGACATCATTTCCATGTGTGGGAAGGGGGCGGGCAGATCCACAGCTATTTTGTGCACACCCATCTGCTGCGGGGATTATCCTCCTATAAAAAGGGGGATTATGAAGGGGCCCTCGAGGATTTCAAAAGGGCCGGTGAATATCCCCAGAACCTGGAGGTGGGAGAGCCCTTCCATGGGGGCCGGAAGGCGCGGATCCGCTATTTTGAGGGAACCGCTCTGGAAGCCCTGGAGAGGATGGATGAGGCGGAGGAGGCGTATGCGGATTCCGCCGGCCGGGAGCCGGGCTGGTCGGAGCTGAGCTTCTACCGCGGGATGGCTCTATCCCGGCTTGGGCGCGGTGAGGAAGCGGCGGAGGTGTTCCAGGGGCTGTCCGTTTTCGCCGGGCGGCGTCTGGGCGAGGCCCCGGCCGTGGATTTTTTCACTAAATTCGGCGAGCGCCAGTCGGCTGCGGCTCGCCGGGCCCGGTCCTTTTATCTTCAGGGCCTGGCCGAACTCGGCCTGGGTGACAAGGCGGCAGCCAGGAACGCCCTGGAACAGGCTGTCTCCCTAGACACCGGCCTCTTCTGGGCCCGGTACTACCTGGACACGCTGCGATGAGCATGAAGATTCAGATCATTGAGGATCAGGGGGAATTTGCCGGACTGCGGGAAACTTGGGACAGGGCGCTGGCAGGCTGCTCGCATCCCGACCTGTTTCTGACCTTTGACTGGTTCCTGTCCTGGTGGGAAAACCTTGCGCAGGATCATGCCCTGAACCTGATCCTACTGACCGATGAGGCCTCGGACAGTTTGGGGATCGCCCCCCTGATGCGCAGGGGCGGCGGGCTTTGCTTTTTAGCCGGCCATGAGGTCACCGACTACTGTGACTTCCTCTTCCCCCGGGGCCGGGAGGGCGATTTCCTGGAAGCGCTGTTGGCATTTGCTGCGCAGCCCTCCTCCGGGACGTCAGGGCTGGAGCTCATCAATCTGCGTCCTCTGTCTCCGACGCTGTCCCAGGTGCCTGAATTGGCGGCCGCCTTCGGATTCAGCTGCAGGCAGGAGAGGAGCGAGGAGACACTGCTGCTCGATCTCCCGGCTTCCTACCCGGAGTATACCGCGAGCCTGGGCCGGAAATGTCGGCATGAGCTGCGCCGCAAGGCCCGGCGTGCCGAGTCTCTGCCGAAGACCCGGGTGGAGCGGGCTTCACGGCCGGAGGATGTCGGGCCTGCCATGGAGGCTTTCATCGCCCTCCACCGGGAGGGGAGTCCCGAGAAGGCCCGGTTCTGGGAGAAAACGGGAATGCCGGGCTTTTTTAGGGATGTGGCCGCCCGCCTGGCGAAGCAGGGCCGGATCGAGCTTCTGTCCCTGCACACCGGGGAGGAGGCTGCGCCGGCAGCCTCTCTCATCACAGCGGGCTACGGGAAGACCGTGTATTTCTACAACGTGGCGTATTCCCTCGCTCATGCCGCGGCCAGCCCCGGGGTTTACCTGTTCGACCTGGCCATCCGGCAGGCCATCTCCGAGGGCCGGGAAACGGCCGATTTCCTGAGAGGAAGAGAGAAATATAAGCTTGATTTCGGCGCGCAGCCGAGTACAATATATAGCTTGATATTGGAGAGATAGACCAATACGACGTTGATTCCACGATGATATCATGAAGATCTGCCTTCTCAGCTATCACTGCTGCCCGTTCTCCCTGATCGGGGGTGACGGTGTGGGCGGCATGAACGTCTACATCAAGGAACTGAGCGCGGCCTTGGCGGAGTTTCCCGATGTCCGGATCGATATATTTACCCGTCGGCAGAGCCCGGACAGGAAACGCATCAAGGTCGTGTCCCCTCATCTGCGTGTGATCCACCTCAGGGGCGGGCCGGAACAATCCCTGGACCGGCGTGTACTCTATGACTATCTCCCGGAGTTCATCGAGAACCTGGTGGAGTTCATCCTGGCGGAAAAAGAGCCCTACGACCTGGTTTACTCACACTACTGGCTGTCGGGCCTGGCTGGGGAGTGGATCAAATACCGTTTCGACCTGCCCCTGGTCCACACCTATCACACGCTGGCATTCCTGAAAAAGCAGGTCCTGGCAGGCGGGGAGCACGAGTACCGGAACGCGGCGGAGCGGCATCTCGCCCTCGTGGCGGACAGGGTCATTTCATCCTCGCGGGAGGAAAAAGGCAGCCTGACCAGGGAGTTCGGGATATCCGCGGACAAACTCGAGGTTATCTATCCCGGGGTGAACAAGGCCCTCTTCCGCCCGGTGCCGGCAGCGGAGCTGCCCGCGTGTGATGAGGCCGAGTCCTGCCTGCTGTATGTGGGCCGGGTCGAGCCGGTCAAGGGGCTGATGGATATCGTGGCGTCCATGGGGATCCTGAAGGAGAAGGCTCCGGAGTTGTTCTCAAACGTCTGCCTCAAGGTGATCGGGGGGGGGCGTATGGGCCAGGACGACTTCGATGCCAACGCCGAGATCCGGCGTATCCGGGATTCGCTCCGTGCGCAGGGTATGGAGAAAAAAGTCAGTTTCCTGGGATCGATGCCTCAGGGAGACCTGAAGCGCTTCTATTCCGCGGCCGAGGCCCTGGTGGTGCCCTCGCTCTACGAGTCGTTCGGGCTGGTGGTGGTCGAGGCCCTGGCCTGCGGCACGCCGGTGCTGGTGTCCAAGATCGGCAAGATGCAGAGCATCGTCAAGGACGGCTGTACCGGGTTTTCCTTCCGCCCCAACGATCCGGCCTCCCTGGCCACCTGCCTGCAGTATTTCTTTGCCCACAAGGACAGCCTGTGGTCCGCGGACAAGATCCGGACGGATGTGACGGAGCGGTTTTCCTGGGGCAAGACGGCTGAGTTGACCTATGGGGCGTTCGCGGAGCTGGTGAAGAACCATGTGAAAGGGGCTACCACCAAACCTCCTCACGGTGGAAACCCTCGGCCAGCTTGAAATCCATTCCCTCTGCCATATCCTTGGCCCGTGTACACAGCCACTTTTCCATCTCCGAGGAAAACGGTTCCTTGATCTGGCTCTCATGGCAGCGTAGGGCCTTGACCTTGAGATCGAAGGTGTCGGTGATGTCGGAGCGGAAGTTGATGTCCGCCTCTTCCGAGGCCCAGAGCCAGACCTCCGGGACTTTGTGGGGGGCGAGCCCCTCCTCTTCGATCAGCTCGGGATAGGCGTGCAGGTCGCGGGCATAGGGGAACATGGCATCGAGCACGGCGCGGCCGGTGATGCGGTGGTCGCGATGCCAGATGTAGCGGCGGTAGGGATCGGAGGTGATGATGAGTTGGGGCCGGAAGAGGCGGATCTGGCGGACGAAGGCCTTGCGCAGTTCCGGGGTCTCGTCGATTCCCTGGTCCGGATAGCCGAGGAAGACCACCTCGCGCACTCCCAGGACCCGGGCGGCGGCCAGCTGTTCCTGCTCGCGGATCCGGACCAGCTCGGCCGGATCGAGGTCGGGATCCGAGCTGCCTTTGTCGCCGTTGGTGACCACCACGTAGACGGCGGTCTTTCCCTCGCGGACCATCTTGGCGACCGATCCGGCTGCGCCGAATTCGGCATCATCGGGGTGGGGGGTAATGACAAGGACGTCTGCGGGCTGTTTTACCATGATCACCTCTCGGGGAATTGTAATATATCTTTTGCTCTGTTACAATCCGCTATCCGCGAATGTGCAGGATAAGAAACTACACCCGGTCCGACCTCGAAAAGCTGAGGGAGCTGTACGTACGGGTCGGGGACAACAACCTGTGGGGCCCCTCTGCCGGAGGCAGGCAGTTCGATCTGCTCCTGCAGCGGCCCCAGTACAGCCCTGAGGCCGACCTCTTTGTGGCAGAGAGCCGGGCCGGGCGCCTGGCTGCATATGCGGATGCGATGCGGGAGGTGCGCATCGGCCGGGTGGTGATGGATCTCTATGTGCAGCCCCAGTACCGGCGCAAGGGCGTGGGGCGCCGCCTGGTCGAGGGTGTGTGTGTGCGGGCCTCGTCATTGGGGGCCCAGAAGGTCCATGCCCTGGTGGATGAGACCAACATGGGAGGACGTGAATTCCTGAGCCGGGCCGGGTTCGAGCCTGCCCGCCGCTACCTGGTCCTCGGGCGAGGCGACGGGCCTCACGCGGAAGAGACCGGGTTGGATTTCGGGGCCCTCACCCTGGGGCGGTTCCGGGACGGGGACGAGCAGAAGCTGGCGGACATCCAGAACCGTACGTTCGAGGGGAGCTGGGGATTCTGTCCCAACACGGCCGATGAGATCGGTTTCTACCTGGCGATGACCATGACCCGCATGCAGGATGTTTTGGTGCTGCGGGATGGTGACGAGGTCGTGGGCTATCTGTGGCCGCAGATCCTGGAAATAAGCAGTGAGGAGGGGGGAGCGCACGGCTGGATCCATATGGTGGGTGTGCGGCCGGATTTCCGCGGGCAGGGGCTGGGCAAGAAGCTGGTGAAGGAAGGGCTGCGCGGTTTCAGCGAGAATGGTGTGAAGTCCGTGGAACTGACAGTGGACGCGGAAAACAGTCAGGCCGTGCCCATGTATAACTCCCTGGGATTCGTGACCCGGGCCGGGAAGATCTGGTACGAGCGCCAACTGCCTTGACGTTCGTTTCACTCGTGAAGAAGGTTGGAGGGGGAGAATCTGCGGCATTATCGGCCCGGGTGTTTACGTTCGTTTTGAATTATGTTATGTAATACTCGCTTTAAGATTTTTAATCCACGGAATCGAACGTTGAGGGGAGGATTTTATTGCCATGGGCAAGAATGAAGATTTGAGACTGATCGCAACCAAGCTGCGGATCCACTCGCTCAAGATGACCAGCAGGGCAGGATCGGGCCATCCCACGACCTGTATGTCGATGGCGGAGATCGCCGCCTGTCTGTTCTTCGACGAGATGCAGTACAACATCAAAGATCCCCATGACTGGGGTAACGACGAGCTGGTGCTGTCCAAGGGGCATGCCGCGCCCATCCTGTGGGCGGCCTATGCCGAAGCCGGGATCATCCCGGTGAGCAGTTTGATGAATCTGCGGAAGATCACGAGTGTGCTGGAAGGGCACCCCACCCCCCGCATGAAATGGGTCAAGGCCGCCACAGGTTCGCTGGGACAGGGTTTGTCGGTCGGCGTGGGCATGGCCGCGGCCCAGAAGCTGGCCGAATCCCGGCGCCGGACCTATGTGGTGATGGGCGACGGGGAGATCGCCGAGGGATCGGTCTGGGAGGCGGCCAATGCGGCGGCCGACCTGGGGCTGGACAACCTGACGGCGCTGGCGGACATCAACCGGCTGGCGCAGTCGGCGCCCACCATGCACCAGCATGATCTCAGGGCCTATGAGAGGAAGTTCAAGGCTTTTGGCTGGGATGTTTTCCGGATCGACGGCCACAAAGTGGAGGCGATCCGGGAGGCCCTGGCGCAGGCGCGGAAGTCTAAGAAGCCGGCGGTGATCCTGGCGAAGACCCTGAAAGGCAAGGGGGTCTCGTTTCTGGCGGACAAGGACGGCTGGCACGGCAAGCCCCTGAAGGAAGCGGACCTCAAGAAGGCCCTGGCCGAGTTGGGGGAGATGCCGGAAATCGATGCCCGGAAGCTGGTCAAGGTGCCCAGGAAAGGCAAGGCGCCTGCCTTTAAGCGGGGATTCGTGTTCAAGCGGACTGAGTACACCGGTGCGGCCGCCACACGGCGGGCCTATGGGAACGCACTCGTCAGTCTGGGGAAGGTGAACGATGCCGTCGTGTCCATCGATGGGGATGTCAAAAACTCCACCTATGCGGAGGATTTTTTCGAGGCGTTCCCCAAGCGGTCTTTCCAGTGCTACATCGCCGAGCAGAACATGGTGGGCATGGGGTTGGGGTTGCAGGCCAAAGGTTACATCCCCTTTATGGCGACCTTCGCGGCCTTTTTAAGCCGGGCGCACGACCAGATCCGGATGGCGGCCTATTCCATGCCGAACATGAAGTTCGTGGGGTCGCACGTGGGAGTGAGCATCGGCGGGGACGGACCCTCGCAGATGGGGCTGGAGGACATGGCCATTTTCACGCCTATCCCGGATTGTGTGGTGCTTTATCCCAGCGATGCGGTTTCCACGGAAGCCCTGATGGAAGCCCTGGCGCGGAAGAAGGGAATGGCGTATCTGAGGACCACGCGGCCGGGCACGCCGATCCTGTACAAGAAAAACGAGGATTTCCCCATAGGCGGATCCAAAGTTCTGAAGCGCAGCGGCAAGGACCGGGCGCTGGTGGTGGCGGCCGGGATCACCGTGGCCGAGGCACTCGAGGCCTACGAGGAACTGAAGGCGGCCGGCATCCCGGTGAGGGTGATGGACGCGTATTCGGTGCAGCCCGTGGACCGGGCGAACCTGATGAAGCAGGCCAAGGCGGCCGGAGGCAGGGTCGTGGTGGTGGAAGACCACTTCCCGCAGGGAGGCCTGGGCAGCGCGGTGGCTCTGGCCCTGGCAGGGCAGGCACGGATCGAGCACCTGTGCATAAAAGAGCTGCCTCGCTCAGGACAGCCCGAGGAGCTGATGGACCGCTACGGCATCTCAGCCCGGAACATCGTCTCCGCCATCAAATCCCTAATTTAACGCTCCGACCAAATCGCTCCCAACTAGCGGGAGCGATGCATCGTCATGGAGGGCATACGGCGGATTTAGATGAAACCGGGTTATTGCTTGATCTTCTTCCTGCTGGCAGGCTTCCTGCTTCCATACACCTCGGGATCGGAAGAAAAAGATGAGGGTGTAGTGACCGCCGTGTACGACGGTGATACTATCCGTGTCAGCTTGAACGACGGCCGGTCAGAGAAAGTGCGCCTGATCGGGGTCGATGCTCCGGAACTGGATGATGCCCGCACGGTGACCCGTTTCTTCGCTTTGATGAGCAAACGGTTTGCATTCACCTCACTTTTCAGGGAGAAGGTGACCCTGAGCTACGATTGGGAACGCAGGGATAAATACGGCCGTGTGCTGGCATACGTAGCCTCACGACATGGTCTTTTCAATGAGCTCATAATACAGAAGGGATACGCGGCCGCTCTGTTGAAGTTTCCTTTCCGGAATGACTACCGGCGAAGGTTTCAGGCAGCTGAAGCAAGGGCGCGTGAGGAGAGTAGTGGGATGTGGCGGCCGGAGCCATACCCAATGATCGAATTCGACGGAATGGATGGCTGTCTGGGCGAATTGGTGCGCGTAAGATTTGTTTGCACCGGTGTTGAGAAAAGAGGCAGGTTCTGGTTTTTGCGGGCTCGGGGAAGAAATTTTTCCGCACTGCTCGATGAAAAGGATAAGAAGTCGTTCCCAGGGCTGGAGAATCTGCCTGGGAGGGTGCTGGTTGTCTCGGGGTTTCTGGAGGAGTATAGGGGAAGTCCTCAGATCCTTCTCTTCCTTCCCCTCCAACTCAGAATCGAGGATAGGCCGTAAGCTGCCCCGGGTTTGACATCCCCCAAAGTATGTTTTATATAGCAGGACGAGTCGTGCGTTCAATGAGATCGTAGAGGAGAAATCTTTGGAAGCTGGGAATCTGCTCTTTTATTTCTTTGTCATATTTGCATCCGCCAAGCTGATGGGGGAGATCGCGGTCCGGCTGCGCATGCCTCCCATCGTGGGTGAGATCATGGCCGGGATGATCCTGGGGACCTATGTCCTGGGCGTCGTCGACACGCACAACGAGGTGCTCATGACGTTCGCCGAGATCGGAGTCATCTTCCTCATGTTCTATGTGGGGCTCGAGATCCGTGTAAAGGACCTTTTTGCCGTGGGGCGGACGGCCATTCTGGTGGGCATCCTGGGCGCTGCATTTCCCTTGATCCTGGGTTTTGGAGCGATGGTACTCCTCGGTTTCGAAGTGGTGGAGAGCCTGTTTGTGGGGACTGCCATACTCGCCACTTCGGTCGGCATCTCGGTCAAGGTACTTTCCGATCTGGGATTGATCAAGCACAGGGTGGCGTATATCGTGCTGGGGGCGGCCGTTCTCGATGACATCCTGGCCCTGATCGTACTGGCGTTGGTCCGGGGGCTGGCGCGGGGGCAGTTCGACACCATGGAATTTGTGATCCTGGTGCTTGAGTCCCTGGTATTTGTGGGTTTCCTGACCGTGTGGGGCCCGAAGCTTGCCAAACGCACCCGGAAATGGGTGGAACGCATCAACATCCCCGAGGGTCCTTTCGTGCTCTCCGTGATCCTGTGTCTGGGTTTGGCCGAACTGGCGGACCTTATCGCTGTCGCCATCGGCCAGCAGCAGTGCAGGCAGGGCGGTCTGGAAGACGAGC
>CBFDBC010000146.1:0-9775 GCA_965602945.1 uncultured bacterium | reverse complement strand
GCAGGGGCGCGGCCACCGCGGCCGGGGTTCCGAATCCCGCTGCGTCTTCGATGAAGGAGCCGAACAAACAGGCGATGAACACGGCCTGGATCCTCCGGTCCGGCGAGACTTCGAACATGCTGCGCCGAATGGAGTGGAGGGCACCGCTTTCCCGCATCAGGTTGAGCAGCAGGACGGCACCCAGAACGATGTAGAGGATGGAGGCGGCGGTCACGAGGCCGTCGATGGCTGAGGCCGCGACCTGACGGATGGGACTGCCCCAGACGATCAGGGACAGCCCGCCCGTGATCCCAAAGGCCACGGGCATGGCCCGGGTCGCGGGCCAGCGCAGCAGCACGATCAGGGCAAAAACGGAAAGGATAGGCAGGAGCGCTAGAAGCGCAAGGAGCCCCGGACTCATGCCCCAACCATATTAAAAAACGAAACCTCCTGTCAAACGTCCTTGCCGGAATAGTTTTTGCGCTGTTGCTCGTATTAGTGATATAAGATAGCCACGCAAAACCAAGGAGGCAACGTGCCCGGAGACATCTACTTGAGACTCGCAAGACACCTGGACCAGCTGCCAGGAGGATACCCGGCCACGGAGAGTGGGGTGGAACTGCGAATCCTGCGGCGCCTGTTCAGCGAGCAGGAGGCGGAACTGGCCATCAAGCTCTCCCCCCTGCCTGAAGAAGTGGAGATCATAGCCCGCAGGGCCGGGCTGCCCGCCGCAGAAGCCGGACAGAGACTGGAATCCATGGCCCAAAAGGGGCTCATTTTCCGGCTCACGCGCGAGAACCGGCCTGTCAGGTACCTGGCCTCGCAGTTTGTCATCGGCATTTGGGAGTACCATGTCAATGACCTGGACGTCGAGCTCATCCGGGATTTCAACGAGTACCTCCCTGTGCTCATAGACATGAAGACTTGGAAAAAGGCCCCTCAGCTGCGCACCGTGCCCGTGAATCGAAGCCTGGAAGTCGACCTGGGCGCGCTCCCCTATGAGAACGCTGTACAGATGGTGGAGAGACACTCCCGCTTCGTGGAAGCGCCCTGCATCTGCCGCAAGGAACACCACATGATCGGGGAGGGGTGTGACAAGCCGGAGGGCTGCTGCCTGGTCATGGGGGTGGCTGCCGACTACTACGAGAAAAACGGCCTGGGACGCAGGATCACCAGGGAGGAGGCGCTGGGCATCTTGAAGAAGGCCGATGAGACCGGCCTGGTCCTGCAGTCGAGTTTCTCACAAAAGATCTCCAACATCTGCTGCTGCTGCGGCTGCTGCTGCCAGATCCTGCTGAACGTCAAGAAGCAATCCGAACCCGCCGCCCTGGTCGCCAGCCCTTTCACCGTGGTTCTGGACCGCGAGGCCTGCATCGGCTGCGGTGTGTGTGAACGGAGGTGCCAGGTCGATGCGCTGCGCCTGGAAGATGACAAGGCCCTGGTGGAATCACGGCGCTGCATCGGCTGTGGGCTGTGTGTGACCACCTGTCCCTCAGGAGCCCTAACCCTCCAACGCAAGCCAGGGCGCATGCAGCCGGATATCCCCAAGGACGGTGTGCAGGCCGCTCTCCGGAGGGCCAAGGCCCGTGGGAAAATGGGCCGCATACGTCTCGTAAAATCTGCCGCCCGATCCATTTCGGGATTGGTGAAACCCTGACAATAAGCGAGGCAGGAAAATGAAACCAAAATCCTTTCGGTTCTGCGCAGGGGCCGCTTTTGCGGCGCTGCTTGTCTCGACCGGGCCTCACCCTGCAGCCCGTCCGGATCGAGCGGATACTTCTGTACAGGCTTCGCAGGGAATGGTGGCTTCGGCCCATCCCCTGGCGACCCGGGCCGGGGTTGACATCCTCAGGAAAGGAGGCAATGCCTTCGACGCCGCCGTGACCGTGGCTTCGGTCCTGAACGTGGTCGAGCCCATGATGTCCGGCATCGGCGGTTACGGCACCATCCTCGTCTACTCCGCGCAGGAGAGGCGTGTGCGCTACCTGGACTCCTCGGGAAAGATCCCGGCCTCTGTGGACTCGGACGTGTTCCGCCCACCCGCTCCCGGCTACCTGGATAACCGCCGGGGGCCCAAGGCCGTTTCCACACCCGGGAACGTCAACGCCTGGGAATCCATGTCAAAGACATACGGGAAACTTGCCTGGAACGAACTGTTTTCCACGGCCATCGAACTGGCTGAGGAGGGCTTCGAGCTGGGAAGCCGAACGGCCGCCTCCCTGGGATACGCGTTCGACGATTTTCCTGCCCAGGCCCGGGCCGTTTTCGGACGGGGAACGCAGCCTCTCCGGACGGGAGAACGCCTGATCCAGGAGGACCTGGCCCGCACGCTGCGGCTTATCTCCCGTCAGGGCGCCCGGGCCGTCTACGGGGGTGAGATCGGCCGGGCTATCGATGCCGCAATGCAAAAGGCCGGAGGATTCCTCTCGCTCGAGGACCTCAAGAACGACAAGGCCGAGTGGTGGGCCCCCATCCACATCACATACCGGGACTGCGAGGTGTACACGGCCTCGCCGCCGGCCACGGCTTTCCCGTCTCTGATCAGGCTGGGACTGATGAGCCGCTTCGACGCCCGCAGGCTGGGCCACAACAGCGCCGCCTATCTCCACCGTTTTGCCGAGGCGACCAAACATGCGTTCTGGTGCCGCCTGGCCTATGCCGGCGATCCCGAGATCAACCCGCCTCCCCTGGACAGGCTGTTGTCGGAGGAATACTGGAAGGCTCAAGCCCAAAAGATCCGGCCCGACGCGGCCTCACCGTTTGTCCCGCCTGATGTCACCATCAAACAGGGTGTCAACACAACACACTTCGTGGTCGCCGACCGCTGGGGCAACATCGTGAGCGCCACGCAGACCTTGGGGAACGCGTTCGGCAGCCGGATCATGCCGGAGGGAACCGGGATCTGGCTCAACAATTCCCTGGCCTACTGCACTTTCGAACCCAAAGGGAATCCCATGGATGCCCATGCGGGGCACCGCAAGCTTTCGGGGGACTGCCCCACCATCATCTTCAGGCAGGGGAGGCCCTGGGCCGCGCTGGGGACCCCCGGAGGGCATACCATCGGGCAGACCGTTCCGCAGATGGTCATGAACCTGGTGGATTTCGGGATGGGCATCCAGGCCGCCCTAGCCGCACCCCGGATCAGCTTCAGGGAGCCGGATTCGCTGACGGTGGAGAGCGGGATCCCTGGGGGTGTGATAGCGGAGCTGAAACGCCTGGGACACAACGTGCGAGAGGCGGGAGGACTGGGTAATGCGCATGGATTGACCATCACGTATGACCGGGACGGCCGTCCTCACCTCTTTGAGGGCGGTGCCGATCCACGGGGGCGGGGACTCGCGGCCGGATATTGATCCAGCTCCGGTTAGACTGATCATCGGGAACCAAACAGCCCCAAAATGCGTATTAAAGCTTGAGACATCCGTAAGGGTGATATGTGCCGGCGAGCATATATATATGGTGTTGGAATGATATGGTTTTGCCGGCTGATTGTATGAGTTCCAATGGAGGGATAAAAAGATGAAGAAACACATCACATTCGCAGCCCTGCTCGTCTTCCTGCTGGCCTCGTCCGGCTGGATGCTGGCCCAAGACGTCGATATCACCGGAACCTGGGTGGGAGAGACGTATGTCCCGGACTCCCCGGATCCCGACAAGCTGACGCTGGTGTTCGCCAAGAAAGACGACATATGGACGGGTACGTTCTCGGACACCATGGGGTATGCCAGCGAGGCCGAGTGCGAGGAGATCAAGATCGACGGGCACTCGCTGACTTTTCATTTCGACATCAGCGACGGATACGATGTCCAGACGATTTATGTTGCGCTCACGGTGGAGGAGGACTCCATGACCGGGGCCTGGGAGAACGAAGGCGGCGAAGGGGCCGAGATCAAACTGGAGAAGAAGAAATAACGGATCGGTTTCCCGACACATTTAATTTATTCCTTCCCACCCGCCTCGATCCTGCCTATAATGGGGCAGGATATGCAGGGCACAGCGGTTATACTAAAAGCGACAACGTGTACTCTCCTTCTCTGCCTATTCCTCGTTTCGGCTGCCCCGGCCCAGCGCCTGCCTGAAGCCAAACCTGAAGAAGTTGGCATGTCCCGGGCCCAGCTCGGCCTGCTGGACCGGGTCATGGCGGAGGCGCTGCAAAAACGTGATTTCCCCGGCGCGGTGATCCTGGTGGGGAGGGCGGGGAAGATCGTCTTCCGCAAAGCCTACGGACTGAGTCAGTGGGTACCGGATGAACGCCCCATGCGGGTAGACATGCTCTTCGACCTGGCCTCCATCACCAAACCGGTGGCCACGACCTCTGCCGTCATGATCCTGCTCGAACAGGGGAAGCTTCGCCTGTGGGATCCGGTTTCGGACTTCGGGCCGGATTTCGAGCCCTTCCGGGATCAGGATGGGCGTAGAGGGGAGCCGATCCGGGTATGGCATCTTCTGACCCATACCTCAGGACTGCTCCCTTTTTTGCACAACGAAGAGATCGAACAGCACCTGGGCATACCCTGTTCCCTGGACGACATGGTACGCTACATTGGAGGTCTCGCAAAACTCTTCCCCGCCGGGGAGAAATTCCTCTACAGCGACCTGGACTTCATAACGCTGGGCTTCATCGTGGAGACCGTCTCAGGGCAGGGGCTGGCGGAATTCTGTCGGGAACACATCTTTGACCCGTTGAAGATGGAGGATACGGGATTCTGTCCTCCCGAAAACCTTCGTCCCCGCTGCGTTCCCACCGAAGTTGTGGATGATGGGCCCCTCCGGGGTTTTGTTCATGATCCCCGGGCCCGGTTGCTGGGCGGTGTGGCCGGCCATGCCGGCCTCTTTTCTACGGCCGATGACCTGTCCGTATTCGCTCAGATGCTCCTGGACCGGGGGGAATTTTCGGGCGTTCGCATCCTCAGCCCGCTCTCGGTGGACCGCATGACCGAGGTCTATCCCCGGGCCGCCTTTGCCGGCCGGGGGCTGGGATGGGATCTGGACTCGGATTTTTCCACCAACGGGGGGGACCTTTTCGGAGCTGCATCCTTCGGCCACACGGGATACACCGGGACATCATTCTGGGTGGATCCGGAGACGCGGACCTTCGTGATCTTCCTGACCAACCGGGTGCACCCCGATGACACGGGTGAGGCGGCCACCTGGCGCAGCCGGGTGGCGAATGTGGTGGCGGCGGCGATCCGGGACCGGGATTGAGGAGAGCGCATGGAGAACCTGCTCGCTCATATCCTCGACCCGGAAAGGGAGGGCAGTAAGCGGCGGGTCTACGCAGCCGGTGACATGCTCTTTCAGGCCGGGGATCCTGCCGACGGGCTCTATTATGTGAAGACCGGACAGGTGCGGATCACCAAGATGGACGAACAGGGCCGGGAGGTGGAGGTCGTGCGCCTGGAACCCGGGGATTTTTTCGGAGATGCCGTCCTCTTTGTTCACAATGAATTCCCCGTTTTTGCCGAAGCGGTCAAGGATTCGGAGGTCTTTTTCATCGAAAAAAACCGTTTGATCCGGGACCTGGAAGAGATGCCGGGATTGGCCCGGGACTTCATTACTCTGCTGGCCCGGAAGTGTGTTACGCTCAACCGCCGCATCGAGGCCCTGGGGCTCCAGACGGTGCAGCAGCGACTGGTTCAGTTCCTGCTTGTGCGCTGCCAGGGGGAAGACGCCTGTACCGTTGAGCTGGACATAAAGAAGGCCGAACTGGCCAGGCTGCTTGGGACCATAAGCGAGACTCTTTCCCGTAACCTGAGACAGCTCCAGGAAGAGGAGTTGATCGAGGTGACGGGCCGCACCATCCGCATCCGGGACTGCTCCCGCCTCCGCAGCCGGCTCTAGTCTTTTATCATTTTTGACTTGGGTCAATGAATCCCCGCTGTTTTCTCCTTATACTCGGAGTGAAATCTTGAAAAAGGAGACTGGAATGGCAAAACGTAAGATCATCGAAATAGACCGGGACAAGTGCGACGGCTGCGGCCTGTGCACCACTGCCTGTGCCGAAGGAGCCCTGGTCCTGGATGAAGAGAACAAGGCAAAGCTCGCACGGGAGATCTACTGTGACGGCCTGGGCGCCTGCCTGGATGTGTGCCCGATCGGGGCCCTCAAGGTTTTGGAAAGAGAGAGCGATGAGTATGATGCCAAGGCCACATACCAGCATGTGCTGGAGACACGGGGTGAAGATGCTGCAAAACACGTGCACGGGGCTGAAGCGAAGACACAGGATGCGTGTGATACCGAGGCGCAGTCGTCCGAGCGCCCACATTTTCCCATGGGATGCCCGGGAAGCCGAGCCCGTGAGATCCAGCCCCCAGCCTCCCCTCAAGAGGCGGCGCAGGTCTCGGGTTCATCCGAGCTCAGCCAGTGGCCTATCCAGCTGCACCTGATTTCGCCCCACGCTCCGTATTTCGACCAGAGTGACCTCCTGATCGCGGCGGACTGTACGGCCTTCTCCCTGGGAGGCTTCCATCAGGACATGCTGAAGGGGAAAAAACTGATCATCGCCTGCCCCAAGCTTGACGACACCACTCCCTACATCGAAAAACTGGCGGAACTGCTCAGGCACAACACGGTGTATTCCCTCACCGTGGCCCGCATGGTCGTGCCCTGCTGCTCTGGACTGGTTCACATCGTAAACGAAGCGGTGGAACAATCCGGAACCGGCATCCAAGCCAAGGAGATCGTGATCGGGATCGACGGGCAGATCATCACACAGGACAGATGATTCCGGCGGCCGGTTAAAAGCGTCCCTGAACGGCCGGCTGGGATCCGCGCCGGTCTTGACAGCATCCCCCCACGTGGGGGAAAATGGCGCTGTGAAGAGAAAACCGAGCGTACGCCTGCGGTGTATCGCCGCGCTTTTTATCTTGATCCTTTGGCTGCCGGCGTGCCGGGCGCCCGAGAGGGAGCTGGTCATCCTGTTTTCCAACGATACCCACGGCACATTACAGCCTCATAAGATCAAGGACGGGGATGCGGTGAGGCTGGTGGGCGGCATGGAGGCGGCCAGCCACCACATAAACCGGATCCGGGCCCGGGAGAAAAACGTCCTGCTCATCGACACGGGCGATGTCATGACCGGGACCCTGGCCGCCACTCTCCTGTATAATGGCGCGATGGGGGGGGCCATGCCCGAGTTTATGAACCTGCTCGGCTACGACCTCCGGGCGCACGGCAATCACGCGTTTGACCTGGGTCAGGAGAACCTCAAGGCCATCGAGCGGCTGTCCGATATGCCCATCGTGATGGCCAACATCGTCTTTAAGGAAAGCGGTGAGTTATTCGCTCCGGAACCCTATCATATCTTGTCCCGGGATGGGATCCGTGTCGGTGTCGTTGCCGTCATGGAGGAATTCTTCCTGGGAGAGGTCCTGCCGGATCGGGTCGAGGGCCTGGATATCCTCCCTATCGTTCCTACCCTCAAGCGATGGATGCCCGAACTGCGCCGGAAGAGCGACATAGTTGTCGCGCTCGTTCACTCCAAGTTTTACGACGGGCAGAGGGTCGCGCGCGAGGTCCCGGGTGTGGATGTCGTGCTGGTGGCTTCGGAAGACGGCCTCTTCGAAGAGATAAACGGCGTCCTGGTCAAGTCCACACGCGGGCATCAGAAGACCCTGGGATACCTGAAGCTGCACCTGCGGGGGAGGAGTATCGTCGGCTACGAGGAAGATCTGATCTGGCTGTGGGCGGACATCGACTTAACACCCGCGCCCGAGGTGACCGCCCTGGTAAGGAAGGTCGAAGCCTCCATCGAAGATGAATACGAGAGGATCATCGGAAAAGCCGGGTTCGATTACAAGTGCCCCGGATACAATTCCTTAGAGAATTCGCTTGGCAACTGGATAACCGATGTGATGCGCTGGAAGACCGGTGCCGCGATCGGGCTGCTCAACAGCGGGGGCATCAGGGCCGACATCTATTCCGGCCCCATCAGCGTCCGCACTTTACACGAGGTCTCTCCCTTCCAGAACAAGCTGGTAAAGTTCGAGGTCAGCGGCCTGCAGTTGCGTCAGATCTTCGAGACGGATATCGAGAGAAACCGGGACCGCTTCCAGGTTTCCGGGATGCGGTACACCTATCATCCTCGAGATGCGCGTCCCATTGGTAAACGCGTGGACTTTCTGGCCGTCGGGGACGAAGTCGTGGTCCGAGACGGCCGCCTCCTGCTGCCCGATGCGGCCTACAGCGTGGTGAGCAACGATTATGTCGTCGGCCAGGCACGCCGCAAGTACTTCGGATTCGAAGTCAAGGGGGCGCAGACGACCGGCTTCCACCTGACCCAGGTCATGGTGGAGTGGCTCCAGGAAAACCGGGTCCTCACCTGTTCCCTGGAAGACAGGATCGTGGAGCTCAAGCCTTCTCAAATGCAGTGATGTCCAAAAACCCGTGACCTGAGAGATTGAACAGGATGACGCTTTCCCGGTTCTCTTCCCTGGCCTGAACCGCCTCGTCGATCACCGCGGCGATGGCATGCGAAGACTCCGGCGCCGGCAGTATCCCCTCGGTCATCAGGAACGTGCGGGCCGCCGCGAATACTTTTTCCTGACCGTAGGCGACGGGTTCCACGATTCCCTTGTCCACCAGGTGGCTCACCAGCGGGGCCATGCCGTGGTAACGGAGGCCGCCGGCATGGATGGGCGGAGGGATGAAGTCCATGCCCAGGGAATGCATGTAGAGCAGGGGGGCCATGCCAACGGAATCACCATGGTCATATTTCAGGTCACCACCTGTGAGAGTGGGACAGGATTCGGGTTCCACCGCCACGTACCGGATGTTCGCTCCCTCGGTGAGGTTCCTGCGGACAAAGGGGAAAGCCAGGCCGGCAAAATTGGATCCCCCTCCCACGCAGCCGACGATCACATCCGGGGACAGGCCCAGTTCCTGAACCTGGCCGGCTGCTTCCTGGCCGATAACACTCTGATGCATCAGGACGCTGTCCAGCACCGAGCCCAGGGCGTATTTGACCGCGTCGTCGCGTGCGGCCATTTCCACGGCCTCTGAGATGGCTATGCCCAGGCTGCCGGGGTGATCGGGATCCTCTGCATAGAACCTGCTGCCCGCCTCTGTCAGGGGGCTGGGGCTCTCCTCCACCCGGCTGCCGTACAACTCCATCATGATCCTACGCCCCGGTTTCTGCCGGTAGCTGATGCGGACCATGAATACCTTGACCTCTATCCCGAACAGGGCACCGGCCTGAGCGAGGGCGCAGCCCCACTGGCCCGCGCCCGTTTCCGTGGTCAGGGTTTTGACACCCTCCTCGGCAGCCAGATAGGCCTGCGCGATAGCTGTGTTGCTCTTGTGGCTGCCGGTGGGGCCCACTCCTTCATACTTGTAGAGAATGTGGGCCGGAGTCCGCAGGTGTTTCTTCAGCCCCGTCGCATATATCAGCGGAGTGGGCCGGTACATGGCATAGGCCTCCATGACCCGGTCGGGAATGGGAAGATAGCGTTCCAGGGACACCTCCTGCCGGATAAAGCCTTCGGGAAACAGGGGCAGAAGGTCCCCGGGACCGAGCGGTTCCCGGGTCATCGGATTCAGAGGGGGTTTGGGCAGGTCCGGAAGATCTGCCTTAAGGCTGTAATAATTGGACGTAAGGAATTCGTCGGAACGTGATGCGTATCGTTTCATTTTATGCCTCCTAAATAGGAAAAATCTGGGGATAGTGAAAATATAGGGATATAGAGGTGTAGATGTCAGGCGGGGAGGCCCGCCCACCAGGAGGCAGAAACGGACGGCAGCATTCGCAGGGTCAGGGAATGAGCCGTCGTTGTAAACATGCGGCGGATTATAGAGATGG
>CBFDBC010000145.1:0-9852 GCA_965602945.1 uncultured bacterium | reverse complement strand
AGAGGAAGATCTTTGCCTGGAAGTTGTAGGCGATCTCATCCTGGATGCGGGGGGTATGATCCAGGATAAAATAGGAGAACGAGGAGCAGAACAGGAACACGAACAGGGCGCACAGGAAAATGACGGGTGGGATCTTGTCTGTGTTGTTCATCCGGTTACCTTGCGTTGATTTTCACTCGGAGTTCCGATGTGTGCTTCCATATTCTTAAAATAGGTCATGCAAAACAATCGCCTCTGATGGTGAATCGGGAGGTGAGATTTTCCCGGCCATCTCCCCTTATGAGGTGAGGCCGGGTGAGGGTCAGGGGATGTCGATGATCTTGTGCAGCTGCAGGGAAAGCCGGACATTGGCCTTACCCGACGCCATGACCTTCCGGAGCAGGGCATGTCCCTTTTGGATAGACCAGTCCTGGTTGGACTCCGGCTGCAGGACCAGGGGAGTTTCCGCCGGAAAGAGGCGTCCCAGGCGCAGGCATGCGTCCTCAGTCAGTTCGCTCGACACCACCAGTTTGAGCTCCCTGGCGACTTCGGTCAGCCCCGGATGGACGTTATAGTCCGGGGGTTTCGGAGAAGCCGTGTACCAGTCCACCGGAAAGACCGGGAGCCGTGTGGCATTGGTTTCGACCTGGATCTTCAGTGAGGCCCGGGTGAGAGCCTGGAGCAGCTCCCCGATATCCTGAAGCAGGGGCTCGCCCCCCGTCAGGCAGACCCATTCGCTGGGGAAGTCCCGGCGCAGGCCAATGACCCGGTCTGTGATCTGATCCACCGTCAGATCTTCACCCCGGTCCCAGGCGTGGCGTGTGTCGCAGAACGCACACCTCAGGTTGCAGCCTGTGAGCCGGACAAAGAGCGTGGGCTCACCCTGCCTGAGGCCTTCCCCCTGAAGCGAGGCGAAGATCTCATGGATCTTCAGAATAGGTGGCTGATGCATCTTCCGATTCCCAAACCGTGACACTCTGGACGGGGAACGCCTGTTTGAGCACGTCGTACAGCCGTCGCGCGATGTTTTCCGCCGTGGGATTGAAGTCGTAGATCTCGTTGAGCAGGGTGTGATCCGGGAGGAGGTCCGCCATGGCCTGCTTGATCTCCGCAAAATCGATGCCGATCCCGATCTCGTCCAGCTCGGTGACCCTGACATGGACCTCTACGTGAAACGTGTGGCCGTGGACATTCTCGCACTTTCCCTTGTATCCCTTGAGATAATGGGCGGCCTGGAACCTGTCCCGGACTTTAAGGATCCAACTCATATCCGGCCCTCCTTTTTCAGTCGTTTGATCAGATGGTCCTCTTCCCGCACTTCCTGCCAGGCCCCGTGCCGCAGGAGGCAGGCGGAACATCTCCCGCAGGGGACCTCCCCGCCGGCATAGCAGGAGACGGAGAAGGAGTAGTCCGCACCCAGGGCCAGGCCTGCTTCGATGATCTCGCTCTTGGTCATGTCTACGAACGGGGCGTGGATGGTAAATCCGCCCTTCTCGAAAGCCGCCCGGGTGCCGGCGTTGACCGCCTCCTCCATGGCCGCGATGAACGAAGGGCGCGTGTCGGGGTAGTTGGGAGAGTCTATGATGTTGAATCCGCAGATAAGGTCACGCGCTTCGATCACTTCGGCCCAGGCCGCGGCCAGCGCCAGGAAGATGCCGTTCCGGAACGGCACATATGTGGGCGGGAGGCCGTCATCGATCTCCTCCACACGCCTGAATTCAGGGAGCCGGATGTTTGCATCGGTGAGCGCCGAACCTCCGATCTGGGTGAGGTCCACACTCAAGATCTTCTGGGACAGTCCGAGCCTGCGCGCGAGCTCGCCTGCGGACCGGAGTTCTACACGGTGCCGCTGCCCGTAATCGAAGGTCAGGAGCGACACACGCTCGAACCGGTCCCGCGCCCAGTACAAAGAGGTGGTGGAATCGATCCCCCCGGAAAACAGAACCAGCGCGTTCTTCATGATATGACCGGTACGATGATAGACGAACCTCCGGCCTTTTTCAAGCCGGGGACCTGAAGGGACAGATGCTTTACTTGCCCCGGTCTTTTTGCCATACTATAGCTTCAAAAGTTCGTATTTTAAGCAACCTGGATTATTCATAAAAGATGCCGACATTAGGTGAAAAAGAATATTTCGATTGGATTGTCGGCAGCTTTTATGAATAATTCAGGTAGGTAAAGGCGAGATCGTGGTGGACAGAGAAGAACACACAACCCAGAATGGCGGACGTCCGGAATCCGCGCCCTCCGGAGATTCCCTGGAAACCCTCCTGGCATCGGCCGGGATGGGGGCAGATGCGCTGACCGTCCGCGACGACCTTTATGATGAAGCCACGCTCCTGGACGCTGTCAGGATATACCGCAGGGGAGGCGGGAGGTTCCGCCTGGTCGATTCGGGCCGCCTGGACCGCTTCCGGTTGGAGTGGCTGCTGGAAGCGGGGGCCGACCTCTACACGTCCGATGAGTCACGGACGGACCTGGAGGAACTCGAGGGGCTGCTGCGGGCTGCCGGCAAGGGGCGTTCCATCCTGTCGTATTTCGTCCGCGGGTCTTTCCCGGAGGAAGGGGCTGACGGGGAAACTGTCCCGAATCCCCTGCTGCAGCTGGGGCGGGCCGGGGCCTATCTCCATGTATCCAACCGTGAACAAAATCGGAGCCCAGATGTGTTGTTAGCCCTGGCCGCGGAGTGTGAAGCCGGTGGGAGCCACCTGGTCATTTATCACCATGGGCCGTTCGGCCCTGAGATGGTGGAGCTGGCCGGTGCAAATCTCTGGCTTCACCTGGATGAACGGAGCCTGGCCGAATCGGATGCCCGGGAGTTTTTCCTGGATGTGCTCAAGTCCAGGGGCAGCCGTGCGCGTTTCGTGCTGTATTCAGAGGGAAAGAGCGAGGCCCTCTGGCTCAAGGAGACCCTCACCGCCGGGGCGTACCTGCGTTTTCAGGGGAAACAGTTCGATTACCGCTCTCCCTACAAATCCCTGGAGAGGGCCGCTTCCCGGAAGAAGCTGCCGCACACAGCCTACTTCCTCCATCCCACCTTCCTCCTCTGATTATTTCCACCTTCCGCTCGGACTGAATAGGCCGACATTTCCTTTGCAAAAAAAGGGCCCTGTCGGTATAATAGCGGTTCTTTATTTTGGCGGTTTTTCAGAGGAATAACATGAGTCAAGAACAGTCCCGGCATCCTGCCCCGCAGGAGGCTATCCAGCGGGTTAAGCAGGCGGAAGCCGAAGCTCGGCGCATCGTCCAGAATGCACGCGACCAGGAGTCCGTTCAGATCCTGCAGCAGGCCCGGGAGGAGTCTTCCCTTACCCGGGAAGAACACCTGAGCCGGGCCAGAGACCGGGCCGCACAGCAGAAGAGTGCGCTCATCGCAGAAGCGGAAGCCGAGGCCGGGAAAATACAAGCGGACGCCGAGCAGGAAGCCGGGGCGCTTCGCAAGGCCGCTTTACCCCTCATCCCCGGGGCGGTGGCCAAGACGGCGGATAAGATCGCCGCCCTACTCCTAGACAAGCCGGACTGACCTATGTCTGTTGCGCGCGTCAAAAAGATCCAGCTGCTGGCCCACAGCGAGGCACACATGGATCTGTTGGCGTCACTCCAGGAGGAGGGCTGCCTCCACATAGAGAAAACAGAGGTGGAGGACACCGGGCTGGAAGCGCCCGCGCAGGATGTGTCGGACCTGGATCACCAGCTGTATAAACTGTCTCAGGCCATCGCATTTTTATCGACCTGGCAGGAGAAAAGCCTGGGCGACAAGCTGTCCGGCAGGAAACCCGAGGTCAGTGCCGCCGGGCGGGACCAGGCGCTCGATTTCGACTTCCAACAAGCCCTGGAAGAGGTTGGAAAGCTCGAATCCGATCGTGCCGGCCTCCAGGGAAGGATCCGTTTTTTCGAAAAAGAGCGCGATGGCCTGATGCCTCTGGAGACGTTGAGCCTGCCCGTTCATGCGGTGGTGCCCACTGAAACGACCCAGGTGCGCATCGGTGCGGTCCCTGTTTCCCGCTGGGAGGAACTGAGAGCCCTGGAGGAATCGGAGCCGCTCTTCGCAGACGTCATAAACCGGGACAAACGCCACGTTTCGGTCGTGCTCCTGCTTTGGGGGGCGGATTCCGGGACGCTGGACCAGGCCTTGAGGGAACTGGAGTTCAATCCGTATTTTTTTTCCGAAGCGATCCTGGACCTGGCCGAGGAAGAAGACAGGACTGCCGATGTGATCGCCGGGATCACGGACAAGATAGAGGAGGCGCGCCGCAGTCTGGATGTTTCAGAGGAGACGGGCCGCCGTCTGGCCGGGGAAAAGCTGGAAGACCTCATGCGGGTCCACGATGTCCTGCACAACGAGCGGGAAAAAAAACTCTCCGCCGCTTTGCAGGGCAGGACCCGGAGCGTGTTTGTCCTGGAGGGCTGGATCCAGGCCAAGGATACGCCCCGTCTGGAGGCCCGTCTCGAGCCTTATGCCGACTCGGTGGAATGTTACCTGAGGGACCCTGAGCCGGACGAGGAGTTTCCCGTGGAACTGGACAACCGGAAGCCCTGGCGCCCCTTCGAGCTCATCACCCGGCTCTACGGCCTGCCGCAGGGGGGGACCATG
Source organism: uncultured bacterium (assembly GCA_965602945.1). Classification (GTDB taxonomy): domain Bacteria; phylum Acidobacteriota; class Aminicenantia; order Aminicenantales; family Aminicenantaceae; genus JAUXEH01. Next base: position 5,279 of record CBFDBC010000145.1, on the reverse strand, counting down.
GATCCCACGGTTCCGTTGGCTCCCTTCTTTTTCCTGTTCGTGGGCTTGACGGTGAGCGAAGCCGGATACGGGCTCGTGGTCTCGCTCGCCAGCCTGCTGTTCCTGAAACTGGCCAAACCCAGGGGAGGCTTGCGGCAGTTCCTCATCCTCCTGACAATCCTGGGGGCCGCCAACATCGTCATCGGGACACTGGTGGGAGGCTGGTTCGGTTTTCCCATCCGGAGTCTGCTCCTGTTGGATCCCCTGGCAGATCCTGTCCGGTTCCTGCTCCTGGCCCTGGCTCTGGGTTTCTTTCAGGTCTGGTTCGGGACGTTCCTCAACCTGTGTTCCCGTATCAGACACAAGGAGTTCTCTCAGGCCGTGACCCAGGCCGGCTGGCTGCTGCTCCTGCCGGGGCTGGTGCTCTACGGCGTAACCAAACAGGCGCTCTGGGGCTGGCTGGCGATCGCCGGTGCGGCGGCCATCGTTTTCTTCTCCTCTCCCAGCCGCAACCCCATCGCCCGGTTTTTCGGAGGGCTGTATGGCCTGTATGGGATCTCCGGGTATCTTTCGGACATCCTGTCCTATTCCCGGCTCCTGGCTCTGGGCCTGGCCACGAGTGTGATCGCCATGGTGGTCAACACCCTGTGCCAGACTGCGTTGGGGATCCCCTGGGTGGGCTGGCTGGTGGCGGCGCTGATCTTCGTGGGTGGGCATCTCTTCAACCTGGGTATCAGCTTCCTGGGCGGCTTCGTGCACTCCATGCGCCTTCAGTTCGTGGAGTTTTTCAGCAAATTTTTCCAGGCGGGAGGCAAGCCGTTCAGGCCCTTCGCCCTGGAAAGCAAATACATCGATTTCACATGATGAGAAAAATCGGATCAGTAGCATGATGTTTTCACAATGAGAACATCCTGATTAGGAGGAAGATATGGAATTAGGCTTGACTTTGGCAATTCTGGGCGCGGCGGTGGCCGTGGTACTGGGAGGCATCGGGTCGGCCATCGGCGTGGGGCTTGCGGGACAGGCCTCGAGCGGCGTCATGAGTGAAGACCCGGACAAATTCGGCAGCCTGCTCCTGCTGGTCGCCCTCCCTGGAACCCAGGGCATATACGGGTTTCTGAGTGCATTTCTGGTCATTCTCAAGCTCGGTCTGGTGGGAGAGGTTGTCTCTTTGACCACCATGCAGGGCTGGCAGATCATGATCTCCTGTTTTCCGGTGGCTCTCACGGGGCTGGTTTCCGGCATCCACCAGGGCAAGGTCTGCGCTTCGGGCGTATACATGGTTGCCAAGCAGCCCAAGGACCTCATGAAACCTGTCATCATGGCTGCCCTGGTCGAAACCTATGCGGTGCTGGGGCTGTTGATCACCATCCTTCTGCAGAACGGTATCACGCTGTAGGGGACGGAGAAGCTCGAGACCCATCATGAGTCTGGAAAGCATTCTGGAGAAGATCGGGCGCGAGGCCCAGGCGGAACGCGAGAGGATCATCCGTGAGAGCCGGGACAGGGCCGAGAAGCTGAAGTCTGAGGCCGAGCAGGAGGCCGGAGAGCAGGTCGAACTGCTGCTCCGGGAGTCGGAACGGGAGGCCGAGCTGGAGGCCCACCGCCTGGTCACTCAGGCCCGGCTCCAGAAAAAACTGCGGCTGCTCGCCCTGAAGAAGGAGCTGATCGAAGAGGTCCTGGAGCAGGCTTTCTCCCAGCAGACCTCGAGTTCGCTCTCGCTCAAACGGCAGATCGTGCTCAAAGAGGGTGTGCGCGAGGAAGCCCTGGACCAGGGGACGCTCAAGAAGGAACTCCGCCCCCGGCTGGAAAGTTTTATCGCCGCCCTGTTGAAGATATGAGCAACAGCAAGCGCCTGGATTACGCCTTTGCCGTGGGCCGCGTGCGCGCCCTGGAGGTCCACCTGATCGCCCGGGCCGTTTTCGAGGAGGCCGCCGAAGGCAAGAGCCTGGCGGCCGCCATGAAGATCCTCATGGATGCGGGGAAATTCCGGGAAGAGAGGGTGGAGTTTCAGGACTCACAAGACCTGGATGGCTACCTGGATGGGGAGCGTGCCGCCGTCCTCACGGATGTGGCGGCCCTGTTCAGCGAGGATGTGTATATGCGGATCATCCGCGAGCGTCACCGCCCCCGGGACCTATGGCGTTCGGCCCGGGATCTGGAACATCCTTTCGTGCGGGATTATGTGCGGCACCTGCTGGATCTGAGCAACCTCAAGCTGTTCCTGCGCGCCCGCTATCTCGAGCTGACTTTGGGAAAATGGGAACCGGCCCTCCTGCCCGGGGGGTTCGTGGAGGCTCAAAAGTTCTCTCTGTACCATGACCTCCCTTTCACAGAAGTGGGCGAGCTTCTGCACGCCACTCCCTACCGGGAGGTGTGGGACCGGGCCGTCGATACCCTGCTGGAGAAAGACTCCTTCTCCGACCTGGAGCGGGGGATCGAGGATTTCATGATGCGGCATCTGCGCCGGGCCCGGCGGATCGTGTTCGGCCCGGAACCGGTGTTCGCCTTCGCCCTGGCGCGGCTCAAAGAGCTGGAGCTTGTCCGCCTCATCGGTGTTGGAAAACTCCTGCAGATCCCGGCTGATGTGCTGCACAGCCGGATAAGTGAGACCTATGTTTGATAAAATTGCCGTGATCGGGGATGCGGAACTGGTCTTCCCCCTGCGTGCCCTGGGCATACGTGTGTTCAGCCCGGCGGACGTGGAGGAGGCCAGGCAGGTGCTGCTGAGCCTGGAGGACGAGGGGATCGCCCTGTGTTTCCTGCATGAACGCTATTTCGAACCTCTGGCCAAGGAACGTTTGAGGTTGGAGAAGAAGATCTGCCCGGTCGTCGCGGGTTTTTCAGATTACCGCATGATAACCGATTATATGGAGAAGATGCTCAGCGAGATGGCTGTCAAAGCTACGGGATCCGATGCTTTGGTTAAAGGAAGGGATTGACGATGAAACAAGGTGAGATCATTCGTGTGGCGGGCCCCCTGGTAGTTGCATCGGGATGCCTGGGGGCGAAGATGTATGATATGGTCCGGATCGGGGAGATGGGCCTGATCGGCGAGATCATCGAGCTGAAGGGAGAAAACGCCTATATCCAGGTCTACGAGGACACGATCGGCATCGGCCCCGGTGAGCCGGTCTATCTTACAGGCTTACCGTTGAGCGTGGAGCTGGGGCCCGGGCTGATCAGCTCCATATTCGACGGCATACAGCGCCCCCTGGATGTGATCCGCGAGCAGGAGGGAGATTACGTCGAACGCGGCATCGACGTCCCATCGCTCGACCGGCAGAAGAAGTGGACATTCAATCCCCTGGTCGAGAAAGGGCAGGAGGTCATCGAGGGAGATTTCCTGGGCGAGGTGGAGGAGACTCCCCTGATCAAGCACCGGATCATGGTGCCTCCCGGAATCACGGGCAGGGTCAAGGAGATCGGGAAAGGAGAGCTCACCGTCGACGAGACCGCCGCCGTCATCGAGAGCGACGGAGGGTCCGTGGATATCAAGATGTTCCAGACCTGGTCCATCCGCAGAAACCGGCGTGTTTCCGAGCGCCTCATGCCCAACACGCCCCTGGTCACGGGTCAGAGGGTCCTGGACACCCTGTTCCCTCTGGCCAAGGGCGGGACAGCCTGTGTCCCCGGGCCGTTCGGGAGCGGCAAGACCGTGGTCCAGCACCAGCTCGCCCGCTGGTCGGACGCTCAGATCATCGTGTTCGTGGCCTGCGGCGAGCGCGGCAATGAAGTGGCGGACCTGCTGCTCAGCTTCCCGGACCTCGAGGACCCCCACACGGGGCGTCCCCTGATGGAGCGCACTATCATCATCGCGAACACATCCAACATGCCGGTGGCGGCCCGTGAGGCCTCCATCTACACCGGGATGACCATCGCCGAATATTTCAGGGACATGGGGTATTCCGTCGCCCTGATGGCCGACTCTTCCAGCCGCTGGGCCGAGGCCCTGCGGGAGATCTCGGGCCGGATGGAGGAGATGCCGGGCGAGGAAGGCTATCCCGCCTACCTGGCGAGCCGGATCGCTGCGTTCTACGAGCGGGCCGGCAAGGTGGAGTGCCTGGGATCGGACGAGCGCATCGGGGCCTTGAGCGTGATCGGCGCGGTCTCGCCTCCCGGCGGGGACCTGTCCGATCCTGTCGTCCAGTCCACGCTCAAGGTGGTCAAGGTCTTCTGGGCCCTGGATGACCGGCTGGCCAATGCGCGCCACTTCCCCGCCATCAACTGGCTGAACAGCTACTCGCTATATGTCGAAAACGTCAAGGATTTCTGGAAAACCGAGGTGGCCGAGGACTTCCTGGATCTCCGTCAGGAGGCCATGCGCCTGCTGGAGGAAGAGGCGGAACTTCAGGAGATCGCCCGGCTGGTGGGTGTTGAGTCCCTGTCTCTGCGGGACCGGCTGATCCTCGAATCGGCCCGGTCCATCCGGGAAGACTTCCTGCACCAGAACGCCTTCCACCCCCAGGATACGTACACCTCTCTGCGCAAACAGTACCTAATGCTGCGGGCCATCATACATTTCCACGGATCGGCCCTCAAGGCCCTGGATCAGGGCGTGGAAATGGAGAGCATCCTGGGCCTCGGCGTGCGGGAGGCCATGTCCAAGATCAAGTTCCTGAGCGAAGAGGACACCGGTGCTATTGATGTCTTTATCGAGATCGACAGCGCCTTCAGGGAACTGCTCAAGACTCAACAGTGAAGGACGCAACACCATGTACAAAGAATATCTGACCGTATCCAATATCACGGGCCCCTTGGTCATTGTCGAGAAGATCACCGACGTCAAATACGGCGAGCTGGTGGAGATCGAGACCTCCGAAGGGCTGCTGCGCCGCGGTTCGGTGCTCGACATCTCCACCGACCGGGCCGTGGTCCAGGTATTTGAGGGTACGACCGGGCTGGATGTGGACAAGTCGCGGGTTCGTTTCCTGGGCCGGTCCCAGATGCTGGGCGTCTCGGAAGAGATCGTGGGCCGCATTTTCGACGGATCGGGAAATCCCAAGGACAAGGGCCCCCAGATCATTCCCGACAAGATGATCGACATCAACGGCAGTCCCATCAATCCCCAGGCCCGGGACTACCCTTCCGAGTTTATTCAGACCGGCCTCTCCTCGATCGACGGCATGAATCCGCTGGTCCGGGGCCAGAAGCTGCCGCTCTTTTCCGGAAGCGGGCTGCCTCACCCCCGCATCGCGGCCCAGATCGCCCGCCAGGCCACGGTACTCGGCAAGGAGGAAAAATTCGCCGTGGTCTTCGGCGCCATGGGGATCACCTTCGAAGAAACCCGCTTCTTTATA
>CBFDBC010000144.1:0-9916 GCA_965602945.1 uncultured bacterium | reverse complement strand
GGCGCGTCCGTCCTTGCGCCAGCAAAACGATTTGCAGGAGCAGACCTGCCCCATAGCCCAGCAGAAAGGCCCAGGCCGAGCCCACGACGCCCAGGGGCGGCAGAGGACCCAGGCCCAAGACCAGCACCGGTTCCAGCAGCAACAGTCCGATCTGCGGGTTGGAGGTCAGCGATATCGACCGGTCCGGTACCCAGTTCATCGATCCGGGCGTGTTCCGTGTCCGCCGGGTGCAGAATATGTGGACCGAGATCGTCTATCTCGTCATCCCGTCTCTGAACGACGAGGCGTCCGAGCTGAGGGACATGTGTCGATGGATACAGGCGGAGGTCGGACCCGGCGTGCCGCTGCACTTCAGCCGTTTTCACCCCAGCTATCTCATGAAAAACCTGCCTCCTACTCCTGTATCCTCTCTGGAGAAAGCCCACGCCATCGCCCGGGAAGAAGGGCTGGATTTTGTCTATGTCGGGAACGTCCCGGGACATGAGGGAGAGAGTACATCTTGTCCCGACTGCGGAAAGATCGTGGTCCGGAGGCGGGGATATGAAGTCAGGGACATCCGGATCAGGGACGGACGCTGCGAATTCTGCGACCATGCCATCCCCGGAATCTGGGAATGAAGCGCAAGCCGGCTTTCCTCCTGGGATTCTTCGCGCTGTCCAGCCAGGTCATTCTGATGCGGGAGTTCGCCGCCCATTTCCATGGGAATGAAGTCGTTTTCGGTGTGCTGCTGGCGGCCTGGCTGCTCTGGACCGGTCTGGGAAGCATCCTGGCCGTCCGCATCCGATTTTCAGACAGGCGATTCATGTCCGCCTACACGGCCGCGATCCTGGCTCTCCCCTTCAGCCTGGCCGCTCTTAGGTTCTCCCGTTTCTTCCTGCGATTGCTGCCGGGCGAGGCCTCCGGCCTGGCACCCGCTGTTCTGTTCGCCATGGTCCTGACATGCTTCATCTGCCTCCCTCTGGGATGCCTCTTCGTATTCAACGCCAGGGCGTCGCACGGGCGCCTGGCCCATGTTTATCTCTGGGAAGCGCTGGGATCGACCGCTGCGGGCCTCCTCATATACTTCCTGCTGATCCCCCACCTGACAAACTGGCAGGCAGCCGCCCTCCTGGGAGGCGGCGTCTCGATCGCCGCACTTTTCTGGGTAAGCTCCGGCAAGCGCCGGATGGCTCTGTTCCTGAGCCTGGCGGTAATGACGGCGCTTTGGATCACGGATTTTCCATCTCAGAGACTTTACTGGAAACCCTATAAACTGGAGGAAAGCAGGGATTCGCTCTACGGAAAACTGCAGATGCTCCGGGATGCGGAGCAGGTATCCCTCTACAGCAACGGCGCCCCGGTTTTCACATCTCCTGATCCGGAGGCCGCCGAAGAGGCCGTCCATTTCGCGCTTTTGCAGAGGCCGGATGCGAAAACCGTGCTTCTCATCGGAGGAGGCGTGGGCGGCGATTTGACCCAGCTGCTGAAGTATCCGGTAACCCGGATCGACTATGTGGAATCCGATCCGGAGATCATCAGGTTTTCCCGCCGCTATCTTCCAGAGGCGGAGGTCCGTTCCCTGGAAGCGGGGCGCGTTCAAGTCATCCATGCCGACGGACGCTCATTCCTCAGCGGATCCTCCTCCTACGACGTCATCATCGTAGACCTGCCCGACCCGGCCACGGCCCAGCTCAACCGCTATTACACGTTGGAGTTCTTTCGTTTGGTAAAACAGCGCCTGACTCCGGGTGGGCTGTTTTCTTTCCGGGTCACCTCGGCCGAGAATTATATCAGTCCGGAGCTGCAGGATTTCCTGGCGGGCCTCCATGCTACCCTGCGAGCCGCCTTTACCGAGGTTGCGGTGGTTCCGGGGAGCACCAACATCTTCCTCGCCTCCCGGACCCTCGAACCACTCGAATCCGAGGCGATGTCCCGCCGGCTCGAGTCCCTTCAGATCGAAACCCAATACGTCAATCCGGCGATGCTGTCGGATCGACTGGATCCACTCCGTCAGCAGCAGCTGGCGGACGTGCTTGAGGCCGGGCAGCCCCGCCTCAACAGGGACCTCTACCCCATAAGTTATTTTTATTCCTCCGTCCTGTGGTCGTCTCAGTTCCGCGGCCTGGAATCCCGTTTATTCTCCACCCTGGCCGGCCTGGATCATTCCTGGTTCCTGGATGTCCCTCTGGTCCTTTTCCTCCTCGTCCTCCTGGTCCTGGGCGCCAGGGGAAGCCGCCCCGTCTTCCTCCTCACTCCCCTGGCCGTCACGGGATGGACAACCATCGTGTGTGAAGTGATCGCCATCCTCGCCTTCCAAACCGTACACGGCTCTCTCTATCACAGCCTCGCTCTGCTCTTCAGTGCATTCATGCTGGGACTCTCCCTCGGAGCCTTGCGCGGGACCCGGCGTTCCAACTCCCGGTTCGCACACATCATCCTGCTCCAGGGTCTGCTCTGTCTCCTGCTGCTTGGGCTCCGGCTGGGAGTGGAAGCCGCTCCCCCTCTCCCGTATTTTATTTTTTTCCTTGTGGCTTTGGGATACCTGGGCGGCGACCTGTTCGTCACGGCCAACCGTCTCTTCCTCGAGCTGAGGGAGAACTTCGGGATCGGATACGGGCTCGACCTTTTAGGTTCCTTCGTGGGAGCTCTCGTCACCTCCTCCATCCTCATCCCCATCGTCGGCCTGGTCCCGCTGACCCGGTACCTGCTGCTGGCCAACACCTTCTGCCTGCTCTTTCTTTTGTGGGGCCTGCGGAAGACCTGAAATGGGGCGCAAATTTCACCAGATCATGCGCCCACGGAGGCGGCCCCGATTTGCTTTAAATTGCTGATTTATTTAGTTTTATGCAAGCACCTCGCACCATCCCCAAAACTTTCCCGCATATCCTTGACACCCTGGGGCAATTGTGCTTTACTGAAGAGTCTTTTTTGCTTATAGCGTAATACTTATAGCGTAATACTTATAGCGTAATAATTATAGCTATGAGACTTCTGATCCGAAGGGAAGTTTCACATGCGCACTAATCTTTCACGACATAAAATTCGTGATCCGTTCGTGGCCAAGGTAGAGGAACTCTCCGGCCAAAATCTGCTGGTGTGCTACCAGTGCGGCAAGTGTTCCGCTGGATGCCCGGCGGTCCATGAGATGGACATCCTCCCCAACCAGATCATCCGCCTCACCCAACTGGGCCTGAAGGAGGATCTGCTGGAGTCCAAGGCCATCTGGGTCTGCGCCTCATGCATGACCTGCAACGTACGCTGCCCCAAGGGCATCAACATCGCTGAAGTCATCGAAGCGCTCCGACAGATCTTGTTGCGGCAGAGACAAGACCACGTCAAAGTGGAAGAACTGAAGCCCTCAGAGCGAGGTGATGTTCCGCCGATCGCCCTGATCAGCAATTTCCGCAAATTCACCTCCTGACGCAGAAATGCTTCCTTGCTTCACCAATAATCCCAAACCCAAGAGGATTAATCCCAAATGAAATTAAGCTATTTCCCCGGGTGTACCCTAAAAAACCATGGCAAGAATTTCGAGGATTCCGCCCTCTGTGCCCTCAAAGCCCTGGATATCACCGTCCAGGAGCTCGAGCGTTGGAACTGCTGCGGCACGGTCTTCTCCCTGACCACCGACGACCTCATCCACCATGTCGCTCCGGTCCGCAACCTGATCCGCACCAAGCAGCAGGACTCCGACAAGCTCATGACGATGTGTGCGATGTGCTTCAACACGCTCAAGCGCTCGAACGAGAGGGTCAAGGCCAGCCAGGAAGACCTGGACATAATAAACGACCTCATGTACCGGGAGGAGATCAAGTACGAGGGGGACGTCGAAGTCCTCCACCTCCTCGAGATTCTCAAAAACGACATCAAGTTCGAGACCCTGGCCCGGAAGGTCAACAAACCGCTGAAGGGCCTGAAGGTCGCCAGCTACTACGGCTGTTATCTTGTCAGACCCGACGATATCGCGATCGACGATGCCGAAAACCCCGTGATGCTGGACGAGCTCATGGGAGTCCTGGGTGCCACCGCCATCGACTTCCCCTTCAAGGTGGAATGCTGCGGCGCCTACCAGACGGTTGACAAACCCGAAGTGATCGCCGATCGCACCAACCAGATCCTCACCTCGGCACGGAAACAGGGTGCCGAGATGGTGGTGGTCAGCTGCCCGCTCTGCGCCTTCAACCTGGATCACCGCCAGAAAGAGACGGTGGCCAAATTCCCTGAATTCAAGAACATGCCCGTCATGTACTTCACGCAGCTTCTGGCCATTGCCCTGGGCTGTCCCGAGGAGAGCCTGAGGCTTGACCTGCATTACATAGATCCCAAACCCATTCTGCAAGAAAAAGGATTAATCTGAGGTAACCATGTCTTACTTTGGAGATTTAAAACCGACCATCGGCGAAATTCATATCAATAAGGACCGGTGTAAGGGATGCGCATTTTGTGTCGAGTATTGTCCGCGTGATATCCTTGAGTTGTCTGAAGAATTCAACGTCAAGGGGTATCATCCGCCCTTCGTGAAGAAGCCGGAGGAATGCTGCTACTGTCAACTGTGCGAGACAATCTGCCCCGAATTTGCCATCTTTGTCACGGTCAAAGAAGAAGAGGAGGAAGAAGGTGAAAATGTCGAAAGCAGATCCTAAAGGCGTATTGACCGGCCCGCACTTCATGGATGGCGACTATGCCATCGCAGAGGGAGCTCTGGCCGCCGGTTGCCGCTTTTTTGCCGGTTATCCCATCACGCCCTCCACAGAGACGGCCGAGCACTTTGCTTCCCGTATACCCATGGTGGGCGGCGTGTTCATCCAGATGGAGGACGAACTGGCCTCGATCGCGGCCCTCATCGGCGCCGCCTGGGGTGGAAAAAAGGTCATGACCGTCACATCCGGTCCCGGCTTCTCCCTGATGATGGAGAACCTCGGCCTGGCGGTCATGCAGGAAACTCCCCTGGTCATCGCCAATGTCCAGAGAGGCGGCCCCTCCACCGGGCTCCCCACGCTGACCGGTCAGCAGGACATGATGCAGGCCCGCTGGGGTTCCCACGGAGACTACCGCATCATCGCCCTCTCGCCCGATTCTCCCCAGGAATGTTTCGACCTCACCGTCGAGGCCTTCAACCTGTCGGAGACCTACCGGGTACCGGTCCTGGTCATGACCGACGAGTGCGTGGGCCACATGCACGAGAAGGTCGTCATCCCGGAAGCCGACGAGATCGATGTGGTCGAGAGGAAGTGGTACACCGGCCCCAAGGACAAGTATTTACCCTACAAGAACGACAAGGACGGCATCCCCTTCATGGTCAAGTCCGGAGACGGCTACCGTTTCCACACCACCGGCCTGACCCATGACGAGCGGGGGTATCCAGATCTCAATGCCGAGGCCCAGGAGATCAAAGTCAAGCACCTGATCGATAAGATCGACGGCAACGCCGAAAAGATCATCAAGCTGGAAGAGATGGAGACCGAAGGCGCCGAGGTCGTGGTGATGTCCTATGGGATCACATCCCGCGTGGCCTACAAAGCCGTGCAGGACGCCAGAGCCGCCGGGATCAAGGTCGGGACATGCCGCCTGATTACGGTCTGGCCCTTCCCCGAGAAGCGGGTCAAAGAACTGGCCAAGAAGGTCAAGGCCATCGTGATGCCCGAGATCAACGCCGGGCAGGTGGTTCAGGAAGTCGAACGCCAGGTCGCCAAAGAGTGCAAGGTAGTCAGCGTCCCTCACTACGGAGGCTGGGTCCACGATCCGGACGACATATTGAAGGCCATCAAGGAGGCGGTAAAATGACCAAAGCTGCTGCAAAGAAGCCCCCCACAAATCCCATGGAAGACCTGCTCCGCATGGACCGCATCCCCCACATCTGGTGCCCGGGCTGCGGCATCGGAACCGTGGTGACGTCCTTCGCAGAGGCACTCAAAAAGAATAAAGAGGATCTGGACAAGGTCGTCATAGTTTCCGGCATCGGTTGTACGGGCCGCGTGGCCGGATACGTCAAGCTGGATTCATTTCACACCACGCACGGCCGGGCCATCCCTTACGCCACAGGCCTGAAGCTGGCCAATCCCGATACAAAGGTCGTGGTGTTCAGCGGCGACGGGGACCTCTCCGGTATCGGCGGCAACCATCTCATCCATGCCGCCCGCCGCAACCTGGACATGACCGTCATCTGCGTCAACAACTTCAACTACGCCATGACCGGCGGACAGGTGGCACCGACCACTCCTCAGGGGGCCAACGCATCCACCGCCCCTTTCGGCAACTTTGAGAACGCCTTCAACCTCCCCTACCTGATGGAATCGGCCGGCGCCACGTACGTGGCCCGCTGGACCTCGCTCCACTTCCGCAGGACGACCAAGTCCATCCAGGAGGCCCTGAACAAGCGCGGCCTCTCCTTCGTGGAAGTCATCGCTCCCTGTGTGACCCTCTATGCCCGCCGCAACCGCCTGGGTGACGGCCTCAACCTGCTGAAGTACTACTATGACAATTCCGAGATCAAACATGGTGCAGACACCAAGGACCTGGACATCAGCTACCAGGGTAAAATGGTCGTGGGAAAGTTCGTCGATAAGGACAAGCCCACCTTCCTGGACGCCATGAACGCACACATGTCCACCGTGCTGGGAGATAAATTCGCACCCTACGGAGAAAACAAATGACGACGGAAATAAGATTTTCAGGTTTTGGAGGACAGGGGATCATCCGGCTGGCCCTCATCTCCGGCAAGGCGCTCGCCCTCTACGGGGACAAGTTCACGACCATGACGCAGAGCTTCGGGCCCGAGGCCCGCGGCAGCGCCTGCAGTTCCCAGCTGATCTTTTCCGACGAACGCATCCTGTATCCCTACATCACACGGCCGGAGATCCTCGTGTCCATGTCCCAGGAAGCCTATGACAAATACGAACCGGAACTGCGTGACGACGGCATCCTGTGCATCGACAGCGATCTGGTGAAGCCCAAACCCATCCGGGACAAGATCAAGTTCTACACCGTCCCCTCCACCCGCTTCGGCGAACAGCTGGGCAACCGCATCATCGCCAACCTGGTCATGCTGGGCTTCTGCACCGCCGTTACACAGATAACGACACCGGAAGTCATGAAGAAAGCCCTCCCGGGCCTGGTTCCGGGCCGTTTCCTGGACCTCAACATCAAGGCCTTTGACAAGGGATACGACCACGGCATCAAACTCCTTGAAGAGGAAAAGCAAAAATGAAGAAACGCACAGGCGTATTTGTTTGTCACTGCGGGATCAACATCGCAGGCACCGTCGATGTTGTAGGGGTTGCCGATAAACTGGCCAACCACCCCGGTGTCGACCACGCCGAAGACTATGTCTACATGTGCTCCGATCCGGGCCAGAAGAAGATCATCGAGTCCATAAAAGAAAAGAAGCTCGACAACATCGTGGTTGCCTGCTGCTCCCCCACCCTGCACGAAACCACCTTCCGCAACGCTGCCAAGGAAGCCGGAATCAACGAGTTCCACTGCGAGATCGCCAACATCCGCGAGCAGTGCAGCTGGGTCCACAAGGACAAGGCCAAGGCCACGGTCAAGGCGGAGCGGATCACCAAAGGCGCAGTGGAACGGGTCAAGAAGAACCTGTCGCTCGAGCCCTTCAGCATCCCGGTCACGCGCCGGGGCCTGGTGATCGGAGGAGGGATCTCGGGTATCCAGGCCGCGCTCGACATGGCCAACTCGGGCTATGAGGTGGTCCTGGTGGAGCGCTCCCCCTCTATAGGCGGGCACATGATCCAGCTCTCCGAGACCTTCCCCACCCTGGACTGCTCGCAGTGCATCCTGACGCCCAAGATGGTGGAGGCGTCCAGGCATCCCAAGATCAAGCTTCTGACTTACAGCGAGGTAAAGGGCATCTCGGGATATGTGGGCAACTTCAAGGTCAAGATCCACAAAAAATCCACCTATGTCGACCCGGACAAATGCACCCTCTGCGACGAATGCGTCAGGGTATGTCCCGTGGTCGTACCCAACGAGTTTGACATCGGGCTGACCGGCCGCAAGGCCATCTACATCCCGTTCCCCCAAGCGGTTCCGTCGACCTACACCCTGGACTACGAGAACTGCCCGGGCCTCGTGCCCATCGCCTGCGGCAAGTGCGCCGACGTGTGCGATCCGGGCGCCATCGACTTCGACATGCAGGACGAGATCATAGAGGAAGAGGTGGGCGCCATCGTGATGGCCACCGGTTTCGATCTCTACGATAAGGCCAACATGGCCGAATACGGCTACGGCAAGTATCCCGATGTCCTGGACGGGCTCCAGTTCGAGAGGATGCTGTCCGCGTCCGGCCCGACCGAGGGCAAGGTCATGCGGCCCTCGGACCACAAGGAACCCAAAGAAGTTGTGTTCATCCAGTGTTCCGGATCTCGGGACCCGGAGATGCACTGCGCCTACTGTTCCAAGATCTGCTGTATGTACACGGCCAAGCACGCCATGCTCTACAAACACAAGGTCCACGACGGGCAGGCTTACATCTTCTATATCGACATCCGGTCGGGCGGCAAAAACTACGAGGAATTCGTGCACCGCACCACCGAGGAGGACGGCGTCCTCTATCTGCGCGGCAAGGTCTCCAAGATCTTCCAGGACGGCGACACGATCAAGGTCTGGGGTGTGGACACCCTGACCGGAAAGCATATCGAGATCGACGCCGACATGGTGGTCCTGGCCCAGGCCATGCGGCCCTCGGAAGGAGCCAAGGAACTGGCCAAGACCATGAAGGTCGCCGTGGACAAGGACGGCTTCCTGGCCGAGGCGCATCCCAAGCTCAAGCCGGTCGAGAGTGTGACCGCCGGGATCTTCTATGCGGGCGCCGCCCAGGCTCCCAAGGACATCCCCGAGGCCGTGGCCCAGGCCAGCGGCGCGGCAGCCAAGGCCATCGGCATCCTGTCGGCGGACAAGCTCTTTCACTCGCCCATGGTGGCCGAGGTCGAGTTCAACCTGTGCACCGGCTGCGGAATGTGTGTGGATGTCTGCCCCTACGAGGCCATCGCGCTCAAGGACGGCAAGGCCGAGGTCAACGACGTGCTGTGCGAAGGCTGCGGCACCTGCCAGGCCACGTGCCTGCGGGCCGCGGTCTCTGTCAAGAACATGACCCCACTCCAAGTATTCGAGATGATAGAAGCTAGCATCGGAGGCTAACCATCATGGCGGACGAGAAATTCGAACCCAAAATCGTTGCGTTTCTGTGCAAGTGGTGCTCCTCGGCCGGCAGCGATCTGGCCGGCGTGTCGCGGATGCAGTACCCCCCCAACGTCGTGCCCATCCAGGTCATGTGCTCCGGAAGCGTCTCTCCTCTCTACATCTTCAACGCCTTTAAGAAGGGCGCCGACGGCGTCCTGGTCTCGGGCTGCCATCCCGGTGACTGCCACTACATCAAAGGCAATTATTACGCGCGCCGCCGCATCGCCCTGGTCAAGGACATGCTGGAATTCGTAGGGCTCGAGCCCGAACGCTTCCAGATGTCCTGGGTTTCCGCGGCAGAGGGCAAGAAGTACACCGAGATCATTACGGACTTCGTGGATGCACTCAAACCGCTTGGTCCTCAAGCAAAACTGAGGAGACAGCAATAATGGTCAATCTGGACGATCTCAAAAAGGAAGCCCGACGGGTCCTGAAGGACGGGAAGGTCAAGTACATCATCGGCTACACCCGCAGCACGGCCGGCAAGATGGCCGCGCCCGCTTTTATCACGGATCCGGAAAAGATCGGTGATCTCATCTGGGATCCCACCTGTGTGCACAACCTGGTCAAGTTCCTGGTGGACGAGAAGCGCAGGAAGAGCCGTGAAAGGAACCCGGACACGCGCCCCGTTGGAATCGTGGTCAAGGGTTGTGACAGCCGGGCCATAAACGTCCTGCTCCAGGAAAAATTCATCGAACGTGACGACGCGTTCATCCTCGGTGTCTCGTGCGAAGACCTGGGA
>CBFDBC010000143.1:0-10020 GCA_965602945.1 uncultured bacterium | reverse complement strand
AGCGTCTCCTCGAGGGGAACGTCGAAGTCGGGCCGGTGGGTCTGGTAGAGGTCGATGTGGTCGGTCTGCAGCCGCTTGAGGGAGTCCTCGCAGGCCTTGAGGATGTGCAGCCGCGAGTTGCCGCGGTCATTGGGACCGGGGCCCACGGGATAGTGGACCTTGGTGGCGATGACCATCTCGTGCCGCCGCCCGCTTTCGGCCAGGGCATGGCCGATGATGCTCTCGCTCTCCCCCTGCATGTAGCTGTTGCTGGTGTCTATGATGTTGATCCCGGCATCCATGGCCCTCGCGATCATGCGCACGGACTCCTCCTCCGGAGTCGGGTTGGCGAAGTTGTCAGCGCCCAGGCAGAGCGGCGACACCTTGATGCCAGATCGTCCCAGGATCCTGTATTCCATGATTGTCGCTCCTTCAGCGGGCCGTGTAGCCGGCGTCCACGGTGACCAGGGAGCCGGTCATGTAGCTGGCGGCATCCGACGCCAGGAAAAACACCACACGGGCGATCTCCTCCGGCTCGGCCAGCCTGGCCATGGGGATGGTTTCCTCCGCCAGCTTCTGCAGGTCTGCCTTTGTGGGGGGCTCGGCCCGTTCGGAGGCCAGCATGGGAGTGTTGACCTCGCCCGGACACACCGCGTTGATGCGGATGCCGTCCCGGACATGGTCGAGCGCCATGGCCTTCGTGATCTGGTGCACGGCCCCCTTGGTGGCGCAGTAGGCCGTGACCCCGGCCGCGCCCACGTTTCCCCAGATGGAACCGAAATTGACGATGGCGCCCTTGCCCTGCTTCCGCATGTACGTGACAGCGGCCCGGCTCATGAAAAAGACTCCGTCTACATTGGCTCCCATTATGCGGCGCCAATCCCGGTCCGACGTACCCAGGGCGTCGGCCCGCACGATGATCCCGGCGCAGTTGACCAGGACATCGAGGCGTCCGTGAAGGTCGATCGAATCTCCCACGGCGCGGTCACAGAAGGATGAGTCACTGACATCCCCGACGACCGGGGAGGGGGCTCCGATCTCGGACGCCACCTCTTCCGCCAGGTCTCGATTGCGGTCCACAATGACGACCGTGTCCCCGGCGGCTGCAAACTCCCGGGCGGATGCCGCTCCCATGCCAGAGGCCGCCCCCGTGATCATCACAATTCTCGACGTATTAGCCATATCGATCTCCCTCGATCCCGACAATATTATCACATTTAACAAAGTCTTGGCATACTCTTGACATCTTCCTGACATCCCCTCCTCTCCCTGAGCCTACATTATGGGTGATGACAGAAGGGAAGGTCAAAAATGAGAGCCCAAAAAATCCACAGCATCCTCAGCAGTGCCTTCTGGAGGGCCTACTGGCTGACCATGCGGCCCTATCTCATCTTTGTGTCGGGTGCCGCAGGCCTCGTGGGACTTTCCTTTATCAGGTCTGCTGATCCCGTATACACTCTCATCGCATTTATCCCACTGTTCCTTTCCTATGGACTGGGCCAGGCTCTCACCGACTGCTTCCAGACGGACACCGATGCCATTTCCTCACCCTATCGTCCCCTTGTGCGGGGGATCATCTCGAAAAGCCAGGTGCTGGCCGTGAGCCTGGCTGGCCTGACCGCTTCGGTCCTCATCCTGATTTACTTGAATCCTTATATTCTCCTCCCGGGAGTGGCAGCGGTTGTCGGCCTTCTCACCTACACGCCGTTCAAGAAGAGATGGTGGGGCGGCCCGTTCTGGAACTCCTGGATCGTCGCCCTGCTCCCCGTGATCGGGCGGATGACGGATCGAGACTTCCACATTAAACACATCGCCGGGCAGGGAGACACGGCCTCCATCGCTTTCCTTTTAGCTGTGGGGGCGGTTTTCTTCGGATACGGCAACTTCGTTGTCATGGGCTACCTGAAAGACATCTCGGCGGACAGGCAGACGGGCTACCGTACCTTTCCGGTGGTGTTTGGATGGAAGGCCACGGTTCTCTGCAGTGATATTCTCGCCCTGGCGTGCGCCGCTTTCACCGGATCGACACTGTTCACGCTCAATGAGCCGGGATTCCTTGGTTGGGGAGTCTTTGCCGCGGCCGTGGCCGTTAACCTCTATGCTCAGGTCAAGATCCACCGCACGCACAGCGAAAGCGATGCCCACGGCCCCATCGGCCATGTGGTCCGTGCCTTCATTTTGTATGCCCTGGCCGTTGTCCTGGCCCTTAAAGGCGAGTGGCTCGTTCCCGCGGCGGTCTTCTATGGGTTCTTCGAGGCCGCCCTGAGATACAGACCGGAAAAATCACAGGTGTAAGACAATGATCATACTATTGAACAAACACTCGAACGGGACCTGCGGGTTGAAGAAATGGGCCGCACTGCGGCCCGACCTTGAGTCAGGATACCTCGGTGACGGCTACACCCTCGTCCCGGATTTCGAGGAATTCCGGCAGAGGGTAGTGCGGGATTATGACCGGGGCGAACGTGTGTTTGTCGCGGCGGGGGGGGACGGGACCGTGAATTTCCTGCTAAACCAGCTGATGCAGATCGAGGAATCAGATCGCTCCTCCCTGATCCTGGGTGCCATCGCCCTGGGATCGAGCAACGACTTCCACAAGCCCTTTTCCTCCAACGGAAACGGACAGACGAAAGGGGAGGTCCCGGTCAGGTTGGATCATTCCTGCGCCGTTCCCCACAACGTGGGATCGATCGAATACAGGGACATCGACAACAGGCCGCGGCACAGACACTTCATCGTCAACTGCAGCGTTGGGTTGGTCGCCCAGGCCAACTATTTTTTCAATTCCGACAACAGGATCGTCAACTGGATGAAATCCCGGTGGGTCGAGGGCACGATCTGGTACTCCGCCCTCCAAACGCTCATCACGGCCAGGAATGTCCCGGCACGGATCCGTGTGGAGCGGGACAACTTCGAGACCCGGCTCACCACCATGAGTGTGTTCATCAACCCGAACGTAAGCGGGAGCTTCCGCTATGATCTCGAGATCTCCGCCCGCAGCGATTACCTGGGCGTGGGACTCTGCGAGCGCATGGGGATCCCCTCGCGCGTCAGGACGATCGCCTCACTGGCCGGCGGAAGATTTGCGGGCCTGCCCAAAACCAGAACCTGGCGGGCCCGGGAGATCGAGATCTCTCCCTCTGCTCCCATGGCCCTGGAAATGGACGGCGAGGTCACCCTCGCGAGGCATGTCAAGATCAAGCTGATGCACGAGGCATTAAGGGTGTGCCAATGATGGACACGATTCTGGAAAACAGAACGATCGGAAAGATCGCTGCGCATTTCAAGACGGCCCCCCACAAGATCGGCCGGATCCACGAGGCGGATGCCGAGATCGTGGACATGGGCGGAGATTCCTCTCATTTTTTAGCCGTTACCACAGATGCCCTGGTCGAAGAAATTTCCAGCGGGCTGTACGACGATCCCTACTTCATGGGCTGGATGCTGGCCATGGTCAACTTTTCGGACCTGGCGGCTGTGGGGGCGGATCCCCTGGGCCTGCTCCTGTCGATCTCCTGCCCCTTGAACGGCGAGTCCCGATTCGCGGCCAAACTGGCACGGGGCGTGTCGGACGCCTGCGATAAGCTGGGCACGTTTGTCCTGGGAGGCGACACCAATCAGGGAGAGGAGCTGCTTCTTTCCGGGTGTGCGGTGGGGCTGGTTCCGAAACAGTTCACCCTGACCCGCAAGGGCGCACGGGTCCATGACAGCCTCTACATGACATCCCGCGCCGGGCTCGGAAACGTGTACGCGTTCCTGAAGCTCAGCAAGATGAAGTTTTTCCCGGCCCGGTCTGTCTACAAACCGGTCGCCAGGCTGAAAGAGGGGCGGATCATCCGGGAGTTCGCTTCAAGCTGCATGGATACCAGCGACGGAGTCCTGCACACCGTAGACACGCTCATGCGGCTGAACCGCCGGAGGTTCGTCCTGTACAACGATTGGGCCGCGATCCTGCATCCCCTGGCGTACCGGGTTTGCCGCACGAAAGGCATCCCTCCCTGGCTGGCCCTGGCAGGGATCCACGGCGAGTTCGAGCTGGTTTTTACGGTCAGCCCCCTGAGGGAACGGCCCTTTCTCTCGGCGGCCGCCGAGATCGGCTGGACCCCCCTTAAGATTGGGGAGATCCGCGAAGGTTGCGGAGTGAACATCCAAAACAACGGCGGTGCCACACCCCTGGATACGGCCGCGATCAGGAATCTGTCGGAACAGGCTGGTTCCGATCCGCAGGCCTACATTAGAAAGCTGGTTCAGATCGCTCAGGAGTCCGGGATCGTATGACAGGAGAGATGGCCATGAAAAAGAATGCGGCACAGCTCAGGGACTTGGTCGTGATCGTCACAGGGGCGGCTGGGGGGATCGGCCGGGCTGTCGCCCGGCTCTTCGCCCATAACGGGGCCATCCTGGTGCTGACGGATATTCATCGCCAGGGTCTCGAGAGCCTGGAGGAGAGCCTCCAAGCAGAGGGTCACCGCGTGATGGCTGTCGTACACGATGTTTCGGATCCCGGTTCTTGGCAGGCGCTGGTGGACAGAGTCATGGAAACCTTTGGAAGAGTGGATGTGCTCATCAACAATGCCGGTGTGGTCCAGCCCGGCCCGGCCGAGGATCTGCCCTTGGACAAGGTCCTTCAGCAGGTCTCCGTGAACCTGCTGGGGACGATCCACGGCTGTCAGGCCGCCCTGAGGGTGATGAAGGCCCAGGGTTTCGGCAAGATCGTGAATCTGGCATCCCTGGGAGGGATCGTTCCCATGCCCGGGGAAGCGGTGTACTGCGCCACCAAAAACGCCATCCGGGGCTACACCTTTTCGGTCTACGCGGAACTGCTCGACTCACCGGTGGGGATCACCGCGGTGTGCCCCGATTCAGTCGAAACACCCCAGCTGGACTACGAGCTCCTGCATGATGAGGCGCTACTCTCTTTTATCGGGGAGCCCTTGAAGACCGAGCAGGCTGCCCGCGGGATACTCAAGGCCGTGCTCCGGGACAGCCCGGAGATCCTGATCCCTTCCGGCATGGGGATCGCGGCCCGGACAGGGATGGCTTTCCCTCGCATCTTTTTTATCCTCTGTCCCTGGCTGAAAAGGATCGGTAGGGCGACCATGATAAAAAGAAGAGAGGAGGTAAAGAAAAATGTTCTATTCAACCTCGATCGGAATGAGTTTTCGGATCTCAAACAGATTCGATAACGCGCTGGCCACCTTGAAAAGGACCGCCCCGGCCGTGGCGGTCATGGAATTGGTAGTGGCCCTGGGCATCATCGGCTTCTGGGCAGCGTATTTTTCCACAGATATGGTGAACATCGCAGATGCCCGGTTGAAAGAAGTCTACACGGCCTTCGAGTCGGCGTTCCCCGTGGCCGATCTCTATCTGGCGGCCGTGTTGATTGCCGGAGGGGTCGGGCTGCTCAAGAAACGGCTGTATGGCTATGTGTTCTCCCTCATGGGCGGGGCCTCACTCATCTTTCTGGGGCTCCTGGATGTGTCCTTCAACCTGCAGCAGGGGATCTATCTTCTGGGTGCGGGAGAGGCAGTCCTGAACGTCTCCATCAATGCCATGTGCCTGGGATTCGGGGTTTTCCTGGTCTTCTCTGTCTGGAAAAACAGGGGAAAACTGGCACTGCCCCAGGCTCCTTAGCCGAGGAAGGTGCTGTGATGGAAATTCTGGGGAAGAGGGTCCTGATCACGGGGGCATCCTCCGGGATAGGCAAGGCTCTCGCCTTCGCATTTGCCGAGCGCGGGGCCCGCGTGGTGCTGGCTGCCCGGGGGGCCGGCCGGCTGCGGGATACCGCATCTGAAATCCGCAGGGCTATTCCCCATGCTCCCGGGCCTCTCACCGTCCCCTGTGATGTGTCGGACAGGAAGAGTACCGGGCTGCTCGCCGAAGAGGCCGCAAGCCTCCTGGGAGGGATCGATATCCTGGTCAACAATGCCGGGGTGGGCATATATGGGAGCACATGGAATACGGCCGTGTCGGATATCCAATCGGTCCTGTCCGTGAATTTCTACGGGGCTATAAACTGCATTATGGCGGTCCTGCCGCTCATGCACCGGGAGCAGAGCGGCCTCATCGTCAACATCGCCTCGCTGGCGTCTAAACACGGCGTGCCCTATCTGGGCGCTTACGGCGCCAGCAAGGCCGCCCTGGCGGTTTTCAGCCAGAGCTTAAGAGCCGAGCTGTCGGGCACCGGGATCTCCGTCCTGGTGGTCTATCCAGGCTACACGGAAACCGAGTTTTTCTTCAAGGAGAAGCATGTGGGCGGGGGACGCCGGCCGCAGGGTCCGTATGCCCCGCCCACTCGTGTGGCTGACGCCGTGATCCGAGCCACAGAGCGGGATAGACAGGAGCTTGTACTCACCTGGAACGGAAGGCTCCTGACCCTCCTCCAGGGCCTCATGCCCGGCCTGGCTGCCAAAGCAATGGCAGTGATGGCCGACAGGTTAAAAGAGAGAAAGGAGTACTCCCATGAGCAAACCAAAGTTACAGATTATCGTGCTTTTCCAAAACCTCGGGGATAGCCAGGCCTATTTCGCCCGGTCCCCGGCCCCGCCGCTGGCTGGAGCGCTGGTGGCGGGATTGACGCCCCCCATCGTCGAGGTGGAGCTCCTGCACGAGATGGTCCGCCCCATCGACTACACCACGGATGCGGATTTCATCGCGCTGAGTTTCATGGACTACTGTGCCCCCCATGCCTTTGAAGTGGCCCGGAAATTCAAGCTGCTCGGCAAGACGGTCGTGGCAGGCGGGAAATATGCCTCCACCTTCCCGAAGAAGGTCATCCCTCACATGGATGCGGTGGTCGTGGGGGAGGCCGAACCCGTGTGGGCACGTGTGGTGGAAGACATGGTCAAAGGAAGGCTGGACAAAGTTTATGAGGCCCCCTTTGCCCCAACGCTGGACAACATCCCGCCTCCCCGCTACGACCTGGTCGAACCGGCGTATGCGGTGCCGGTGGTCACGGAAGCCACGCGGGGCTGCAAATACAGCTGCTCCTACTGCCAGCTCACAATAGAGCGCAAGCCTTTTCGCATGCGTCCCATCGAGGATGTCATCCGGGACCTGACCGCCACGGAAAAGCTTCCGTTCCACAAGCGAAAGATGGCCATGCTGTTGGATAACAATCTGGGAAGCGACATCGGCTATGCCAAGGAG
This sequence comes from uncultured bacterium, assembly GCA_965602945.1. Taxonomy (GTDB): domain Bacteria; phylum Acidobacteriota; class Aminicenantia; order Aminicenantales; family Aminicenantaceae; genus JAUXEH01. Next base: position 2,892 of record CBFDBC010000143.1, on the reverse strand, counting down.
CTCCTCACGGAGATCGCCAAGCTCAAACTGTGGGGCCTGGGTGCCCAGTTCAGCTTCGACTGCCTCCATGACGATGGATTCCTCGACCTCCTGGTCAAGGCCCGCTGCGGCATGGCGTTTATCGGGCTGGAGTCGCTGAACGAACCCAGCCTGTCCTCGGTCCATAAGAACCAGAACAAGGTGGAGGAGTACAAAGAGCTGTTCGGGAAATTGAAGGAACGGGGGATATTGACGTTCACCGGCATGATGCTGGCGCTGGATGAGGACACGCCGTCATACTATGAGAGCCTGCCCGGCCGGCTGGATGAGATAGACCCCAGCACGATCCTTCTCTCTATCTCCATCCCGATCCCGGGGACTCCTTTCCACAAGAAGGTTGAGTCCGAGGGGCGTCTCATCGACAGGGATCTGTCGCACTATGAGGGAGACCACCTGGTTTTCCTGCCCGACAAGGTGACCACTCACGATGTGTTCGCGGCATTCAGGGACCTGAATAAGTATTTCTATTCCTGGAAGAACATCCTCAGGCGGTGGTTCAGGTTCATCAGGAAACAGAACGCCCGCAGCGGTATCCTGAGGAGGATCCTCCAGGCCCCCATCCTCTCGGTGATATTCTTCAGGCTTTCCATCTTCCAGAGAGACCATGCCCAGAAAAAAGTCTATCCCGAGGCTTACTCATCGCAGAGCAGATGGTCGTTGCTTGTGGGGCATGACCTCAACCGTTGATAAGAATCTGGGGAATTGACTTGAGTCAATGTAATCCTCCTGCGTAAACCTTACACTGGTGTCGTTGACATCATACCAGGAGGAGTAAATGAGTGAACTGATAAACAATGCCCGGAAACGCAAAGAGCTGCTGAAACACATGATACTGCAGCTCCATGATGGGACGGCGCCTGAGGCCGTGAAAAAACAGCTGGTGAAACTGCTGGGAAAAGTGCCCTATAACGATGTCGTGGAGGTCGAGCAAGAGCTGATCTCTGAAGGCCTGCCGCAGGAAGAGGTTCTCAAGCTCTGTGACATCCACACGCAGGCCCTGGATGGCTTGCTGGACCACAGCGAGGCCAGGACCGCCCCTCCCGGCCATCCGGTTCACACCTTCCAGGAGGAGAACCGGGCTCTGAAAAAGGAGATCCAGGCCCTGGACCGGTTGTATGACGACGTCAGGAATGCCGGGAGCGACGACACTTTGAAGGCGCTCCTCGATGAGATACACCAGCACTTCAATGCCCTGACGGATGTGGAGAAACACTACCTGCGCAAGGAAAACCTCCTGTTCCCTTTCCTGGAGAAACACGGTGTCACCGGCCCTCCCACGGTGATGTGGGGGAAACATGACGAAACCCGGGAGCTTTTGAAGGGCGCCATCGAAGCCCTCAATGCGGCGGCCGGGGTTTCCGTCGAAGAGGCGAAAACGGTCATCGACCTGGTGCTCAACCCGGCCTCGAAGGCCGTCGATGACATGATCGGGAAGGAGGAGGAGATCCTCTTGCCCATGTGCCTGGACACGCTGAGCGATGAGGAGTGGTATGAGATCGCCGGACAAAGCCTCGAATACGGCTTCTGTCTCTACGATCCCAAGGTGGAGTGGAAACCGGAAGGAGTGGAGCCTGCAGAAGGTGCGAGCGTTGAAGCCGGAAAGATCCAGCTTCCCTCAGGCAGTTTCACCATCCCGGAACTGTTGGCTGTCCTCAACACCATCCCCTTTGACATGACTTTTGTGGACAAAGACGACAAGGTGAGGTTTTTCACCCAGGGAAAAGAAAGGATCTTCGCCCGCAGCCGGGCCATACTGGGCCGCAGGGTCCAGCAGTGCCATCCACCCTCAAGCGCCCACGTGGTCGAGAAGATACTGGACGACTTCAAGTCCGGGCAGGAAGACCATGCGGCGTTCTGGATCACCCTGAAGGATCGGTTCATCCACATCGAGTATTTCGCCCTCCGAGGCCAGGCGGGTGAATATCTGGGGACACTGGAAGTCAGCCAGGACCTGACGGAGAAGCGAAAGCTCGATGGTGAGCAGAGGCTCCTCCAGTATGCGGGCCAGGACAGCTGAGATGGAAACCACACATGCGGATTTTGAGATAACCCCGGAGACAAAGATAGGGGCGCTGCTGGAACGGTTCCCTCAGCTCGAACAGGTGCTGATGGAGATGGCTCCGAGCTTCAAGCAGCTCCGGAATCCTGTCCTCCGCAAGACCATAGCCAGGATCGCATCTCTTTCTCAGGTGGCCGCCATTGGCAAGGTATCCCTCACGCACATGATCAATACACTGAGAGAAGAAGCCGGGATCGAGGAGGCCTTTGCCTCGGATGTGGCGGCCGATGCCGTTTCATCCGAGAAACCGGCCTGGTTCACGGCAGAACGGATCGTGACAACACTGGATGCCCGCAGCATGCTCGAGGCGGGCGAGCATCCCGTGCAGCGCGTGCTCTCCGAGTGCAGTGACCTCAAGCCCGGCGACATATACGAGCTGATCACCCCGTTCCTCCCCGCTCCGCTGATCGAGAAGGCCATGTCGATCGGCCTTATGGCATGGGCGAAAGAACACGGCGAGGGAGTATTCAAGACCTATTTTACACCTAAACAGCCGGTTAATATCTAGCTGCCTGACCCTGCCGACCTTCTGACTACGAATCAGAAGGTCGGCAGTTCGAATCTGTCCGGGCGTACACTATCATTTCCAGAAAATCTCCCCCTATAATCTTTAAAATAAATAACTTAGGTTTTGTGCTACCCTAATAAACTTTTTTACTAACGTCACTTTTTGGCACTTATTGTACATATTCGACCTTTTTAATTGTTACTCTATAGTTACTCAGTATACTGCATACGAAATTGTTGTCTTTGTTGGCCAAATCACATTTACACAAATGTTTGATTCTATCAAT
>CBFDBC010000142.1:0-10034 GCA_965602945.1 uncultured bacterium | reverse complement strand
ATCCTGATCCTGATCGGTGTCTTTCTCCTCTTTTCATCCCTGAAAAAGCAGGACGGCTAGCCGCGCCGCCCCTTCCGGGATCATCCTTCGATCGTCTTGTGGAGCTTCACCGGTTTCTTCCCTCTGTCCCTGATACGCAGGTTCAGGATCTCGACGCCGAGGGAGAAGGCCATGGCGAAGTAGATGTAGCCCTTGGGGATGTGGAGATCGAGCCCTTCGCCCATGAGGGAGAATCCCACTAGCAGCAGAAACGACAGGGCCAGCATCTTGATGGTGGGATGGCCGTCCACGAAGTCCCCGATGATGCGCGCCGAGAGCATCATGACGCCCACGGCGATCACGATGGCCAGGACCATGACCGGGATGTGATCAGCCAGGCCCACGGCAGTGATGACCGAATCCAGCGAGAACACGATGTCCAGCACCGCGATCTGGATCAGTATGGAGGCGAAGCTGCCGGCGAGCTTTCTCTTGCCTGATTCCGGCTGACCCTCCAGGCTCTGGTGGATTTCGTGCGTGCTCTTGGCCAGCAGGAAGAGCCCCCCCGCCAGCAGGATGATATCACGTCCGGATATCTCGTTCTTGAACAGCGTGAAGACTGGGGTGATCAGCGTCATGATCCAGGTCAGGGTGAGGAGCAGCAAGATGCGTGTCACCATGGCCAGGGCCAGGCCGATGGTGCGGGCTTTGTTCCTGAGTTCTTTGGGAAGCCTGCCCACCAGCACGGAGATGAACACGATGTTGTCGATGCCCAGCACGATCTCCAGTGCCGTCAGCGTCGCCAGTGCGACCCATGCCTGCGGCTGCGTGATCCATTCCATCATTTTTGCGCTCCGACCTAGCGAATGATCTTGGTGACCAGGGGCTGCGGCGAGTAGAGCTTGTGCACAGGGTAGGTCTGGGGCGCCCTGCTCCACTGGGGAACGAGGTAGCGGTCGAAGTAGTTCCAGACCAAAAGACCGTCGTCGCTCTCCGGTTCCAGGAGATAAGAGGCCAGGCTCGCCAGGGGCTGGGCCGTCCGGACCACCAGGGTCCCGGCACCGAACTCCCGGGGCTCCGTCTTGTACTCCCCCGTGACGGTGTTCATGTAGTGCCCCTGATAGAGGCGCTCGGCCCCCTTGAGCTCCGCGACCTGGAAGGATTCCACCTCCAGGCTGACCGGCTCAAGGAGCCTCTCCACCACGATCCCGTGCCGTACAAGTTTTTCCAGGACTTCCGGCACCTGCAGCTCGATCAGGTAGGCGGCCGGATAGGCCACGGATCGTTTGGGCTGGAAGTCGGCGTGATAGGGGATGGTGTAGGTCTTCGTCTTGTCGGTTCTGCGCATACGGGGACGGGCTCCCTCTCTTTCCTCGATCTCCATCTCGTATCCCAGGATGGTGACCGGATCCTTGAGGGGCTTGACCTCGAATTCCACGGCGAAGGTATCCTGTTCCGTTGGGCCCAAGCCCCGCTTGACCGTGGCCAGATCGGCGTCCCCGATGAGCGTCCGGATGGCGTCCCGTTTTTCATAACAGTAGTCCAGGATGGACTTCACATAGAAGTAGTTGCCCAGGACCCGGGTCTTGAAAGGGGCATGGGAGTAGTTCTCGATCAGGATCGACATACGATTGCGCAGCCCCACATAGTTGGTGACGAAACGCGGCTGGTGGCTGAACGTCCGCCAGCCGTTCATCTCTCGGCCCATGAAGTTGCCGTAGGGGATGCCCAGGGTGTCATATTTGTCTTTCATATGCTTCTGCAGCGCCGGCATCATGGTGTCACGCATGTAGGTGAGGATGGCCGTGCTGCCGTTGGGATTGAGCGGCCACGAGTAGGTGACCGGCTCTTCATGGTAGGAACCGTTGGTGGTGTGGCAGTCGACCAGGATCACAGGGTCCCAGCGCAGCAGCACGTTCTGTATCAGGCCCTGGAGCTCCGGGCTCTCCATCTTCATGCTGTCCCGGTTCAGGTCCAGGTTTTGACCGTTGGTGCGGACGCCTACCCCCTGCTCCGGGCCGTCCTGGCCACGCCGGTTGTCGGGGCTTATCTTTTCGTTTCCATCGGCGTTGAAGATGGGACAGAAGAGGATCACCAGCCTGTCCAGATACGGAGGCTTTTTCTGCTGCAGGATGTCGCGGAGGAGCATGAGCGATGCCTCTTTGCCTTCCACCTCGCCGGCGTGGATGTTTCCCTGGATGTAGACCACCGCACGGTCGTCATTGCGAAGGTCCAGCGGCGAAGACGGCACCGGATCGCCGATGATCACCAACGGGATCTCGCGGCCCTCCGGGCTCCTCAGCATGGTTTCCACCCGGATCAGCGTGCTCTGCGCCTGCATCTTGCGGATGAACTCAATGACATCGACATAACGCGACGTTGCCGTGAAATCACTCTCCTCGGCAACGGTCAGCGGGGACTTTTCCTGAGCGGCGCGGACAGATAAGCCGCCTAGAAAAACCACCGATACAACAAGAATGCTGATCACGGTATTTCTTTTCATGGTTTTTTCCTTTAAATCCTCCGTCGGAATGCGGAGAAAAATGAGTTTATAAGAAATCTTCCTTCCAGTCAATTCAGCAGTCATAGGGGATGGACGTTGTTCAAGAGAGGCCTGAAGGCCCGGCGCGGTGGTTGGGGAGTGCTATGCGGCGGGTGATGCCGGAGCGTTGGTCCTTGACCGCTTCCAGAGGGGCCTGACGATCTGGCCTCTCTTGACGGCCCTGTTCAAGATGATCAGGCCGACGCTCACCGAGGCAGCCAAAGCTATAACCGACGCCTCGATGCCGAAGGCCCCCCCGGTTATCCAGGCAGGGCCGTCAATATTCGGCGTGATCCAGCTCTCAAAGGAAGATATCCCGGAGTTGGACATGCCGAAGATCCCGTCCTGGAAAAAATTCCACCCGGCATGCATCCCCCAGACCAGCCACAGCCTCCGCGTGTAAATGAAGGCGCTTATGAGCAGGATGTCACCAAGGATAAGCGCCGTGGTCGTCCACAATGTTGCATTCTCGTTCCCCGCATGCGCGATCCCGAACACGGCGGCCGTCCCCACCCAGGCCAGCCAGGTCCCCAGAAGTTCCTCCCCGAGCCGGAACAGGATGAGCCGGAAAAACAGAACCTGCAGGAAGGCGCCGATCCCGAAACGGAACAGGGAATCGAACACGACCCGCAAAGTGCCTGTTTCGATGATGCTGTAATACCCCAGCACCACGAGCAGCAGGACCATTCCCCCGACCAGGAAAAATGATATCAGATAGCCTGCACCCAATTCCGGGAGGCTGTTTTTCAGGGATATTTCATGGGCCTCCCGTTTTTCTATCCACCTCGCATACAGTCGGTACAGCCACAACATGATACCGAGGGTCACGAGAATGTCGGCACAAAGCAGCAGGGATCGGTGCGGCCCTGCATAGGAGGCCAGCAGGTCACCAATGACCCGGTTGTGAAACAATAGATAAGGCAGCATGAATAAAGCGGCGATGAAAATCCTCAGGATAGGGAATTGGAGAACCCTTCCCCAGAAGCTTCGGGGTTGGGCCCGGGTGAACAGTTGATCAGCCGTGATCATTCTTTACCTCCGTGTTTCCTTAGATAATACGCGCCATCCGCTAAAAGGATTCACTTTCGTCCCGGGAGGGATTACAATGGATGCGAGACGTTACGGGGAAGAAACGGTGTTCGGTGCAAGCAGCGAAAAAGAAAGGGCCCTCCTGGCTAAGATGGAAGAGTTGGGCATCTCGGAAAAGGACATCGAAGAGAAGTTCATCCGGTCCTCAGGCAAGGGCGGCCAGCACGTCAACAAGGTCTCTACCGCCGTCTACCTCAAACACACCCCCACCGGCATAGAGGTCAAATGCCAGCAGGAGCGGTCCCAGGCGCTCAACCGATTCCTGGCGCGGCGCATCCTGGTCGACAAGATCGAATCCGGGATCCTCAAGGAAAAGAGCGAAAAAGCGCAGCGCATCGCCAAGATCCGCCGCCAGAAAAGGAAGCGCTCCAAGCGCGCCAAGGACAAGATGCTGGCTGACAAGAAGAAGCAGTCCGTGAAGAAACAGGCGCGCGGCTTCAAGCCCGGCCCCGACGATCTCGCATAAACGGGGTCAGGCTAAGACCGCTCTATTCCGCCAGCCGGATCAGCGCGTGCAGCAGCAGATCCGCCCCCTTTTCCAGGTCATCCCAGAGGATGTTTTCCTGGGAGGAGTGGCTGATCCCGTCGACACAGGGGATAAAGATCATGTTGGAATCGGTCACCGACGCCAGGATCTGGGCGTCGTGGCCTGCGCCGCTGGGCAGGGTCATACAGGGGATACTAAGGCGCTCGCAGGTGTCTTTCAGGAGCGTCAGGAGCCGTTCGGGGGCCCGCACCGGTTCGGTCGCATCCATGGTCCTGGCATTGAAGGTCAGCCCGCGGGTGGCGGCCGTGTCCAGGGCCATGGCCATGAGATCCCGCTTCAGTATTCCCAGGGTTTCCCCGGAGATGCTCCTGAAATCCAACGTGAATTCCGCGCACCCGGGAACGATGCTGAAGGTGCCGGGAAAGAGCTGGGCCCGTCCGAAGGTGATCATGCTGCCGTAGTGCTGCGTGGCCACAAACCGGGTGCCCTTCAATGCGAAATCCGCCAGCCCCAGGAAGGCGTCCTGCCTCAGCTCCAGAGGGGTGGTGCCGGCGTGCCCCGTCTTGCCCGTGAAGCAGCACAACCAGTAGTTTTTCCCTGCGATGGCGTCCACGATACCGATGGGTTTTTCCTCTGTCTCGAGAACCTGTCCCTGTTCGATGTGAAGCTCGAGAAAGGCCTCGAGCTCCGGCCTGTCCTCAGCCGACCGCATGATGCCGTCGATGGAAAATTCCGTATTTCTCAGGATATCGTCGAAGGGCACTCCGAACTGCGTTATGCCCTTCTCCAGCGACTCCCGGTCCAGGGTACCCGTGAACGCCCGCGAACCGAGAAAATCCCCGACCAGGTTGCCCTCCTCGTCCGTGAAGGCCGCCACTTCCAGGGGCCTGGTAACGGGGACCTTCCCGTCCTTTATAACGCGCATGCATTCCAGCGCGGCCAGCACGCCCGCCGGTCCGTCGAACTTGCCGCCGTTTATCACCGAGTCGATGTGCGATCCGGCCATGACGGTCTTCCCCTCTCCCGGTATCCGGCCGAAGATGTTGCCGGCCCCGTCCACCCGGAGTTCCAGGCCGGCGCTCTGGATCCTGTCTTTCAGCCATTCGCGGGCCTCGAGGTCGGGCTTGCTGAAAGACGGGCGGCTTACCCCCCCCTCTTCCGTCGCTCCGATTTTCCCCAGCTCGAGGATGTCCCTCTTAAGCCTCTCGATATCGACCCTGATGTCTGTGTCCAAATTTTCCCCCTTAAAGGAACCGCGGTGCGCCTGCCACGACCGTCAGGAAATGAGAGCCACCATCTCACGCACTGCCAGGTCGATCCCCACGATGGCGGACCGGGCCACGATGGAAAAGCCGATGCTGAACTCCTCGATCTCTTCAATCTCCAGGATGGGCTGGATGTTGTGGTAATCGAGGCCGTGTCCCGCGTGGACAAGCAGCCCGAGTTCATGCCCCCGGCGGGCGGCGCGTATGATGTCTTCCAGTGCCTTATCCCGATCGGCTTCCGACTTCGCATCGGCGTACGCACCGGTGTTGATCTCGATCATATCCAGACCCAGTTCCCGACACACAGCGATCTGTTCGGTGTGCGGTTGCACGACGATGCTCACCCGGATCCCGGCCTCCTGGAGTTCCCGGATATGGGGGCCGAGATGCTCCTGGTGAGTGATGGCATCAAGCCCGCCCTCCGTGGTCAGCTCTTCCGGCCGCTCGGGCACCAGCGAAACCACATCCGGCCTAATCTCCAGGGCGATGGCTTTCATCTCGTCCGTGGCCGCCATCTCGACATTGAGCCGGGTCTTGATCGTGTCGCGCAGCAGCCTCAGGTCGCGCTCCTTGATGTGCCTCCGGTCGGTGCGTATGTGGCAGACGATGCCTTCCGCCCCGGCCTGCTCGGCCAGCAGCGCAGCCAGCAAGGGCTCGGGCTCGGTGCTGCGGCGTGCCTCCCGTATGGTTGCGAAATGGTCCACGTTGACCGCAAGTTTCATCTCATCCTCCTGCCTGAAATCATTCGCCCAGATGCCGAACGATGGCATCGGCGATCTGCCGGGCGTGTTTTTCGATCCGATCCCTATCCGGCCCCTCCACCATGATCCGTGCGACCGGTTCTGTCCCGGAATACCGCACGTTCAGGCGGCCGGCCTCCCCCAATTCGGCGACCACGTGCTCCATGGCCTCGGCGATCTCGGGATATAGGGAAAATTCCTCTTTTCTGCCGACGCGCACACTCTGGAGGACCTGGGGGTATTCCTCAAAGCCGGAAACGAGCTCCGAGAGCGAGGCCCCGGACGCCGCCATGGCCTCCAGCATCTTGATGCTGGTCAGCATCCCGTCTCCGGTGGGGCAGTCGTCCAGCAGGATGGTGTGGCCGGACTGTTCTCCTCCCAGGTTGCTCCCAAGCTTGAGCATGTCTTCCAGGACATACTTGTCTCCCACGCGTGAGCGGTAAAGCATCAGGCCCCGGCGCTTGAGCGCCACTTCCAGTCCCATGTTGCTCATGATGGTCGCCACCACCGTGTCCCGGCTGAGCATTCCCCGGTCCTGCATGTAACCGGCCAGGACAAACAGTGTATGGTCGCCGTTGAGGTGGCGCCCCGTCTCGTCCACCCAGAGGGCCCTGTCCGCATCCCCGTCATAGGCGATGCCCATGTCGGCGCCGGACTCCTTTACCGTGCGAGCCAGGATCTCCGGATACAGGGACCCGCATCCGAGGTTGATGTTCCTGCCGTCTGGATTGCATCCTATGGCCTGGGTCTCGAATCCCAGATCCATCATGACTTCAGAGGCGAACTCCGATGCGGCCCCGTTGGAACAGTCCAACACCACCTTGAGGCGGCGCGAAGCAGGCCCGGGCGTGAACCGGCTCTTGAGGAAATCGACATAAACTTTTCGCAGGGATGCCGCCCGGTCGATCGGCGGGTTGGCCGGGACCACATCTCCTTCGGCATTCCGGATGGCGTCTTCCAGGATGTTTTCCCACAGCTCGCTGATCTTCATGCCCTGGGAGGAGAAGATCTTGATCCCGTTGTCCTGAAAGGGATTGTGGGAAGCGGAGATCACAACACCGGCCGAGATCGAATAGTCCCGCACCAGATAGGAGACCGCCGAAGTGGGGATCACTCCCGCGGAGACAGGCTCGCCCTCCGCGTCCCTGATGCCCTGGACCAGGGCCTTTTCCAGCCACTCGCCCGATTCCCGTGTGTCCCTGCCGATCAGGACCTGGGGCGTGTAGCCCTGTTCCCTGAGCAGCCGGATCAGGGCACCGCCCAGAGCATATACGGACCCATAGTCCAGCGGGAACTCGCCCGCAACTCCGCGCATTCCATCGGTCCCAAAGAGTTTTGTCATGGAAGGAAGATCTGCTTTCGTTATTTCTTCTTAACAGGAGGGCCGTCCTTCTTTTCGGGAGGCTGGGCTCCCTCTTCGCTCTCCTCTTTTTCGATGATCAAGCGTACCAGAACTTTGGTGCCGGAGTCAACCAGACGGAGGTCGGGATCAGGCAGTATCAGATCTTTCCAGATTTCCCTCGATGCGGTGTACTTTGACAGGTCGATGAGGCTGGTCTTGGCCTGCATGTTGTCCATGATCTTGCTCTCCGGCCCGTAGATCATGACCTCGGGGGGATCGCACTCGACGGAGATCAGTTTATGACCTTCCGGAAGCGTGCCGAACTGGTCGGCGACCACCGGGATGGTGATTTCCTGGCGCCGCTCCAGTTTCAGCGTCACCATGCTGGGTGAAAGCTCCTTGATCTCCACGCCGGCCGGCAGGCTGACCATGTTGTGGTTCAGCGCGTACTGGGTCTGATCCAGGGTGGCGTTGGACAGATCCAGGGCGACATGGACGTTCTGATCGGTGATTTCCGGGAGCCTCCGGATGGAAGTGCGTATGGTGAGATTCACGTAATCCGGTGGTGTTTCCACCAGCAGAAGCTGTTCGGGTCTGTTGTGGATCTCCAACCGGGCCTGCAGAGTCTTCTCGCCCTGGTTTTTTTCCTGGCCGATAAGCGCCAGCCATATGATCATGGCCAGGATGAGGGAGGCGAGCTTGAGCCCCCAGTTCCCGGTGATCAGATTTCTCCAGTTGCTAAGCATGTTTATCCCAGGTGACTTTGCAGGCGCTGCTTGAGCTGTTCCTTGTCCATGCCCCGTTCCAGGTTGCCTTCCACGGCCAGGCTGATGGTCCCGGTCTCCTCGGAAACGACGATCACGGCGGAGTCCGTTTCCAATGAGAGGCCCAGAGCTGCCAGGTGCCGCGTCCGGGTCTGGAAATGTTCGCCCAGTGTGTGCTGGGCCGGCAGGGGCAGGAGGCAGCCCGCAGCCACGATCTTGTTCTCCTGCAGTACGACCGCTCCATCATGCAGTGGCGAATTGGGGAAAAAGATGCTGACCAGCAGGTCCTTGGTCAAGACCGCATCCACAGGTGTCCCCCTGTCGGCGTAACTTTTGAGCGAGACCTCTTTTTCGATCGCGATCAGGGCTCCGATCTTGTGCACCGCCAGGTAGTCGACGGCCAGGTACAGGTCCTCGGACTGTTCCAGCAGAGATTTGCTGGAGAAACGCCTCCAGAATGACTGAGAACCCAGGGCCGTGAGAAAACGCCGGATCTCTCCCTGAAAAAGGATAATGATCGCGATGACGAAAAAGTTGGCGAATCCCCGGATGATCTGGTGCGAGACATAGAGCTTTCCCAAGTCCGTGATCACGAAGAGCATCAGCACGATCCCCAGGCCGATGGCCATCTGATAGGCCTTGGTGTCCTTGATCAGCCGGAAGAACGAATACAGGATGAAACTCACCAGCAGGATATCGAAGAAATCTCCCAGAGTGATGCTCTTAAGGGAGTTGATGACATCCGCAATCGTATTGCTAAACATGGTGTTCTCGGTTCGTCCCCCCGGATCCTGCCGAACCGCAGTACATTGTATTGTACATGATGGCCTCGGCCACTGTCACGGCCTTTTTTACGGCAGCCACGTCATGCACCCGCAGGATGTGCGCGCCGTGCAGCATGCTGATGAGGGCCGATGCGATCGTGCCTTCGAGCCTCTCCTCCGGAGGCGCGCCGTCCAGGATACGCCCCAGAAACGACTTGCGTGAAACCCCGACCAGGAGCGGCAGATTCAGCCCGTCCAGGTACCGGAGGTTTTTCAGGAGGCAGAGGTTGTCTTCGTGGCGCTTCCCGAAGCCGATCCCCGGATCGATGATGATGTTGTCCCGCTTCAACCCCAGGGCGGCAGCGGTTTTGATGCGTTCCTCGAAAAACTTCTCGATCTCGGGGAGCAGGTCGTCGTAGTGCGGATCGACCTGCATGGTCTTGGGGATCCCCAGCATATGCATGAGGATGACCGGAACATCGCGTTTAGCGGCCAGGGACAGGATGTGTGTGTCGAACCGTCCGGCGCTTATGTCGTTGATGATGTCCGCACCGGCATCGATCGCGGCCTCGGCCACATCCGCCTTGGTGGTGTCGATCGAGATCAGGACGTCCGAGTCCTTCCGGAGCTCCCTGATAACCGGCAGGACACGGCCCTTTTCTTCATCCGGGTGGACGGCTTCAGAGCCCGGGCGGGTGCTCTCCCCTCCGATGTCCAGGATGTCGGCCCCCTCCGCAATGAGCCTCCGTCCCTGATCCACGGCCCGGACGGTGTCGTAAAAGTGGCCGCCGTCGGAGAAGGAATCGGGAGTGATGTTCAGGACACCCATAAGCCAGGTCCGACGACCAAGGACAAACTCTTGGCCGCGTGCCCGGATTATGTGTTCTCGTCTCACTGTGCTTCTGGTGTGCTCCCTTGGCCGGGTGTTTTTTGGGTCTCTTTCTCTTCTTTGGTTTCTGATTGCGCCGCCGTTATTTCTTCCGGAGCAGCCTTGGGCTTAGGCTTGGCCTTGGCTGCGGGCTTCGCGGCTTTGGGTTTGGCTTTTTTTTCGGTTTTTCCTGA
>CBFDBC010000141.1:0-10106 GCA_965602945.1 uncultured bacterium | reverse complement strand
CCCATCGAGCTTCAGAAGGGTGAGGAGCAGGACGTTGGCGCCGTTGATCAGGTCCTGCATGCGTGTGTCCTCCTTGGGAGAATGGCTGATCCCCCCCACACTGGGGACGAAGATCATGCCGATGGGGGCCAACCCGGCCATCTCCTGCGCATCGTGCCCCGCACCGCTGGGCATACGCAGGCTGGTCAGGCCCAGGTCCCCGGCGGACGATTCCAGCAGATCCCGGATCCGGGGATGCGTGGGGGCGGGAACGGCCGTGGCATCGATGGCCGAGAACGAAAACTCCGTTCCTGTCCGCTCGGCGATCCGGAGGGATTCGTCCCGGATGCGGTCGTACATCACACGGATCTTATCGGCGGAAAGGTCCCGCAGCTCCAGGCTTAAGACCACGCGTCCCGGGATCACATTGGGAGCCCCCGGCTCCGCCCGTATGCGGCCCACGGTTCCCACCTGACTCCCGGGCTCGGCACGCACGATGGCGTTGACGGCGATCACGAAATGCGCGGCCGCCAGCATGGCATCCCGCCTCATGTCCATCGGTGTGGTGCCGGCATGGTTGGCTGCCCCTTCGATCGTGACATCCCACCAGTTGATGCCTACGATCCCTTCCACGATGCCGATGTCGATCCCCCGCCGCTCGAGCACGCCGCCCTGCTCCACGTGGATCTCGAGAAACGCCTCGATGTCTCCCACGTTCCGTCCGGCGCTCTCCAGTTTCTCAGGATCACCGCCCAGCGCACGTATTCCCTCCCGGATGGTCTTGCCGCTGTGGCTCACGATCTTCAGCGCCTCGTCCGATATCTCCCCGGCCAGGGCACGGCTTCCGATGAGGCCTCCCTCCTCGTCCGTGAAGATGATGACCTCCAGGGGGTGACGGGTTCGGATCCGGTTGTCTTCCAGGACCTGGACGGCCTCGATGGCGGCCATCACTCCCAGCGCCCCGTCATATTTTCCTCCGTGGGGCACGGTATCGGTGTGGGAACCGCAGGACAGGACAGGCAGCGAAGGATCCAGGCCTTTCCGTCTACCGATCATGTTCCCGGCGGGATCGATACGGACGTCGAGACCGGCCTCCTCCATCAGCTGCTTCAAGTAGGTACGGGAGCGGATATCTTCATCGCTGAAGGCCACGCGGTTCACACCGCCCTCAGGGGTTCCCCCGAACCGCGACAGCCTGTCCAGCCGTTCTATGAGCCGATCGCCATCGACCCGCAGTTCGGGTGCCTGCTGCGCATGTGCCGCCCAGGAAAAAAACCACCACAGGCACAGCCCGGCGGCGGCCCAGGTTAGACCGTGAAAAGCTTTGCGTTTTGTCATGCGTATCCCCTCTTTCGGGACGGTCGGAAATATGGGAATAAAACAGGCGGGACGATGCGGGTTCGATGCAGGGGATGTCCGGGGCTGCCCGGGATCACTCTACCTCAACAAAATCTTCTTCCGATATCTTCAGATTCAGCTTGGAAGCCATACCGCGGAGCAGTTCGATGACCTCGTCCAGATCCTCTGGAGCAAAGAGATCCCAGCTCTCCGCCGCACATTCTTCTTTCCCGCGTTCCAGGCTTGCGATGGCGTCTTGGAGATTATCGAGCATGCGTTCACAGGCTTCTTCTCTTTCGCCCATTTTTTGAATCCTCCCAAAGTATGTACAGGCTCGAACCCTATATAACACATAAAAAAAACCCATGTCAACGCAAAATCAGGTACGCTCCCTCAGACATTTTTCCGGTCAGAAGATCCCGGGTGTTGGAGGCCATGAACAGGATGACACCAAGGGGAGAATCCCGTAATTCAAGGCTTGCGAAAAAGATGCGTTCACGCTATAGTGAACAGTCATGATCGGCCGACATGTCATCATTAGTAACGACATCATCATACAGAATGAAAGGATGAGGCAGCCATGAAAGAGTATTTCTACATCGAAGGGCATAAAACCAAATCAGACTACGAAGACGAGAAAACCCTGATCCTGGATGACTCACGTGCCTACGCCTCGGAAGAGACGGCCCTGGCCAAAGCCCGAGAATATTTCGATAGGAACGACGAACTCACCCTGATAGTGATATACAAGGGCGTGAAACTAGGCGACAGATACGGTCATAAGTACCTCTTCCGCAACCAGGACGGCATGCTGGAAGAAGTCGACAACTGGTGGAGCGACCACAGCTGCTGCTAAAACCCCCGCGCAAACATCGTCCAGAACCTGTCCCCTAGCTCCCAGTACTTGTTCATCGCCGCCCGTGCGAAATCATTGGTGTACTGGGTCAGATATTTCCTCGCTGCAGCCTCGTCCGCGGCTCCCCCATCTCCCAGGAGGCCCAACACCTCTTTCTCAATCAGGGGGAGCTCGGAGAACGCCTTGTCTTCGAATTCCTTGACCGCATCCTCGATGAATTTCCGCGTGGTTCCCCAGCGGACAGTAGCCAGCTTGTTGGCGCGGCGGAACCACCAGCAGGCCGAGTCGGTGCGGAAGCGATGCTGCCCGCAGATCTCGAAACTGGGGGGAAGCTCCGTGGTCCCGGAGAAGATCGGGATCCGGGGGCTCTGGGCGGGATTGTCGAAGGAAAACCAGGCTATACCGCCGATTGCATCCGGCAGCCAGTCGCGGCACTGGAGCACCTCCGAGTAGGAGCAGGCGGCGATGGCGATGGTGCGCTGCCGGGCCACGGTCTCGGGCTTCAGGGTGTTCAGCAGCGACATCATGTCATAGGACATCCAGGGATTGGCCATGGGACTCTTGGACACCTCTTCGGAGCGGCGCCTCTGCGCGACCAGGTTCCTGGTCATATCCAGGTCGGTTCCCTCGTACGTCTGACGGAAGAGGGCGATGACGTCCCTGACAGAGACTTTGGCATCGGGCTTGACCGCGAAGGGAAGCTCGTCGGCCTCTATGCTCAGGTTGAGTGAAGGGGCCAGCCGGCTCAGCACGAAAAATTCCCGGGTAGAAAAAGGCTTGCGGCCTGAGTAGGCCTTCCAGAATACGAAATCTTCACCGCTGTCCGGGTCCCACCAGCCCATCTCCTGCGCCACCTGCAGTACGTTGTCCGAAGCCATGTAGTAATCCGGGTTGTCCAGGTCGAGTTTACCGATGCGCGGGATGTTGGCGGACACGCCGCAGTGGTCATCCGGGATGCGCTGGGCCGCCCAGACGCCACCGATCTCCAGGGGCCCCTGTCCGAAGACCTCGAACTGCCACACCTCCTGGGGATCGGCGATGGTGAGACACTCCCCGGAATCACAATAGCCGAACTCCTTGATCAGCTCTCCGGCCAGCTTGACGGCCTCGCGAGCTGTCGTACAGCGCTCCAGCATCATGCGCTGGATCTCTTCTATGAGGAACATGCCTTCCGTGTTGCGCAGCTCTCCGCGGCCTCTGATGGTGGTTTCCCCGATGGCCAGCTGCTTTTCGTTCAGGCAGGGATAGGCGGTGTTCAGAAAGGCATACGTTTCCCTGACCTGAGGGATCTCTCCCTTGACTTCTACGCGTCTCAGGTCACCGGCGAACTCGTTGTGCAGCAGCCCGCCGTATATCTTGGTTTTGGCGCCCTCTGGAAACTTCTGCGCCGGTTCGATACGGACCCAGGTCCGGTAGTTGCCGTCGCAGGTCTGGGAGGTTATCACCGACCCGTCCACAGAGGCCAGGCGGCCTACCATGATGCTGGTGCACGGTCCGAAGTCCGCCAGGTTATCGAGCTGATCCCAGGTTCCGCTTATTCCCGTCTGGGTCGAGATACTCACAGAGACGGTAACCAGGAAGATCAAGAAAAACAGTGAGTACTTTCTCAGAAATTCACGCCCTGAGCCATTCCGCATGCCAGCCTCCTATCAGGAAAATATGCCTCATTATGGGATATATCCCACCCGCTGTCAATTGTTGTGACTCTATCTCTATCTTCGCCAAAGACCCACCCAACCACCCCATGGGCTCAGATAGAAATAAAGTCACTTCGGCAACAAAACAAACCGTTTCCAGCTTGATATCCAACCCATGGGCTCTGTTGGGGACGGGGCCTACCAGGCAGCATGATCCGCGTAGAGCAGCTTCGTGAAAAAATGGTGGGCAGCTACGGCTGATCCGAGGCGGCGGGGAGGGACCGGCGGTTGAGGAGCGGGGTGTTGGAGAGAGAATAGAGGATCAGGGCAACCCAGATAAATCCGAAGCTGATCAGATGCGTGCGCGTGAAGGGCTCCCCGTAGACGAGGACACCCAACAGGAGCTGCATGGAAGGGGCCAGGTACTGGAGGAATCCGGCGGAGGAGAGCTTGATCCGGCGAACGCCTATGGTGAATAGCAGGAGCGGCCCGGCTGTGGCCAGACCGGCCCCCATCAGCTGTGCATGGGTCCAAAGCGAAGCGGTTCCCACCGCCCCCTCTCCTCTCGCGGTCAGCAGGAAGATATAAAACAGGGCCAGCGGTGAGAGCAGCCCGATCTCTGCCGCCATGCCGACGAGTGACTCGATCCGTGCGGTCTTGCGCAGCAGGCCGTAGAAACCGAAGGTCATGGCCAGCGAGAGCGCAATCCAGGGGATCCGGCCGTTCATCAGGGTCAAATATGCAACTCCGGCCGATGCCAGCACAAAGGCCGAGACCTGCCACACATTCAGCCTCTCACGCAGGAAGATCAATCCCAGAAGGATGGTGAGCAGAGGATTGATAAAATAACCGAGGCTGGTGTCAACGATATGGTCATGGTTGACCGCCCAGATATATATGAACCAGTTGGACCCCAGGATGGCGGCGGTAAGGACACAGATCCAGCGGTTGCGTCTGCTTTGGAAGGTCCACTTGAATTCGGCCCAGCGTTTCTGGCCCACCAAAAGGCGGGCGGCGAAGACAAACGACCAGAAGACGCGGTGGGCGAGAATCTCCTGGACAGGTACGGCCTTGAGCGCCTTCCAGTAGATAGGGAGCAGTCCCCATATGACATAGGCGGCCAGCACGTACAGTGTGCCGGTTTGTCGGGGGGACCGGGTCATAACGCTTCGTCCATGCACAATCCAATATGATGCCTAAGTATATACAGAACCGTAGGAGAGATAAAGGGGAGGCGGGGCCGGGGGATCCCTTCGGGCCTAGAAGTAGTACCTGATCCCGATTCCTCCGTTGAAGAAAAGGTCGGTCTTGGGCGTGAGGTCGAAGATGGGGGCGATCTCCACAAAGATATCCAGGGGCGCCTTCTCGAACATGTAATTGATCCCGAGTGGGATCCGCACCCCGAAGCGGACATCGTTTCCTGTCTTTATGCGGGCCCCGATCCCATAATAGACGGGGATATGCCCATTCTCAAACTCCAGCAGCCTGAAGTTGTGAACGATGTAATCCAGGTGAACATGCAGGGAATCCTGGTGTCCGAAGGACCAGGCCGCGGCACCGACAAAGGCCGTCTTGTACCCGGTCCAGGCCTTGAAGTTGATCCCCGTGGGTTCACCCAGGATCACGCCCAGCCCGAACCCTCTGTCCTGTGCGAGTGCCGATCCGCACAGGCAGAGAATCACCGCCAGAGCTGTCAGGACAAACTTTCTCATACTACCCTTAAATACGGATTAAGTGTGCAAAGGGTTGCCGCCGCGATGCCCTTATAGTCCGCCCGCCATGCGCCCGAAAAGCTGTTCGATGTCTTTTTCCAGTTCCGGGTCCCCGCCGACAAGCAGGGAGATGTAGCGGGCGCCCCCTTCATAGAAGGAAACCCGGTCGAAGGGAGGTACGGCCGCGCTCACTCTCAGCTCCAATCCGAGCTTCGCCCTCACCTTGTTCTCGATGTAGCGGGCGAAGCCTTCCTTCCACTCCACCCAAACCAGGTACTCATAATCCTGGGCATTGAGCACTTCCTTCAAAAACGCACGGCAGCGGGACACAGCGGCCGTGTCGTCTGCCGCGGCCCTCTCCAGGAACAGGGCGTAGATCTCTTTGAAGGTCTCGTCTGAGTATGGGAAAGGATGCGCGAGTTCCCACATATAGTCACCCGCCGTTTCGGCCTGCTGAGCGATGCTCAGCCGTGCTTTGAGCTCGAGTTCGCAGGTCGCCATCTGCGCACAGTGGATGAACTCATGGAAGATGGTCGCATACCCGGAAAGGTCGTCGAAGACCTCGCCGGTCACGACACAGGCCATCCTGTTGTCATAAAAATCCAGCGGAAATGCGGCCCGTACGCCTTCCGGTACGATCATGGGAGGCCTGGCGGTTTTGACAAGCTCGTACGGCCGCCCTGTCTCCTTCACCTCGAATACATAAAATACCTCACCCTCCACCACAGCAACCGGATACAGATCCTCCAGCAACGGATGAACGCCCTTCACCTCAGCGTGAAGCTCGACAAGCTTCTTGAAGCTCTCCGCATATTTCGCGGCAGCGGCTTGTTCCTCATCTGATTGAGCCGGCGCCCAGAGGTAAACCAGAGTGATTGTGAAGATCCCGATCAGTATTTTTCGCATGACAAAAACCCAATGCACCCTTATACCCCAAAATCCATGAAATTTCCAGCCAGGGGCGGTGATGATCAGGCGGAGTTCGGAAGCCGGCCGGTTTCAGTGGGAACTACACGGAACCTGGATGGGACCGTGCAGAGGGTGCTGGCCGCGTTCGAATAGTTTCCCTAGTATTTGACGGATTTGCTCTGTTCCATTTGGGCCTTGAACTTTTCGGCAGCGTCTTTGCCGTTGATGGCGGCCTGCAGAAAGGGATTGAAAGCCAGGGCGTTGTTGAAGTTGGCCACCGCCTGATTGTACTCATTCAGATCTCGGTAACGCAGGAAGTACATCAGGTGGACGGAGCCCATGTTATTGTAAACCAGGGCATTGCTCTTGTCGAGTTTCAGGGCTTCCTGATAGTTGGTCAGAGCCAGGTCGAAATGCCCGCTTTTCTGCTGGGCCACACCCATATAGAGGAAATAATCCGGATTGGTATTTTCCTTGGCGATGCATTTCTTGAGCAGGCCGATGGCCTCATCATACTGTTGGACTTCCACCAGCATCAATCCCAGCCTGGACTGCAGATATAGGCTGTCCCTGTTGGCCCTGAGGCCGTCCCTGAGGCTTTTTACTGCCTGCTCCTTGATCCCGATCGAGTAGAACAGGTTGGACATGTGGCTGTAGGCGGGGAGATAGTCCGGTCGATCGGATATGATCTCCTGCAGGTTCTTCAAGGCCTGGTCGTGACGGCCTTCCCGAAAATCGGTGATCGTATGCAGCATCTTTATCTGGATCGGCAGCAGGTTCTTGAGGTCGTCTCTGGGGCCGTATTTCTTTTGCGTGCTGGGTTTGCCCGCCGAGATGTAGCCGAGGGTCCGCATCTTTTTGATCATGTCCTCTTCTACATCGTCCAGGCTCTGGGATACACCCTTGCCCTCAAAATTCTTCTGCAGCTTTTTCAGGTCCTTCTCGAGTTTAGGGACATCCGATTTCGGGGCCAGGTTGGACTCCTCGGCCATGTCCCGCTTCAGGTCATAGACTTCCTTGATGGGCAGGTCGATGAACTTCATATCTCCCCGGATAAAGCCGCGCAGGGGCGCCCAGCCGGCTGTAAGGTGCGGCGTCATGGATTCGAAATAGATCGGCGTCCGTGTGCGGCCCTTTCCCCTGGCCAGGGGGAGGAGGGACTCTCCCTGGACGTGCTTGGGGGTTTTCATTCCCAGGGCGTCACACAGTGTGGGGAAGATATCCACATGGGATGCGTTCTCATACACGGCGGCTGGTTCCTGTCCGGGGACGTAGATGATCAAGGGAACATGGATCACGCTGTTGTAGGCAAAGAAGCTGTGCGAGATCTCTCCCTTATCCCCGAGGGCCTCTCCATGGTCGGCGGTCAGAATGACGATGGTGTCGGACATACGCCCCGCATCTTCCAGGTAATCGAACAGGACCCCGAGCTGGGTGTCCGTGTAGGCGGCCTCCCCCGAATAGGGATCGTCCGGGTACTGCTGGTCATAGGGAGCCGGCGGATCATAGGGCTCATGCGGATCGAACAGGTGCACCCAACCGAACCATTTGCCGCTCTGTTTCGAGATCCAGCCCATAGCCGGATCGAGCACCTCATTGGCCCGCCTCTGGGCGAAGTAGAGGGAATACGGCTTCTGCACGCCGTAATTGTCATCGTACAGGTCGAACCCCTGGTCCAGGCCGAAGCGGGAATCCAGGGGGAAGGCGGCGACGAAGGCCCCGGTCGCATACCCGGCTTCCTTGAAGAGCTCGGCCAGGGTGATGAACCTGTCTTCGAGCTTGAAGCCCTGGTTGCCGGAGATCCCATGAAATAACGGCGTGGTCCCGGTCATGATATTGGTGTGTGATGGCAGCGTCACGGGATTGTGGGCAAAGGCACGGTGGTACACCAACGATTTTGCGGCCAGCTGGTCCATATGAGGAGTCTGGACGTGAACATCCGTGTGATGGCTGATCCTGTCGTAACGCAGTGTGTCCACCGTGATGAGCAGGACATTGTAGTCCTTTTGTTTGGCCGCCGCGGACAGGCTCAGGGAAAGACCCAGCAGCACTATTGTCGAAAGCTTCAAGATCTTCATTTATAGACCTCTCGTGTGCGTATTCCAGGGAGGGGATGGATTAATTTAAGATGATATTAGTTCTTACTTCCCTACCCTGTATGTATTAGACTATATTTAGACGTATTATCTTCCCATATTACGGAATTTTTTTCAAGAGTTCCATGGGATATGACGCCCCCCAGATCAGTCTTTGCGGAGTGCTTTAGTGGTGCCCTCTTCAGAGGAAAAGATCATGACAGAGACGCGGCCGTCTTCTCCCGCCTCGAATGCGATCTCGAAGTCCATGGCCAGATCCAGATCGTAGCCCGCGAAGGCGCCGTCCGGGAGGGGCAGAAACGGGACGGACAATCGGGGCGCCCCCATGGCCGGCGCGATGCCGATGTTGGATCCGTCCTTCCAGTACAGCCCGAAATAGATGCTCCCCTTCTCTCCCTTGAGCTCGACGAACGTCTGCGCCGCATCAATCCCATCCAGGGTTGTCGGCATGGTCAGGTGGGCCGCGACGATCGTGACCTTCCCAGTGCGGGGGGCATACTGTCTCATCCGCATCTCGATGAGGTCCCGGACAGGCTGCTCTCGTCGCTGCCGTTCGTGCAGGACGGCATTGAGGGGTTCATAATCTCCGGCCAGGACCGCTGAAAACACTGTCACTGCGAGCTTGTTGAGTTCGTGGTATCGCTTCCCGGACCCGGGCTCCATCCCGAACAAGGCATTAACGGCGGACTGCCCCTGCGGCCGGACCTCCAGCCTGCCCCGGTTGGAGCTCACCTCCAACAGATCTCCTCCTGAAACCACATAGGATCCTGCATATCGGTCAGCGTCCGGGATCGTGGAACCTACTTTGGTGGGCGGGGTCTCTACTTCCCCTCCGAATACCAGCGTCTCGATCTTGTCACGCACGACTTCCATCAAGGTCACACGACCGAAGCTCTGGTTGCAGAACAGCATGGTGACGATCCCGGCATCGAGGTACCGCCGGAGCTCCGAGCTGCTCCCCAGGGAGCTTCCCCCGTCATGCTGAATGAGTAGGCCGACATCCCGCCTCAGGATGTCCCAACCGTATCCGTAGTCGTTTTCGACCGGTGTGAACATCTTCCTTTTGACGGAATCGGACAGGACCTTATCGCCGAGCAGGGCCAGGTGCCAGCGGTACATGTCGGCGGTCGTGGACAGGATCCCCCCGTTCCCAAGAAGATTCCAGTATGGATAGGGCTTTTCCAAAGGAGTCCCGTTGTCCCGATCGCCCACATACCAGTGGGCGACAACCAGATCTTTCCAACCGGGCAGCCTGTATCCGGTATTCTTCATGCCGGCCGGTAGGAACAGCTGCTCTCGCTGGAACGCCTCGTATGTCTTGCCGGAAACCTTCTCGATGACGGCGGCCAGCAGGCTGTAGCCGGCATTGGAATAGGAAAACTCCTCCCCGGGAGGGAACAGGAGCGGGCGTTCCAGTATCTTTCTCACCGTGGGATCCCGCAGGGCCTCCACAAAGTCGGGCCCTATGCCGTCGACCACACCGGCGGTGTGGGTCAGCAGGTGGTGCAGTGTGATCCCCTGCTTGTCTTCCGGCACATCCTTGAAAGCCGCCGCGGTCACCCCGAAGCGGTCTATTCGG
>CBFDBC010000140.1:0-10153 GCA_965602945.1 uncultured bacterium | reverse complement strand
AACCTCGAGAAGCTGGCCAAAAAGCTCGAACCCTGCACCTCCTCGCTCAATGTGATCAATGTTTCGGACAGTCCCATGGCCCGTCCCCGGATGTCGCCCATCTCCGCCGGGAAACTTCTCAAAGACAGCCTGGGGCTCGAGATCATTGTGCACTACACCTGCCGGGACCGGAACATCCTGGGAATCCAGTCCGATCTCCTGGGGGCCGCCGCCCTGGGCTTGGACAATTTCCTGGCCCTGGGAGGAGATCCGCCCTCCATCGGGGACTACCCTTTCGCGACCGGGGTGTACGACCTGACCTCCGAGGGGCTCGTGAGCATGCTCTCCTCGCTCAACCGGGGAGTCGACCCCCTGGGCAATCCGCTGGGCCGGCAGACAGGGTTCCTGATCGGCGTGGGTCTGGGGATCGGCTCCGACATGAAAAAGGCGATGCAGGCCGCCCGGACCAAGGCGGACAAGGGGGCGCATTATATCATCACACAGCCCATGTTCCATATCACAGAGAGCATCCCAACCCTGGAAGCCCTGCGGGAGGCCGGCCTGCCCGTCATCCTGAGCATCATGCCTCTCGTCTCCGGGCGCAACGCCGAATACATGCACTACGAGGTCCCTGGGATCAGCATCCCCGACATATATCTGAAGCGAATGGAGTCAACCGAAGGGGCGGAAGGTGAGAAAGAAGGTATCCGCATTGCCCGTGAGATCATCCGGGAGCTGCGGCCCCTGGCAAGCG
The DNA here is from genome assembly GCA_965602945.1 of uncultured bacterium. Classification (GTDB taxonomy): domain Bacteria; phylum Acidobacteriota; class Aminicenantia; order Aminicenantales; family Aminicenantaceae; genus JAUXEH01. The sequence goes on along the minus strand of CBFDBC010000140.1, from coordinate 9,420 downwards.
GCATCCTGTTCATGCCGCCCTTCGAGCGCTTCCACCTGATCGATGCCATCCTCGCATAGGCCCCTGCATCACCCCTGATTTATCACCCCCAGGGAGGATTGACAAGGCAGGAGCGCTGTCATATCTTTCCAACATAAAAATCGTGTGAACCATGCCGAACAAACGGGACATTGAAGGCCTGGACGACTTCATGCAGTTGTCGATCTTCGCCGATTTCGGGATCGGCATCGCGGCGGCCAGGGCAATAAACCAGTCCATGAAACAGGTCATGGAGCGGATCGGAGACACGTTTTCTCCCGTGACCTGGGCTCTGCTCCTCCTCGACCGTGAGTCGGATGAGTTCTTCTTCAAGTTCACTGCCGGCAGAAATGCGGAAAAGCTGGGGGATAAGCGTATCCCCAGGGACCAGGGCATCCCAGGGTGGGTCCTGGAACACGGGGCGGCGACGGCGGGCGTGGACGCGGCTCGGGATAACCGCATCTCACAGCGGGTAGTCTCCCTCCTGGGATTCCCGGTACAGAGTGTGCTGGCAGCACCCCTCATGATCGAAGACGCCATCATCGGAGTCGGGTATCTGATCAACCGCCAGGATGAGGGCGCCTACTCGGGCAGCGACCTCCTGGCCCTTACGGAGGTCATGGACGTCGCAGCCGAGACCATCCAGAAAGTCTACTATCTTAGCGCCCTTAAGAATATGGCCCATATGGATCCCCTCACTGGCGTCTATGACCGGCGGACCTTCGACAGCCACCTGCTCAAGGAGTCGGAGCGCTGCAGGCGTTACGGCCACCGCCTGTCGCTGCTTTTTGTGGACATCGACGGCCTCAAGGACATAAACGCTCAACAGGGTAATTTCGGGGGAGACGAGGTGCTCAAGGACCTCACCCGGATCATACGAGGCGGCACGCGCCGTATCGACATCATCGCCCGCTACTCGGGCGGCCAGTTCGCCATCCTGCTTCCCAACACCAAAAATCGCGAGGCAGAGGTGGTGCGACGGAGGGTCCTGGAGGACATCAAGCAGGAGAACATGCGCGGGAAAGACATCCCCTACACCGCATCCATCGGGATGGGGGCCGCCGGGCCGGACAGGATCGGAGAGCTGGCCCTCCTGGCATCAGAAGATCTGGAAACACAAAAAGCTGACAAAAAACTGTCGGATTAGTCCCTTAGATTCTTTGATTCCCCGGATGATTATTTCGACCAGTTCACGCTGTAGCGGTGGATGAGCCTGAATCCATCCTCGTTCTCTTCCACTCCGTAGGCCGTGTCCCCATCTATGATACGGAGCTCTGATTTATGGACGAAGCGGGTGAAGAAGCGGCCTTCCTTGTCGAAGACATCGGTCCAGTACTCGTCCTCGCCTTCCCCCTTTTCCCAGGTGCGGACATAGATGCGGTCCTGGTCGTCCAGCAAGAAGCCCTGATAGGGCGGGAATTCATCCGGGAATTCAATAATGTCCATGATGTTGGCCCCTCCCAATCCACCGGCAAAGGCGGCGAAACGTTCCACAATCTCCTCGATGTCTTCCGGAGTGACCTTCACGGGCTTGTACTCCTTCTGGATGCTGAGGAGGTGCTTGCCCTGGAGGTCGTACTCCTTGATCTCGTAGTCCCTGTTCACTCCATACATCAGGTTCCCTTCCGAATTGAACACGTACACCTGAAAGAAATCCAGGATGTTCATCTTGTTCCCTGATCCAGGAACCGGAAGATTCATCTCGGCAGAGTCGATCGAAGACAGCGAATTGAGTTCTTTGTCGAAAGTCATGGTCTCAAACAGCAGGGTCTGGTCTTTCAGCGCCATCTGACGGCCGGCGTAGTTTCCCTTCTTGTCGACGATCAGGCCTGACAGGCCCAGTATGCCGGGCTTGACCATGCTCAGGTTGCGGACGAATTCCCCTTCCAGGGTGTAGAACACGATCCTCAGGGCGCCCCCGTCCTCGAGCATGAGCTCGTTGTCGGGAGTGATCTGCATCTGCCCCGGTATGGTGAACTCCCCCGGCCCCTGACCCTCTCTGCCGATCAATCCCACGAAGCTGCCATCCGTATCGAAGACCTTGACCTTGCGGTCCTTGATATCGGTGATATAGATCTTGCCGTTTTCGGCCACCACGAAAACGCCGAGCTCGGCCAATGACTTATCCGGATCGTCATCGTACCCGATGGTCAATTCGTCTTTGAGTGAAAACTTCGTGGGGACGCCCCTGGGGGCATTGGGTTTCCTCCCGTTCTGGATGTACTTGACGCCGTCGACCGTCTTGACCTTCTGCGCCTCAAGGGAACCCCACATTCCCAGGACCAAAAGCAAGGCAAGTGCAATACCTGTAATTTTTCGCATTTCGTACCTCATTTCATATAATCTCTATCGGAATTACTATTATATACGATTATTTATTCAAGGTGTTCAGTTTTTTGTAGGGCCGGCCTATTCAGTCCTGTAATCCTCCACACTTGGTAAACGATCCAGTCCAAGAGAGACACATTAGTCAACATTCAATTCCCACACAAGTCAAGGATGCTCTCCCATGTTGATAAATGATTTCCATAGGAGGACTAATCTGTATATAAATAGGGTTTGATCGAGCCCGGCATGAACGAACGAACACAGGATCCGGTTGTCTTCCGGCGGAGGATGCTGCGCTGGTACCGGGCGCACAAGCGGGAACTACCCTGGAGGGAAACTCGAGATCCCTACCGGATCTGGATCTCCGAGGTCATGCTCCAGCAGACCACGGTCACAGCCGTCATCCCCTACTTCGAACGGTGGATCGAAAGGTTCCCGGACATCGAGACACTGGCCCGGGCCGACCTGCAAACGGTCCTCAAAGAATGGCAGGGCCTGGGTTACTACCAGAGGGCGCGAAACCTGCATGCTGCGGCCCGGTTCATGGTGGGCCGACACGGCGGAAAGATACCCCGGGACTACCAGACCGTTCTGGCCCTTCCCGGTTTCGGACCCTACACCTCGGCAGCCGTGCTCAGCATCGCCTACGATCTCCCCTATCCGGTGCTGGACGCCAATGTGCGGCGCGTGTGCATGCGGCTCATGAGCCTGCATGGGCAGGCCGATTCGGAAAAGGACAAAACGATCCGCGGCTTCCTGGAACCGTACGTGTCTGCCCGCGGTATGGGAACCTTCAACCAGGCCCTGATGGAACTGGGTGCCCTGGTCTGCCGATCCAGGAATCCCGCCTGCCTTGTGTGTCCGGTGTCCCATTTTTGCGGCGCCTATGCCGCGGGAGAGCAGGAGGTCATCCCCAGTCCCCGCAGGCAGGAGTACACGAAGCTCGAGGCGGTCATCGCCATAATCCGGAAGGAGGACCGATATCTCATCCAGAAAAGACCCGAAACCGGGCTCCTGGCCGGGCTCTGGGAGTTCCCCGGCGGTAAAATTGAACCGAGCGAGACACAAGATCAGGCACTCCGCCGGGAGCTGCGAGAGGAGCTGGGCGTCGAGGTGACCGGGATCCGCTTCCTGACTTCAGTGGAGCACGCCTACACGCAGTTCCGCGTAACGCTCCACGCATACGCCTGTCAAGTGTCCGCGCACCCCCGGCTGCGGCGGGACACCCACCGCTGGGTGACGCTCAAGGGCATGCGGCGCTTCCCGTTCCCGTCAGGCAGCGTCCGCCTCATCCGCTTCCTCGAAAAGAAAAGTAAAGGGGAGAAAAAATAAAGGGAAAAATAAAGGGGAGTGGTCCAATTAATCGCTTTAATTGGACCACTCCCCTTTATTTTTTCTCCCCTTTATTCTTCTTCCCTCCCCTTTATTTCTTACAGCGGCATGATGCGGGTGTTGGCGAAATAAGGGAAGTCGAACTCCGTCATCTCACCGGCCTTCTTTCCCGGAATGGGCATGAGCCGGGCCGAGAGTGGCTTGTTCAGCTTCTCTGAGAGAGATGCGATGTCCAGGAGCAGTGCATACAGCCGGCGCTCGCTCACGTCCCCCGGCAGGGGTATGGTGTCCAGCCCGGTGCCGCACACCGCCGAGTAGGCCAGAAGGTGGGTGACATCGAATCCCCCTTCGCTGTTCCTGCGCGCCAGTCCGAAATCCTCCAGCACCGGCAGCATGAGTCCCGAGTACCCGCACATCTTGACATTCAGCCCCTTGAGGACACCCGTTATCAGCCGCGCCACGGCCAGCGTCCCCGCTTCGCCAAAGCGGCCCAGGCCCAGCTTCTCGCATCCGAAAGCCACGCTCTGGTTTCGCTTGACCGAGGGAGCCACGGACACATCGATTCCGCCGTACTTGAGATTCAATTTCTCCGCCGCCTCCAGGGCGATCTTCTCTATGGCGGCGTATTCCCGGTTCATCAGATCCCGGAGCGCATCCGCGGCCTTCTCATAACTTCCCGCCTCCGAAAACGCCCGGTAAACCAGGTCGCTGTTCTCCAGCCCGATGCCGAAGGAGGCGGGCCCTGAGTGATATGCTGCCGGAAAGAAAGGCGTCCTCGGGGGAGTGTTGAAGCAGGCCGCAAAGCGAAGGTTCGAGAATCCGTCCCTGTTGAGCCGCGCCAGCCGCTTGATCAAACGGGCTGCCTGACGGACACAATCCAGGTCGATGCCGGAGAGGCTCGAAGCCAGGACCGTGCAGAATCCCGTCTGCGTTGACTTTATCACATCGTACAGCACCGGCACATGCGCTGCCTTCTTCGTGGTCCCGATGCTGAAGAAATCGATCCCGGAGGCCGACAGAACCTCCTCCAACGCAGCCGACCTATCGGCAAGCCCGGCCGGGTCAGGGCAGTATGCTTCCCAGGGCTGGGTCGTGAGGCGTGCGGTCTGCACCTCATAGCCCTTTCTTTCAAAGATCCGTTTCAGTTCCAGGGTCTCATCGACCACGCGCCGCAAGCCGCGGCCGAACAGCCCGGGGCCGGCATTGTAGCCGCTCGTGATGGTTCGTATTTTCATGTCCTTGATTATATCCATTTTCCCACAAATTTCCATGATGTTAACTATACTTGATTTATGGGATATCTTGGTTTAAAATATGGGGGTACTCCAAGGGTTTGGAGAATTATGAATAAAAAGAGAAAAAATCTGTCCCGCAGGGGATTTGTAAAGACGCTCGGAAGCGGTGTTCTGGCAACCACCCTCGCCTCCCCTCTCTCCAACATTCTCAATGCCCAGCAGGGCAAAAATGTGAGCGAGATCTACGACATACACACCATTCCAGACCAGCCCTTCCTCAAGACCGGAAGCGGCAGCCTCCACGTCGGCATCGAATCCCTTCTGCACCTGATGGGGGTGCAGGGCCTCAAGTTCTACCGCTCTGAAACGCTCTCTGCCCTGAGCGGCCCCGATGGCCTGATCGCACCCGGGGATGTGGTCCTGATCAAGGTCAATGCCCAGTGGAAATACCGGGGGTGCACTAACAGCGACCTCATACGCGGACTGATCCAGCGTGTCCTGGAGCATCCCGACGGATTCTCAGGAGAGGTGGTCATCTTCGAGAATGGACAGGGCCGGGGCAGCCTCAAGTGCGACTCCTCCGCCGCTTACGGCGATTCCGGCATCCATGCCAACGCCAACAATGAAAACCACACATTCCTCTATCTGGTCGATCATGTCTTTGCCGATCCGCGTGTGTCAAGTTTCCTGCTCGATCCCCTCATGTACAGTTTCATTGATGAGAACGACCACAAAACAGACGGTTTCCGCCTGTACGAAAACGTCTCCTATCCCTGCTTCACCACGGATGGCGGCCACCGTGTCGAGCTCAAAGAGGGCATCTGGAATGGGAAAAGACACAACTCCAACCTCAAGCTGATCAACGTACCGGTCCTCAAACACCATGACGTGGGAGGCTCGGAGATCACGGGTGCGCTCAAGCATTTCTACGGTGTCCTGTCTATGCGTGACGGCTACAGCCCCTCCCGTCACTACAACACCCTGGGTGACACGTGCGGCAGGATGGTGGCGGCGGTATGCACACCCGTGCTGAACATCATGGATTCTATCTGGGTTTCCCAGGGATCACTCGCCGGATACCCGGAAACCACCACCACGCGTGCCAACCGCATCACCGCCAGCCAGGACCCGGTCGCCCTGGACTATTGGACCGCAAAACACATCCTCTACCCGATAGACAACAACACCCACCACCACCCGGAGTATCCGGGGATATTGAGGTGGCTGGAACAATCCAAGACAGTGATCAACACCCTCGGCGGATTGAAGGATCCGTCCAAAGGCATCCTGGTCGACAAGGTTACCTACAACGAAGGCAGCATTAACGTGTTTTCCCAAACCGCCGCAGCCCATGTTATCAGGGGAAGGATAACCCTGGGAGGAAGCAGCGGCACCGGGGGAGACGAGCGTATAGGCCTATCCGGTGTCATCATGCGGGGCCTGCCGGGCGATCCGGAGACCGACAACGCCGGCCGCTTCAAATCCGCCGTGCTGGCTGGTTGGAGCGGGACCGCGATACCTGAGAAGCGGGGCTACACCTTCATGCCCGAACAGCGGAGCTACACGGACGTACAAGGAAAGCACAAGAGGCAGGATTTCCAGGCCTTCAAAGCAATTTCGGCTCCCCTCGACCTGAGCGGGAGACGAGTCGAAAACCGCGGGCTCTTCGTCAGGGAACACCTGATCATCCTGAACTGGTCTCCCAATCCCGACAACGCAGCGGTTCCGATCACAGCTTACCGGGTCTACGATACGGGGGCCACTCCGGATACATTCCTGGCCGAAGTCAGCGCCGGCACGTTCGAGTATATGCAGCGTGCCGTCACGGACACCCAATCCCGAACCTACGAAGTCGTGGCTGTCGACGGGAACGGCCGCGAAAGCGTCCCCGCTACGGTCACGGTCTGATCAGAGCCTTTCCGAGACTTGATTATTCCTTTCCGGATGCATATCATCAACGCGGGGAAAATCGCGTGGGCGTTGAAAAGAAGACCACCCTTCGCCGGACGATGGGCCTCTCCCATGCCACGGCCATGGTGGTCGGCATCATCATCGGCGCCTCGATTTTTGTCCAGCCCTCCGAGATCACAGGCCGTGTGCCCTCCGTCTCCGGCGTATTCCTGGTCTGGCTGATATCCGGGATCCTCACCTTTTTCGGGGCCCTGGTATGCGCTGAGCTGGCCTCCATCTTCACCCGTTCGGGCGGAGTCTATGTGTATCTCAAGGAGGCCTTTTCCCCTTCGATCGGGTTCCTCTGGGGCTGGGCCATGCTCTGGACCATGCACTCGGGCATCATCGCTGCGGTAGCCGTGATCTTTGCTCGCTACCTGGCCTATTTTGTCCCCATGAGCCCGGCCCTGGTCAAGCTGACCGCCATTGCCGTCATCCTGATCCTGTCCGCCATCAACTTTCGCGGAATCAAGCAGGGCAGTACCCTCCAGACCCTGGTCACCCTGGGAAAAGTTGCCGCCATCGCCCTGATCATCGTGCTGGGATTCGCCCTGGGAGCCCGGGTTCCGGAGCATTTCGTCACCTCGAGCACGAGTGCTCAGGGTTTCACTTTCAACGACTTCCTGTTGGCGCTCGTGGCCGGACTCTTCGCCTTCGGCGGGTGGCACATGGTGACCTACAGCTCAGAGGAGACCAAAGATCCCCGGAGGACCATCCCCCGGGCCCTGATGCTGGGCACCCTTATCGTCACGTTCTGCTACATCGCCATGAACGCCGTATACATGTATATCCTCCCTCTCGACAGGGTCGCGTCCTCGACCCGGATCGCCGCAGACGCGGCCGACGCCCTGGTGGGTTTCGGGGGAGGGGCCGTGATGTCCGCCCTGGTCGTGTTCTCCACGTTCGGGGCACTGAACGGGATCATCCTCTCCGGACCGCGTGTCTACTATGCCATGGCACAGGATGGGCTCCTTTTCCGCTGGGCCGGCCAGGTGCACAGGCGTTATCAGACGCCCCACAAGGCGATCCTGCTCCAGGCCGTCTGGTCCTCTATCCTGGTCGCCACCGGCACTTACCGGGCGCTTTTCACCCGTGTGGTCTATACGGAATGGATATTCTTCGGATTGATGGCCATCGGCCTGATCCTCCTGCGCAGGCGACCGGGCCTCAACCGCGGGTACAGGATCTGGGGATATCCCATCGTTCCCCTGGTGTTCGCCCTCTCGTCCTTCATCATCGTGATCAACCAGGTCGTTTCCGATCCGCGGGAGAGCTTTTTCGGACTGCTGCTGGTCTTGATCGGCCTTCCCGTGTATTATGTCTGGATCAAAAGGACAAAATCGAACAGAGGAGACTGAGACATGCCTATAGTCGATGTCCACAATCACTTCTATCCCCCGGAGTACCTGGCAGCCATCCAGAGCGGCCCCAGCAACGTCAAAGTGACCTTTGATGAGGAAAACAATCCCCTGCTGCACTACCCCGGAGACTACAACATCGTGGTCCCCGGACACCGGGACATCGAGTTCCGCAAACAGGTCCTTATCGATTCCGGTGTCGACAAGCAGGTGCTGTCCATGACGACTCCGGGAGTACACATCGAGACCCGGGAGCGGGCGATCGAGCTGGCACAGATGGTGAACGACAGTTTCGCCCGCATCTCCGCCGAACACGGCGACCGCTTCGCGGCCTTTGCCACCCTTCCGCTCAACGACCCTGCGGCATCGGTCGTGGAGCTCGAACGCGCCTTCACAAGCCTGGGATTTCGGGGGGTCACCCTGCACAGCAATGTGAGCGGGAAAGAGCTGAGCGATCCCTGTTTCCTCCCTCTGTTCGCAAAGGCCGACGAGCTCGGTGCAGTTGTGGACATCCACCCCTCCTTCCCGGTCGGAGTGGAAGCCATGACCGACTACTGGCTCATGCCCCTGGTGGGATTCCCTTTTGACACGACCCTCGCGGCCGCCAAGCTGGTGTTCAGCGGGATCGTGGAACGATTCCCCCGGATCAAATGGATCCTCGGACATCTTGGGGGAGCCATCCCCTATCTGGCGGAGAGGCTGGACCGGGGCTACGATGCGTTCCAGGAATGCCGTGCGAACATCACCAGGCCGCCCAGCACATACCTGAAACAGCTCTACTACGACACGGTTAATTTCGATGCCGGGCCGCTCAAACTGGCACTTGAGTTCGCCGGCGCCGATCACCTGATGGCCGGGAGCGACTATCCCCACCAGATCGGGAGTCTGGACCGGATGGTCACCAGTATCGACGCCCTGGAGCTCCCGGAGGCCGACAAAGAAAAGATCAGAGGCGCCAACGCCTCCCGGCTCCTGGCAATGTAATACCTGAAATACACCCGGATGCGAATGTCCGGCCGGGCAGCCCCGGAGAAAAGACCTGGCAGGGCACCCGGGCCATCAAGAAAGAAGAGATCACAGTGCCTTGGGGCAGCGCCTCGGTCCTCGCCCCCACCAACTACTGGGACGATTGGATCGATGACCAAAGGGAGAGGGACTTCACCCTCGATCTCTCCAGGATCCACTTCGTCCTCGGGATC
>CBFDBC010000139.1:0-10177 GCA_965602945.1 uncultured bacterium | reverse complement strand
GGAGCGTTCCAGCGAGCGCACCTCCAAGGCATTGTTGTCGGCGGCGAACGCCGTGGCTTCGTACAGCGCGGAGGCATCCTCAGGGATGTCACAGGGCTGCATCACGGACAACCGGCGGTGAAAGGGACTAACGAGCGTCTCGCCGGGAAAACGGACCGCTAGCGTCTCGCCCCGTACCAGGGCACCGACATCACGGCCGTCCAGCAGGGCCCGCGTGTAATCCGGGCCCCCGGCCGGGAGCCGGATCCCGGTTTCGGTCCCGGGCATTCCCTTCAATCGGAGCACGACCGGCTTCCCCGCGACATCCTTCACGACCTCATAGTCACCCCCGATCACACCCGGTTCATCACAGGGTTCGGTCGTGACCAGCAGCAGGCACGAACGGAAGGGTGCCACCTGGATGTCCACCCGTTCTCCGGCTTGGAAATCTCCCAGGATCCGCTCTGTGGGAAAAAAGCTGCGGCAGTGGACCCTCCCTCCGGCTTTGAGCCCGATGCTCTCATCCAACGCTACGGAATAGGTTACATGCTCCCAGCTGAGGTTCCGCAGCGTGATGAGACGAGTGGCATGGCTGCCCCGGGAAACGGCGGAAGGGCCATACCTGTCCTCGGGCAGAACCATCCCGTCCACGAGGATGTCTCGGTACCTGCGGTGCAGGTTGAAGATCCGGGCCAGCCGGGGGAACTCCTCATCCCGCAGCAGCCAGGGATTGCCATAGAGCTGCGGCGCCAGGATGAGGCAGCGGTTGAACGCCTGCAGGACGAGGTCGTCCTCCCAATAATCCAGGCAGGAGGAGAGGCACACACCGTGATCCTCGGTCAGCCTGAGGAGATCCGGTACCAGGCCGCGTGAAAGGGCATCGGCCCGGTGGTGAGGGGCCGTGATCCGGTTGGTGGACCAGACATCGATGTAGGTCTCCTTTCCCTCCCAGAGGAATGTGGTGGCGTAGGACTGAGCCCGCTCCAGGCCCAGCCGATGATTGAGCAGGATGAGGTCGGGGCTGAAGCGGCGGCACTCGGTCATCATGTGGATGAAAGCATCCTCCTTCTCTGCCCGGAGAGGCCCGCAGACGGCATCGAACTTGAACAGCGCGAATTCCAGGTCCCGGCACAGACCCACCATCATCTCGGTGCGGGCTCTTTCCTCCTCCGGTGTGTCGCCGAAGCCGTCGGGGCCGCCCCAGATCCCGAGGCGGGTTCCCATGGTTTTGGCCTTCCTGTAAATGGGTTCAAAACCGCGCGGGAACTGTCCCTGGAAACGGCTCGAATCCATGCGTCCGTAGAAACGTTTGCCGTCTATGGCACCGGCGTCGAAGGCATAGATGTCCAGGATCATGCCGTATTCGTCGAACAGCCAACGGAAAAAATCCAGGTTGACCAGCGACTGAGCTTCGGTGGCTCCTTCATTGGTGTTGTTGATCCAGGAGAAATACTGGGCCCGGCTGGGGGTCCTCTCATCCGCCCCCGGGTACACATCCTGATCACCCCGGCTCGGAAGATAGGAACAAATCAGCAGCATCAGAAACGATAAGACGAAAATCCTGCGTGTCATCTCTCACTCCCTGTTTCCTCGGTATCAAGGTTTTCTACCCTACTTCTTATCGCCTTAGGCTTTACTTTTCAAGTACTAAATGTTTTGTTAACGTAGACGTACCTGATCGACACCAGGGATCTATACCGAACGCTTTCCGGAGAGAGGAGGATCGGATGAACAGGAGAGAATTCGTCAAACTGGCAGGGATCGCGGCTGCAGGGCCGGCAGTGGTCCCGGGATTCACGCGAGAGGATACTGGGGGACAAGACCTGTCGCCCCTCGAGAAGGGAATCCATCCCGTTCTGGAAAAGGACCACTCCTACGTCTTCATCGATTCCTGCATGCAGATCTGGCCTGATGCCCCGTATCATAACGCCCACCGTCACGGGGTCACGGTGTATGCTCCCACGGCCTGGGACCCCCACATGCCGGTAGACCGGGCCCTGGAGGGACTGATGTACTGGCACTGGGTCGTGCGTGAGAATCCCGGTCTCTTCATTGTGACCAGAGCTGAGGACATTCCCGCAGCGAAAAAGGACGGCCGGGCCGGGCTGCTGCTGGCCTCACAGTGCGGTGATTTTATCGGCGACCGGCTCCACCGAATCGAGGCCTTCTACCGCCTGGGCCTCCGGATGTTGATCCCGGCCTACAGCCTGTCGAACCGGATCTGCGGCGGATGCCTGGACCGGGTCGACGGGGGGCTGACGTCTTTCGGCGGGCTGGTGGTGGATGAATGTAATCGTGTAGGACTGCTCCTGGACTGTTCCCATCTCGGCCGCCGTACCAGCCAGGAGATCATCGAGCGCAGCACACGCCCGGTGGTCTTCAGCCACTCCTGCACCACGGCCCTGGCGAAGAATCCCCGCAACATCGACGATGCTCAGATCAAGGCCTGCGCCGCTCGAGGCGGGGTGATCGGGCTCTCCCCCTGGGGGCCTATGGTGCTCAAAACCGGGCAGACCTCACGCCCGACCCTCGACGATTTCATCGATCACATCGACCACGCGGCACAACTACTGGGATCGACCCTAAACATAGGCGTCGGGACCGACATGAGCCTCGGCACCTATCCGGATCACACATCCGATCCCTGGGGAGAACCGGCCTATAAAGACGTCACAGGCGTCTACAACGCCCACATCACGGACAACATCCGCTCACCGGAACGGATGGTCGAAGGATTCAGCAATTTCACAGAGGTGCTGAACTTCATCGCCCGGATGCACCGGCGCGGATACACTGAGGCGGATGTCCGCGGGATCCTGGGAGGAAATTACCTGCGTGTGTTCGAGCAGGTCTGGACCTAGCCCGATTTCGGAGGCGAAAAGAGCTTCGCGCAGCATAATCGCTCCATCCACAAAATCCAGAAAATTTCATTTTTCATCTAAAAATGGTGCGCAGAATATGATAGGATTTCGGCGTAGTTGCGGGGAGGTGTTATGAACACGAGAGACGGAACGCGTAAATTATTCCTGATTGTTCTAGGTCTATTTGCTTACATCACGATCGTTCAACCGGCTGGGCAGGTCCAGGATTGGGACATGCCCTACCAGAGATGGGATGTGCCCTATGTGCCCACCCCATATGAAGTTGTGGATGCCATGCTGGAGATGGCCGGGGTCACTGAGACCGACACCCTCTTCGATCTGGGCTGCGGAGACGGCCGCATCGTTATCACCGCGGCCCGGAGGCTGGGGACCCGGGGATTCGGGGTGGATATCGACCCGGAAAGGATCCAGGAATGCCACAGCAACGCTTCGGCCGCGGATGTCGAAAACCTGGTCACATTTCTTAACCAGGATCTCTTCGAGACCGATTTCAGAAAGGCCTCGGTGCTCACGCTCTATCTTTTGAACTCGGTCAACCTCAGGCTGCGCCCCAAGATACTGGAGGAGCTCAAACCCGGAACACGTGTCGTCTCGCATGATTTCAGCATGGGAGAATGGAAAGCGGACCAACAGGCCGACCTGATGGTCGACTACCGGATCCACAACGTTTATTTCTGGGTCGTACCGGTTAATGCCTCCGGCAGATGGCGCGTTAATAAGCCGGCCGGCCTCTCATCCGTGCCCTTCACCCTCAACCTGGAGCAGAAATTCCAGAAGATCGAGGGACATGTGAAGATCGGAAACGAGGTGATCCGGTTGAAATCGGCCGACCTTACGGCCGACAGCATTGCCTTCGCCTTTGACAGAGACGCCCCGGATTCCGCGCAGACCTACACATTCGAGGGCAGGGTTAAGGGCCACTCCATGACCGGTAGGCTCAGCATCGACTCGGGTACGAAACGGGAAACCTTCGAGTTCAAGGCGGCACGGGATCCGAAGACTAAGAGGCCTGTCGATTCAGAGGTCGGTCAGGACAGGTAGGCTACGACGGTTTATCTATATATTTTTCTGAGAACGCAACCATCAAGTTGTCTATATCGCTCCCCGGAAATTCCCGCAGATCGTCGAACTCCTCACACCGGCGCCGGATGATCTCGAGCGCGATGTATATCTCTCGGATGGCGATGTCTCTTTCGTGCATTCGACCCTCTTTAACTCTTGATACACACCTGATGCGTCTATCTATACCACAGCCCTGCTCCTGATTCAAACTCACTGGCCCTATCCCTTACTCATACCGGAGAGAATCCACGGGATTCGCCGAGGCAGCCCTGAAGGACTGGAGTCCGACAGTCAAAAGAGCGACACTCAAGGTCAACACCGAGGTCATCACGAATACTCCCAGATCCAGGCCCACCGCATACGGAAAATTCTGCAGCCATTTACGAAGCGCGAAAAATGCCACCGGCCATGCGACGCAGTTCGCCACCACGATCAACAGGATGAACTCCCTGCACAGCAGCACAACGATGGATCCCGCCCGGGCTCCAATCACCTTGCGGATACCGATCTCCTTGGTCCGCTGCTCGGCCATATAGGCCGCAAGGCCGAAGAGGCCGACACACCCGATCAAAACGGCCAGCACCGCGAAAGACCGGAAGATGCGTCCCAGCCTCTTCTCCGCCCTGTGCTGGCTGTCATAAAACTCATCAAGGAGAAACGAGAAATAGGGATTGCCTGGATTGGCTTCCTCCCACTTTTCCTCGATCGAGGCCAGGGTTCCGGCAAGGTCCCCGGTCTCCAGCCTCAGGGTCAGGCGGCGGGCCCGGTTTTCGATAGCGCCCTCATCGCTCACATGCGTGACGATGGTGGGCGCCACCGCAGAATACAGGGACCTCTGGTTGATATCACGGAACACGCCGATCACGGTCTTCTCCACACGCTCGGCCCGGAAAGGCGTGAGCACCACGATGCGTTTGCCCACGGGATCCGACCATCCCAGGCTGCGTACCGCGGTCTCGTTGAGCATCACCGCTTCGGCGACATCGGTCCTGATTTCTTGGGAAAAACCACGCCCGGCTACGACCTCAATCCCGAAAGTATCCAGGAAACCGTGGTCGGCCAGGAAGTTGTCCATGGGCACGCTCTGGTCTTCGGGAAAGCCCTCGGGATAGGTCCCTATGTTGAACAGATACATTTCACCCGGGACCATGGATGAGGCCCCTGCGCTTTTCACTCCCGGGATCCCCATCATCTCGTGATTGAGCGAATCCAGGCCCATTCGGGCCTCTTGATTCTGGAGGGCGATGACCAGCAGGTTCTTCTTCTGAAAACCCAGGTCCTTGTTTTCCATGTACTGCTGCTGATGGAAGATCACGATGGTGCCGATGATGAGGACGATCGAGACGGAGAACTGGAAGACCACCAGCACGGAACGGAAGCGCGATCCCCTGGCTTCCCGCGAAGGATTCCCTCTGAGAATGGACACGGGCTTGAAAGCGGAGAGGAAAAAAGCCGGATAGCTGCCGGCCGTGAATCCCACGAACACGACCACTCCGGCCAGGCCGGCCAGCAGGGAAGGCATCTGCAGGAAGTCCAGGGACAGCTCGCGGGCGGCCAGCACGCGGAAATAGGGAAGCAGGAGGCGCGCCAGGAGCACCGCGAAACCCATCGAAAGTACCGCGTACACAAAGGACTCGCCCAGGAACTGCACGACCAGCCTCGATCGCTCAGCCCCCAGGACCTTCCGCATGCCCACCTCTTTGGATCTGTGCACGGAACGGGCCGTGGACAGGTTCATGAAGTTTATGCAGGCGAGAAGCAGGATAACGACCGCGATCCCGACCAGGACCTGAACCACACGGAAATCGGTGTTGGCACCCAGCTCGAACTCGAGCTGTGAGTGCAGATGGATGCGTTTCAGGGGCTGGAGGAAGGATTCAAGCCTGCTGGTGGAATCGGTGAGGAGCGGCTCCAGGTATTTCCGGTCGAAGGCTTCCATCTTTTGCTCAAGGTCCGCGGGATCCGTGCCCTCCCGAAGCAGCACATACGTGGCGAAACTCCCACTCCTCCAGGATCCGATCCGGGCATCGTACTTGATGAGCGTGGAGAAGGAGGCCAGGACCTCGAAAGTAAAATGGGAGTTGGCAGGGGGGTCTTTGACCACACCGGTGACGGCATAGTCGAATTTATTGTCCCAGTTCACGGAACGGCCGACCGGATCCTGGTCCCCGAAATACTTCCGGGATGCTGTCTCCGTCAACACCATGGTAAAGGGGGCCTCGAGGGCCGTGTCCGGATCACCCCTGATCAGCTCGAAAGAAAACACATCGAAGACCGGCCGGTCTGCATAGAAAACCCTTTCCTGAAAGAAGACCGTGTCTTCGAACTTGAACACCCGCTTGACCGTGGGCATGAACCGGACTGCGTCCAGCACCTCGGGAAAATCCTGTACCATGGTGGGGCCCACCGGAGCGGGAGAGAAGATCGCCTCCCTTGTCTGGCCCATGTCGGTCCGCCTGGCAGCGATCCGATAGATGTTGTCTGCGTTGGCGTGGTAGGCATCGTACGAGAGTTCATATCCCACATAAGCAAGGATCAAGATGCAGCAGGTGATCCCCAGGGTCAACCCGAACAGGTTGATCAAGGAATAGGTCCTGTGCCTGATCAGATTGCGATAGACGATCTTCAGGTAACTACCGGCCATGGCGGCCCTCCCCAACAGCGATGTCCCGACAAACCCGGGCAGCGCCCTCAAGACCTCTCTCCAGTACCAGAGGCGCCCATGCCTGGTAGGGGCCTGCGCGGAGTGATCCTGGAAGAGCTCCTCGACATCGCCCAGGAAGCCTTCATCCCTCTCGCTTGATGAGAATATCCTCAAGAGCCACTTGGCCAGCCGGGGAGGAGGAGCCATGGCTATTCAGCTCCTCTGGCGGCAGCACTGTCCACATCGGTCCAGATGGTTCTGTTCAGTTCTCTGTTCTCCTGGAGGACGTTGACACCCTCCCGGGTCAACGCGTAGTATTTTTTGCGCATCCCGCCGCGTTTGGGTGTGGGATCGCCCTTGAAAGACTCCAGATAGCCTTTCCGAACCAGCCGCTCCAGGGGGAAGTACACGCTGCTCACCGCAACCTTGTTCCCGGTCTTCTGAACCACATATTCGTAGATCGTGATGCCGTAGGCATGGTCTTTCAGTTTCAGCACCGCGATAAGTACCAATTCTTCCAGTTTTGTCAACATGTCCATTCGGCTCTCCCTCTGATCGTTGCATCCAGGATACAGGAATATACGACCGGATGCGAGAAAAGTTTCTGATTTTCAGAATAAATCGCCAATTTCTGTCCCTCCTCTATCTTTTTTCCGGAAGAACCGTATAATCCCCTTAAGCGAGGTGTCCGAATGAAGAAGATATGGTGGAAACGGACTTGGCTTTTCGTGTTGGTATCCTTTTTTCTGATCGCAGGCGCATATACGCACGCTGCCCGCTCCGGCGATCCGCAACAAAACTGGCCCCAGTTTCGAGGGACAAACGCCGCGGGTGTGGCGGCAGGTCAGGACATTCCCCTGAAATGGGATGTCAAAAGCGGTACCAACATCCGCTGGAAGACAGCGATCCCGGGCCTGGGGCATTCATCCCCCGTCGTCTGGGGAGACCGGGTCTTCGTGACCACCGCGGTGGCAGAAGGCAAGGAAGCCTACCTCAAGGTGGGCAGATACGGAGAGAGCCCGGACAATCCCGAGGACTACGATCACCACTATAAGGTGTTCTGCCTGGATCGGGACAGCGGGGAGGTCCTCTGGGAAAAGACGGCATACACGGGAAAACCCAAAGTGAAGCGCCACATCAAATCCAGCCACGCCAACTGCACACCGGCCACCGATGGGAAACACCTCCTGGTTTTTTTCGGGTCCCAGGGTCTCTACTGTTATGACCTCGACGGGAAACTGCTCTGGACCAGAGACCTCGGTTATCTGGACGCCGGCGCCTTCAATAGGCCGGAAGTCCAATGGGGTTTCGCCAGCTCTCCGATCATATACGAAGGCAAGGTCATCGTCGTGTGCGATGTCAACAACCAGTCCTTCATCACCGCATTGGATCTTGAAACCGGGAAAGACATCTGGCGCACGCTGAGGGACGAGAACCCGACCTGGGGAACACCCACGGTCCACAGGTCCGCGGAGCGAACTCAGGTGATAGTCAATGGCTACAAACACATCGGCAGCTACGAAGTCGATACCGGAGAAGCGATCTGGTGGATGAATGGCGGGGGAGACGTCCCCTGCCCGACGCCGGTGCTGGGGCACGGTCTGGTTTTCATCACGAACGCCCACGGCCGGATGCGCCCCATCTACGCCATCCGCCTGGACGCAGAGGGGGATATTTCTCTCGCCCGGAACGAGACCTCCAACGCATTCATCCCCTGGTCCTATCCCCGCCGTGGTTCCTACCAGCCCACGCCGCTTGTCCTTGGGGATCTTCTCTACGTCGCGGACAACGGCGGTATCCTCACCTGTTACACGGCTGAAACGGGGGAAGAGAAATATCGGGAAAAAATCGGCGGCGAGCTCGGTTCCTACTCAGCCTCGCCCGTGGCGGCAGACGGGAGGCTGTATTTCACGGATGAATACGGCAGCGTCCACATCGTGAAGGCCGGCCCGGTGTACGAGCACCTCGCGACAAACACCATGGATGAGGTCTGCATGGCTTCACCCGCCGTCTCCCACAAGCTGCTCATCATCCGCGGCCGGAGGCACCTGTTCGCCATCGGACAAGGCGGTGATTGAGCCTCGATTTCCTGCTCTTCATCCTCTATGTTCAGTTTAGCCTGTTCGGACTCAGAAAAACCAGGCTTTCCTCATGCCTTATCTCCTGGTCCGTCAAGGTCGCGATCAGTTCAAGTATCTCATCGATCGGCCGGTTGTCGATGTAAACGGTCAGGCGGTCCATGGCGACAGACCTGTCCTTGAGAACGAAACGGACATCATACCAGCGTTCCAGCACAAAAAGGATCTCCTGCAGGGGGACGTCCTGGAAGTCGGCTTCCCGATCGAGCCAGATCAGATATTTCTCGACATCGACGGACTGCGGCGGAGAAGGCAGTTGTCCCTCCCTCAGCGTGCCTATCTGACCTTCGGAAACGACGACCGCATCCCCGGCGGGAGCCTGCTCGGAACCCAGCGATACGCGGCCCCGGCTTACCACGACCTCGACTTCGCTACTATTCTGCCAGGCGCGGACATTGAACCGGGTACCCAGGACCCGGATATGGGCACCGCGAGTATATATGACAAACGGGCGGCGCCCGTCCGGAGAGACTTCAAAAAGTCCTTCTCCTTCCAGATAGACCTCGCGCATCCCGCCGGAAAATTCATCGGGATATTGGAACGAACTCCCGGCATCCAGGGTTACTCTGGTACCATCGCTGAGCTCCAGGCTTTCCTGCTGCCCGTGATCCACCGAAACGGTATGAAGGATCTCGGTGATATCCAAGGAAGGCACGGACCGCGAATAACGCCAGATGGAATAGGGCAAGGCTACGGCGGCCAGAAGTATGGCGGCATATGCCAGGATGCGCCTGGCAGGCAGCGCGCCCAGGAACGAGATAATGTACAATTTAGTTGACTCCTTCCTAAAAATGCCGATGTCTCTTGGTTTATTATACGTGTTAAACGTGGCAGCGTTGGAAAAAAAATTAAAACTTCCCCCTCGATCGATCACGAGACGAGGTTCTCATAGATGCACGAGCCATATTGTGCTAAAGTCTTGGACACAGGTCGATTCGGTACATTCTTTATGAATAATTCAGGATTGAAGTATTTGCAGAAGAAGAGGTCAGGGGCTAAGGGACTTATCCTGATCTTCGTGCTGGCTCTGCTCTGGGCCGCCGCCTGTGTGAAACCCAGCCAGCAGCCACCCAACATCATCCTCTTTCTGGTCGACGACATGGGTTGGCAGGACACGTCGGTTCCGTTCCACAGCGAGCTCACGGATCTTAACCGTAGATATCACACACCCAACATGGAGATCCTCGCCGCGGCGGGCATGAAATTCACTCAGGCCTATGCCTGCGCCGTTTGTTCGCCGTCGAGAATCAGCCTGATGACGGGATGGAATGCGGCACGCCACGGGGTGACGAACTGGACACTGCGAAAGGACCGTTCACCGGACCCGGTGCATCCTCGGATCCAGCCGCCGGACTGGAACATGAACGGCCTGAGCCCGGATCCGGAGATCGAGAGGACCGTGTTTTCCGCAACACTACCCGGCCTTCTCAGGGAAGCCGGTTACCGCACCATACATGCGGGAAAGGCGCACT
>CBFDBC010000138.1:0-10190 GCA_965602945.1 uncultured bacterium | reverse complement strand
TCCCTTCTTCAGGTTCTCGACCTGCTTCCGTCTGGCGTTGTCGCTCGTGTCCGTGGGCATGGTGTTGTACGTCACCGTGTTGTTCAGGCCCTCGAACTGCCGACGGCCGATGAACTCCATGGTGTACTCGTTCCCCCCGGCCCCGTTCCTCTGGTTTGTGATCAAGACATGGATATCGGAATCCTGCCTCACCCGGACGTAGTTCACGAACGTGATCTCGGTGCGGATGAAATCCTTGTCGCAGCGCCAGCAGTCCAGGTACACAAAAGGGGCGTGTTTCTTGAGGTCCTCAAGATCGACCTTGACGGCTTTTTTCTCTTTTTTTTCCTCCGCTCCCGCGTTCAACGGCCACAACGCAAAACAAAACACGATCAGGAGGAAAACCATACTTTTTTTCATATCTTTATCGACGGCGCAGCGACAATACAAACTTAAACACGCCATCATATTATATAGTCGGTTGAAAAGAAAGGAGTTTATCAAAAATTAACTGAAACTTAATATATCAGAAGAATATCACGCCTCCCCCGCCTCCGCCTACAAAACGAGGATTGACGACATTGCTGAAAACAGACCCGAAGGAATCGCTCAAACCCACGGAAAGGATTCGTTGAACTCCAGGGAGGCGTTCAGGGACTGGCCCCAGAGGTTCTCCTGTGTCTGCTCATAGATGGTCTCTTCCAAATAGCGGACATAGGTGCAATCCCCTGTTTCGTTACCTCGTGGCCCCGAAAAAACATTGCCGCGGCCCCTCGATATAAGTACAATGAATCTCCCGGTTTATTTCATACGGGAAGGAAATAAATGAAATCCAAGCTGATCTTCTGGGACTGGACAGGCACACTGGCCAACGAGGCGGAACTGGACAAGGCCGTCTGCCTCACCATGGAAAATGAATTGGCCAAAAAGGAGAACATCTCCGTTGAACAGGCAGCGGCCCGTTACCAGGAATACCTGAGGGATCGGGAAGGCACCTGGGAGTGGCACGACTACGTCACACACTGCAAAGACCTGGGGATCGACTGGAGGGACAGCCAGGAGAGCAACCTCGACAAGCTTTTCCTGGTGCCGGGAGCGGGAGAGATCCTGGCCTATGCCCGTTCCCGGGGATACAAAAACGTTCTCGCCACCAATGCGGTGCGCAAGGTGATAGAACTCCGGGTCGGCTACGCCGGCATCGGCCACCTCTTCGACCGGGTGATCGCCAGTGACGACGCCCGGGCCCTCAAGGGAGAGGGCAAGCACTTCCTGCGGGGGCTCAGGGACTTGGACGGGATCGCTTCCGCATCTTTTTCTGTGGGAGACAACCCGGTCCAGGACATCCAGCCGGCCCAGCAGCTGGGAATGCGGACCGTCTTCTGTACGTTCGGCAGGGACCTGACCCACTACCATTCCTCCCACATATCGGACAATCACATGGAACGGGTACGGACCGGCTTCCGCATCAACAAGCTCACAGAGATCAGGTACATCCTGTAATATCGGAAATATTGTGCACGGCAGATCGCTTCAATGACCGACATGACCGAGCCGCTCTGCCCCTATTTCGGAAACTGCGGCGGATGTGCCCATCAGGACATGGGGCACACGGAACAGCTGGAGTCCAAGAAAGTGGTCCTGGCCGAAGTCATCGGGACCGAAAACATCCAGGTCTTCTCGGGCCAGCCGTACCAATACCGCAACCGCATGGATTTTGCCTTCCATTCTCAAGGACTGGGACTGCGCGAAAAGGGGGCGTTCGACAGGTTCGTGGACATCGAACAGTGCGCCATCTCCAACCCGGAGCTCAACACGCTGCTCACAGAGGTCAGGGAAGCTTTCGAAGGCGTCTTCTATTTTGATGTGCGGCGGCGCTTCGGGGCATTCTGCTACGCGGTCATACGCACGCCACCCGGGGATTCCTCAATCTCCATAGTCCTGAACAAAAAGGATAAAAAACTGGACCGGGCCCTGGAGCGCATCCGGGAATACGCCGAAGTCACTACGGCACAAAACCTCGTCGTGACCTATGTCCCGCACAACCGCAACGTCAGTGTGTCCGAGGAATACGAAGTGATAAAAGGCCGGGACATGCTCTCGGGTGAATATCTGGGCCGAAAATTCTTGTTCCCTATGCAGGGATTTTTTCAGGTCAATCAGGAGATCGCCTCGCAGGTCCACGAATACGTCTCCGGAGTGCTCTCAGGTTACGACACAAACCGGGCCCACATGCTCGACCTGTACGGGGGGGTGGGTTCCTTCGCCATCCTCAACGCCTCACTCTTCGACAACGTTACGATACTCGAAAACTACGCGCCCGCAGTCCGGGCAGCCGAGCAGAACATCGCCGCCAATGCGGTGTCCAACGTAACGACCGTCTGCCAGGACGCCCGTTATCTGGACCAGTTGGCCCTCCCCCGGCCCCTCCTCATCGTCCTGGACCCACCTAGATCAGGCGTGCACCCCAAGACCCTCAAACACCTGAGCGGTATGGACTGTGACTCTCTCCTGTACGTGTCCTGCAATCCCAAGCATCTGCGGAACGACCTGGCAGAACTCGACCGCTTTCAGGTCAGGAGCGCGGCGCTGTTCGATATGTTTCCCCAGACCCCCCACATGGAATCCGTCATCGAACTTGTCCCCCGCTAGTTAATTAGGGACAGGCCCCTTTTCTTTTTATTCCCGGTACAGCTCGATGAGGTCCAGAGCCCTTACCGCCAGTTCGAACAGATGCTTGTGCGCCCGGTTTCCGTTGGTGAGGACGGCGAAGCCCGTCTTCTTGTCCAGGTTGCCTACCATGAACGCCGTATATCCGCTGACGCTGCCGCTGTGGGCAAAGAGTGTCTCGCCTTCCCGCTCCGACATCCACCATGTCAGGCCGAATCCCGTGGTCTCGTTTAGCCAGCCTGCGCTGATCGGCCCCGTGAATTGATCATACTGTCGGGTCATCACCTGCCTGAAGGTTTCCTCGCTTAACAACCGGTGCCCCCCATACACACCATGATTGAGATTGGCGATCAGCCACTTCGCCTGGTCCAGCACGGTCCCGTACACGATCCCTGCAGGCCACACGTTGGCTTTTGTGCGGACCGCCGGCACATGGCGCCCGGCCTTGGAATCGAACACATACGGGATGGAGAGCCGTTCCTCCATGTGCGGTTTGGGTTCGAAGGCCGTGTCCGTCATGCCGAGGGGATCGAAGATGGTCCTCTGGATGTACCTTTTATAACGCACCCCCGACAGCTTCTGCACCAGGTAGCCGACGAGTGTGTATGCCGTGTTGGAGTAGACGGTTGCGGTCATGGGCGGCTGCTTGAGGCGGAGAGATTTCCTCAGGTAGTCTTCGAGCGGCGGGGGTACCGTGGCCCCCCAGACCGCGTGCGGCCCGAAATCGGCGGGCAGGCCGGAGGTGTGGGTGAGCAGATGGCGGAATGTGACCGGATTCTGTGGATCGACTCCCTGGATATTGAAATCATCCAGGTAATCATTGACAGGATCATCCAGCCGGAACTTCCCCTGCTCCATGAGCCCCAGCAGGGCGTACATGGACATGGTCTTGAAAGTGGAACCGATAAGGTATACCGTCTCGGGCACGGCCTTGGTCCTGGCCCATATATTGGCGTAACCGGCCGCTCCCGTCCAGATGATCTCCTTCCCCAGGACCAACGCAACTGTCGCCGAAGGGATCTTTCCCCGTTCCAGAGTCTGGCCGATCTCTTTCTCCATCTCCCGGGTCATCCCCTCCCTGTCTATGGCCTGCCCCGCAAGTGCCTGGGGACCGGCCAGGATCGACAGCGCAGCAGTCAGCGCGATCCAAACCCTGATTCTCGTTCGATGCATCTTTCCTCACTCCGTCGTGATTTGTTTTTTTCTGAGACGCGCCTGAACGGCTTCACTACGCAGTTCTCTGAGCGCGTCATTTGCTATCCAGCGGGCAGCCCGCGATCCCAGCCGCAGGACTGCCTCAGCCTCTACTGTCGCGTCCCGGTTCAGGCTCAGGTTTCGTTTCCCGATCTGGCGCAGGGCCCAGTTCACGGCTTTCTTGACAAAGTTGCGCTCATCCTCAGCCCCCCGCCGGATATGGGGGAGAAAAGTCTGAAACACAGCATTCTCCGCTTCCTTATCGACCGTGGCCAGGCGGGCCATGAGCACATATCCCGCCCGCTTGACGAACTCCTCGTCGCGGAACGACCAATCAACGGCTTTTGCGCGGGCGAACGGGGTTCTGTCGAAGAGGTTCAACAGGGTCTGGTCGCAGACCTCCCAGGAGTCGAAGTCCAGAACCCATCCCTCCATCAATGCCTCGGTCACCTGTGCGCGGTCCGCAGTCATGCCGGCCAGAATGCGCGTCTCCCGGTTGGGCAAACGCCACAGCGCCAGGGCCCGGACATGATCGATCCCGATATCTTTGGCCAGTGCCCTCAGGCGCGGCATGCTCACCCCGTAGACGGTTTCGGCCGTTATCCCAAACCGGGCCATCCCCTCCACAGCCTTCGCGTCGCCCAACGACTCCAATCTCCTTACCACTTCATCCACACGCATGCGTTCACGACTCCTGCGAATCTCTCACTCTAATCAATATGGCTCAATTAATCAATCGACCGCATCATCCCCGCTGCCGTGGCATCGTGCGAGCGCATGGGGAGCACGACCTGATTGCTTTTTTCCCTGATTTCTGATAAAAATCTGTGTCATAGTTCCGTGCAAAAAGAACAAAAACGACTCCTGGAATTGATCGACCGCTTTCCCGGTCGAAGGGTCGCGGTCTGGGGCGACTACATCCTGGACGAATACCTGTTCGGCTACACCCGCCGCATCTCCCGGGAGGCTCCCGTCCTCATCCTGTCCCATGAGGCCAATTCCTATGCTCTGGGGGGTGCGGGAAATGCTCTACTCAACCTGAAAACCCTGGGCGCCGCGCCTTTTCCCGTCGGCGTGATCGGCTCTGATGCGGCCGGGCGCAGGATCCGCTCGATGATCAAAAAGCACGGCATCACGGCAGACCATCTCATAACAGCCAAAGATTTCTCCACTCCCATGAAAACCCGCGTTTTAGCCGGGGAGGAGAACACGCGCAAGCAGCAGATCCTCCGTATCGACCGCGAGGGCCGTGTCCCTGATACTCCCACCGTCAAGACAGGCCTGCTCGGAACACTCAGGGCTGTCAGGAAACAGATCGATGCCCTCCTCATCTCCGATTACCACTATTTCACCGTCAAGGAGGACCTCTACCGGAAGATCCACCCGCTCTACCTGAAATCCGGCACACACATGACCCTGGATTCGCGCTTCCGCCTGCTCAACTTCCCGGGAACAACCGTCTCCACGCCCAACGAACCGGAAATGGAGCATGCCCTCCAGAGGGATTCAGGCGACGACCACGACTGGCTGAAAGAGACGGGCCGGAGGCTCCTTAGGCGGACCGCCGCCAGGGCCGTACTCCTTACACGGGGATCCAAGGGCATGGTCCTTTTCGAACGCGGCCGCCCCCTGTTTTCGATCCCCATCCGCGGCCCCTCGGACATTGTGGATGTCACGGGCGCGGGAGACACCGTGATCAGTGTCATGACCCTGGCGCTGGCAGCTGGGGCCTCCTTCAGAGAGGCGGCGGCCCTGGCCAACTATGCCGGAGCGATCGTCGTCATGAAAAAGGGTACGGCCACCGTATCCACCACCGAACTCAGAGACGCAGTGATCAAACTATAATAACATTGGATAAATACCATCCCCTCGACCGGCTGGCAGGCATCATCCGAACGGAACGATCCCGCGGCAGATCCATCGTCCTGGCAAACGGGTGTTTCGACCTGATCCACGTGGGGCACATCCGTTATCTCGAGGAGGCCAAGGCTCAAGGCGACATCCTGGTCGCGGCCCTCAACTCAGATGCATCCGTCCGCCGCCTCAAGGGCGAGGGCCGCCCCATCCTCCCAGAAGCGGAAAGGGCTGAGATCCTGGCCGCGTTTTCGTGTGTGGATTTCGTCACCATCTTTGATGAAGATACCGTAGAGCAGGTCCTCCAGACGCTTAAGCCCGATGTGCACGCCAAAGGCTCGGACTACACCACCGACACCGTACCTGAGAGGGAAACGGTGCGGGCATACGGGGGGCGCATCGCCATCACCGGCGGTCCTAAAGTCAAAAATACCTCGGAACTCATCCGGGACATCAGTGCCGGATTCAAACATGAATAAGTTCCTCATCATCCGGCTCAGCTCCCTGGGGGATATCATACACACCCTGCCGGCTTTCGCCGCCCTGCGCTCCGCCCACCCCGATGCAGAAATCACATGGGTGGTCGAGGAGAACGGCAGGGAGATCCTCGAGCTGGTACCGGGCCTGGACCGGGTCGTGGTTGTGCTGACCAAACGATGGAGATGGCACACAAAAGAGTTCCGGAAGGAGCTCTCACGCATCCTGCATGAGATCCGGGACAGGGACCAGGTGGCCATCGACTTTCAGGGCCTGATCAAATCCGGGCTGATCACCTGGCTGTCCAGGTCCCGGAAGAAGATGGGATTTAACAGGGCCGACCTGAGAGAGCCACTGGCCTCCATTTTTTATACTCATCACGCGAACCGATTTCCCCCGGACGAACACGTGATCCATAAAAACCTGAGCCTCCTCAAAAGCCTGGGAATCCGGGAGGAAAGTCTCGTGTTCCCCATAGAACTGCCGGAGTCCCTTCAGGTCCATGTGAAGGAGAAGATGCGGGCCCTCGGATTCAACGGCGGGGCCAGGCTTGTGGTCATCAATGTAGGGGCGGCGTGGGATACCAAACGATGGACCGCCGACAAATGGAAGGCCGTGATCGCCGGCTTGAAAAGCCCGGATATTTTCCCGGTCCTGCTCTGGGGGACCGAACCGGAAAGGCTCCTGGCCGAAGAGATCTCCAGCGGATCCGGAATCCCTCTTACTCCGTTCCTGCCCCTCAAGGAGGTCATGGCCCTTCTCAAGGCCGCGGACCTGGTCGTGAGCGGCGACACCTTCGCCCTTCAGGCGGCCTGTGCGCTCTCGAGGCCTGTAGTGGCGGTCTTCGGCCCAACCAATCCAAGGCGCAACGGTCCTTTCAGAGCGGAGGACAAGACCGTTTTCCACCCCCTAGAATGCAGCTACTGCTATCAGCGAACCTGCCCGGATCTCAAATGTATGGCGGCCCTCAAGCCTGAGGAGGTCGCCCGCCTTTCCCGGGAACGGCTGGAAGAACATGCCAATAAAAACTGACATCGCGCGATCCCTCTACCGCTGGCGCGTACGCGCCAGCCTGATCAGCGTTATCGCGACCGTTTTCCTGGCCCGGCCCAACTGGCTGTCACTTCTTGCCGGCGCCGGATTCATCTTCCTGGGCCTGCTGTTTCGCGGCTGGGCCTGCGGCCACTTGACAAAGGACCGCGAGCTCACGACCTCCGGTCCCTACCGGTACACACGAAATCCGCTCTACCTCGGCAGCCTATGGATCGCCCTCGGAATCACGGCGGCCGCCCGGTCCTGGTGGGTGGCGGCCTTGTTTGCCCTGAACTTCCTTCTCTTCTACCCCGTGACCATATACAAGGAAAGAAAAGTCATGGAAGATCTGTTCCCGGAATCTTATTCGGCATACAGCCGTGAGGTACCGCTTTTTTTCCCTCATCGGCGCCCTTACACGAACGCCCGCATCAAGTCTTTTTCCTGGGACCTGTACAAGTCCAACAAGGAGTACAGGGCCCTGGTTGGGGCACTGATATTCCTATTGTTCATGGGGATACGGATCTTCATATAGGGATCACGACCATGCCCACACGTGAACGGATCGCAAAGGTCGGGCGAGTACTCTCAGAGAGGCAGCCCGACCTCCACATCGTGCTGGAAGAAGTGACAAACACCCACAATGCCAGCGCCGTGGTCCGAACCTGCGATGCCGCCGGTGTCCTCAACGTGGACGTCATCCATGCCGCCGACGAGCCCTTCCCCGTGAACCAGGCCATCTCCACACGGGCCGAGAAATGGCTCAACCTGACACGCTATTCGTCGACAAGGGAGTGTCTTCTGCACCTGAAAGAACGGGGCTTCAGCATCGCCGCCACTCACCTGGGACCCGAAGCGGTTCCTTACACGGATGTGGACTACACCCGGCCCCTGGCCATAGTGTTCGGAAACGAATCGGAAGGAATTTCCCGGGAAGCGCTAGAGGAAGCCGACCATGTCATCCGCATCCCCATGTCCGGCATGGCCCAGAGCCTCAACCTCTCGGTTTCCGTTGGCATCATTTTGTACGAGGCGCTCAGACAGCGCCGCCTGGCCGGCTATTCCTCGTCCCTCTCACCCCAAGAGTTCGAGTCGTTCAAGAAGAAATGGCTCTCCCGCAACCACGAATAGATTCCGATCGCAGAATAATTCGGGAGCCCAAGTTATTCACGGATCCAGTGTGGTACAGATACGAGGCGTCGGGGGGTGAAGCTGTGATAATTCACCGCGAATCCTCCGCAACGAAGTAGATGTGCCGAGCTGGATTATTCACGGGCCAAGATTGCTACAGCGACAAGGAAGCGGCTCATGAGCTGTAGTGTACTACTGCGATTGGGCCACAACGAAGTCGATGTGGTAAGATTGGCTCGCCCGAAGGGTAAGAATTGCCGATATGAATAGATGTTCCTTTGTTTGACACTCAATATCGGCAATTCTTATGAATGATCCAGGTAAAAAAGAAGGGAGGCGAGGGATGTGCGATATCCCTGCCTCCCGATGTTAAAAAGGGCACAAAAGCAAGTTTACACTTTTATGCACCGATACCGCTCTAAAACGAGCTTGAGCCTGTCTGTGGCCTTTTTCTGTTGATCGAAGGCCTGCTTCCGGTACTCTTCATGATTCCTTCTTACCTCTACTTCTCTCTTCAGCGATTCCTGGATATTTTCCAGTTTCAGCCGTTCGCTCCGCTGCCTCATATTCTCCTGATAAAGCTTGAGGGCCTCGGCGTGCCTTCTGGCCGCCTCTGCGGAGGTCTTCTGTTGGGCCTCGAAAGAATTCCTGTACCTCTCGAAAGTCCGCGCCAGTGTGCCGCCGGTGTCTTCCGGCGCGAACCGACGCCTCGTGCTTTTTTCCACGGCCACTTCCACTTCTACGGTGCGTGTCTTCTTGTCGCGGACGATCTCCAGCTTGACCTTGTCACCTTCCTCCATCTCCTGGATCAGGCGGGAGAGTCGGTCGTTGGTCTTCATGACCTTCCCGTCGGCCCGGACGATCACGTCACCGACCCTGAGGCCGGGTTTCTGCGCGGGTGTGTCTTTTTCGACAGGGGAGATGAGGAGGCCGGCACCGTCCTCCACGCCGAAGAATTCGGCCAGTTCAGCGTTCAACGGCTGGATCTGGACGCCGATGAATTTCCGGTCTTCCGATACCCAGTTCAGGAGCCTGTCGGGGGTAGAACGTAAGATGTTCGGTGTATCGCCCGGTTTTAACTGGAACAACTCCGGGAACTCGAATCCCAGTTCACGTGCGATCGCAAGCTGGGAGTATTCGCCCAGCTCGACCTCGACCTTCTGTTCCTTTCCCTGCCTCTCGATGCGCAGGTCGACCTCGTCTCCCGGTGTGTGCATCCGGATCTCCCGGTACAGCATCTCCTGGTCGACGATCTCCTGGCCGTCGATCTCCAGGAGGACATCGCCCTCCTCGAGTCCGGCGTCGCTCGCAGGAGATTCGGCCTCTACGGTAGCGATCTCGATCTCATCATCGTCATTGATGAAGAAACTTACACCCAGCCAGCCGCGGCGTACCTTACCGGTCTCCCTGATCTCCGTGGACACCTTGTGCACGACATCCAGCGGGATGGCGGACGCGATGCCCGAAGAAGGGCCTTCCATGCGGCTCAGCATGATGTTGCCGGCCGAGACCCGACGCCCTTCCACGGATATCCCGATCTCTCCCACGTAGGCCCCTCGCACCAGGCCGACCATCCGGCCCTGCATGTCGATCACGGGGCTTCCGCTGGCCCCCGGTATCACCGTCACGTTGAGGCGCAGGCTGTCTCTCCCGACAGAGCTAACGATCCCCTTGGTGATGGCGGCCTTCTCTTCCGGGGAAAAGCAGACGACCGCGATTTCCGACCCGGCGGAGAGACTCTCCATCCGGCCCATCTCGATCGGCTTCCATTTCTTGTCCTTGGCCTTGACCAGCGCCAGGTGGGTTTCCGGGTCCATGCCCAGGAATTCCGCCTCGACCTCTTCGCCCTCCGAGGA
>CBFDBC010000137.1:0-10251 GCA_965602945.1 uncultured bacterium | reverse complement strand
CGTGGATATCGGTGACGGATACGCCCAGTTCCATGGAGAGGAAGGCACGGTAACGGGCCGTATCCAGGGTCCCGGCCATTCCGACAACTTGGTTTTTGGGGAATCCGGTCAGTTTGTGGAACGTGTAGACCATGGCATCCAGGGGATTGGTGAGGACGATGCAGAAGGCATCGGGAGCGTTTTCCTTCACACCGGCAGCCACCGCGCTGATGATCTTGATGTTGGTAGCCAGCAGATCCTCACGGGTCATTCCCGCCTGGCGGGGAAGCCCGGCCGTGATGATGACGACGTCGGCTCCTGCGATGTCCTTGTAGTCGGACGTGCCGGTGATCTCGGCATCGTAGTTGCCATGGGGCGCCATCTCCATCAGGTCCAGGGCTTTTCCCTTGACAGGATTCTCGTAGTCCGGGATGTCCAGCACGACGATGTCCCCCATTTCCTTCTGGGCGGCGAGCATGGCAAGGATCTGGCCGATCTGGCCTCCGCCGATAAGAGCGATTTTTTTTCTCATGATAACCTCCTTTGTGGGATCATATTATGATTGCCAAACGGCCGGATGATCACGATGCGTTTCTTCCGGACCGTCCAATTGCATACATTATTCCTATAAATAAAGTTAAAAAATAAGAGAAGAATAGTATACCTTTTCTCAGGCAAAATCAACCGGCTTATAAAAAAAACGGCGGGTATCCGCAGCGGGAAGTGGGGATTTGATCGGTGAGGGATGGAAATCCGTAATTCGTACAAAACAAATAAATTACATGGGACTTCTAGGGTTCTGGACGTGAGGTTTGAACTTTTGGCCGGACTGTTATATCATCCCTCTCTGGTCATAGATTCAACCATTTCATGATTCGGAGAAGAATTAATGCTCGACGAGTATTTCGGACACATTGAGGAAAGACAGCGGCTGGGGATTCCGCCGCTGCCGCTGACTTCGGAACAGACCGCGGAAGTCTGTCGCTTATTGGAGGACCCGCCCGCGGGAAAAGATGCGCTGCTGCTCCAGCTGATCCGAGAGCGGGTAGCCCCCGGCGTCGATCCGGCCGCCAAAGTCAAAGCTGATTGGCTCGGAAAGGTCGCCCGTGCTCAGACGACCTCTCCCTTGGTAGAGCCTCAGGACGCCGTGTTCATTCTGGGGAGCATGCTGGGTGGATACAATGTGGATCCGCTGCTGGACCTGCTGCAGGATCATGAATTGGGAGGCGCCTCGGCTGAGGCCCTTAAACACATCATCCTGGTCTACGGGGCCTTTGAAAGGATCGTGGAGATGTCCCGGTCAAACCCCCTGGCCGAAGAGATCTTGAATTCCTGGGCAGCGGGAGAGTGGCTCCTCTCGCGTCCGGAAATGCCGGAAACCATGGAGCTTATGGTCTTCAAGGTAGACGGTGAGACCAACACGGATGACTTCTCTCCGGCCAAACATGCCTGGAGCCGCCCCGACATCCCACTGCATGCCCTTTCCATGGGGGAAACCCGTTTTGCCGGCGGGATCGACACCATCCACGAACTTCGGGCCCAGGGGCACAAAGTGGCGTTCGTGGGCGATGTTGTGGGGACCGGGTCCTCCCGGAAATCCGCCACCAATTCACTGCTGTGGCACATCGGAGAAGACATCCCTTCCGTGCCTAATAAGCGTCGCGGAGGAGTCGTGCTGGGCGGCCTGATTGCCCCGATCTTCTTCAACACCGTGGAGGATTCCGGCGGCCTGCCTCTGATTTGCGATGTGACCCGGTTGAGGTCCGGGGATTCGGTGACGCTCAATACCCAGGAAGGAACCATCTTACATCCCTCGGGAGAGACCCTCGCGACCGTCGACCTGCGGCCGGCTACCCTTAAAGACGAATACCGGGCCGGAGGACGGCTCTTCCTGATCATCGGACGTACGCTGACCAACAGGGCGCGTACAGTTCTGGGCCTTCCGGAGGCGGATTTTTTTACGCCTGTGGATAGCCCGCAGCCTCAACCGGGGCAGAACTTCAGCCTGGCACAGAAGATCGTGGGCAAGGCCTGCGGCGTTGCAGGCATCTTTCCCGGATCGGCCTGCGAGCCCAAGATGACGACCGTGGGATCCCAGGACACTACCGGTCCCATGACCGCGGACGAGCTCAAGGAGCTCGCCTGCCTGGAGTTCCAGTCCGAGATGTTCATGCAGTCTTTCTGTCACACCGCCGCTTATCCCAAACCCCCGGATGTAGCCATGCATGGATCTCTGTCCCGGTTTGTCGTGGAACGGAGAGGTGTGGCTCTCAGGCCTGGAGATGGCGTCATCCACTCCTGGTTGAACCGGCTGCTGGTCCCCGATACCATGGGGACCGGTGGAGACTCCCACACCCGCTTCCCCCTGGGCCTCAGCTTCCCGGCCGGTTCGGGGCTTGTGGCCTTTGCCGGCGCGCTGGGTTTCATGCCCCTGGACATGCCCGAATCCGTCCTGGTCAAGTTCTTCGGCAGGCTCAACCCTGGGATCACCCTGCGTGACGTGGTAAATGCCATCCCGTATTTCGCCATCCAGCAGGGACTCCTGACCGTGGCCAAGGAAGGCAAGAAAAACGTGTTCAACGGGCGGCTTCTCGAAATGGAGGGCCTTCCTGAGATCACGGTGGAACAGGCCTATGAGCTGACCGATGCTACGGCCGAGCGTTCGGCCGCAGGCGGGGTCATTTCCTTGAGCGAAGAAAGCGTAGCCGCCTTCTTACGCAGCAACGTCGCCCTCATGCGGCGCATGATCGATGATGGGTACCAGGATGCCGGGGCGCTGCGCAACCGCATCGAAGCCTGTGAGAGGTGGCTGGCGGACCCGGTACTTCTGGAAGGTGACCCGGGAGCGGAGTATGCCTCGGTCCTGGAGATCGATCTGGCACAGATCACGGAGCCCATTCTCGCATGCCCCAACGACCCGGACGACGTCAAACGGCTTTCAGAGGTGTCTGGCACGGACATCGACGAGGTTTTTATCGGATCCTGCATGACCAACATCGGCCACTTCCGGGCCGCAGGCAAGGTGTTCGAGGGAGCCGGATACCTGGATACTCGGGTCTGGCTGACACCCCCCACCAAAATGGACCGTGCCCTGCTGAAACAGGAAGGGTATTATTCCATCTTTTCCGGAGTGGGATCTCGGACGGAGATCGCCGGTTGTTCGCTGTGTATGGGCAACCAGGCCCGGATTCGTCCCAGTGCCACCGCCTTGTCGACCTCGACACGGAACTTCGACAACCGCATGGGAGACGGGGCCAATGTTTATCTTGGCTCGGCCGAGTTGGCCGCCATCACCGCCCTCTCCGGCCGGCTGCCGGAACCCCGGGAATATTTCCGTATCTTCAGGGAAAAGATCCAGCCCTGGGCTGAGGATATCTACCGGTATCACCAGTTCGATGAGCTTGAGAAGATCCCCATGGAATACGAGCGGATCGACTTATGATATACGAGTCTTGCCCTCAGGGCCAGTCGAGGAGGGGAGGATGACTGAAAAGAAGATCAGGGTCTTGATCGCCAAACCCGGTCTGGACGGCCACGACAGGGGAGCCAAGGTCATCTGCCGTGCCTTGAGAGATGCGGGCATGGAAGTGATCTACACGGGCCTGCGCCGCACTCCCGAAGAGATCGTCCAGGCCGCGGTTCAGGAAGATGTCGACGTAGTCGGGCTCAGCCTGCTTTCCGGAGCCCACAACACCCTGTTTCCCCGGATCACCCGGCTGATGAGAGAGCAGGGAGCCGGGGATGTCATGGTTGTCGCGGGCGGCATCATTCCTGAGCAGGATGTCGAGAGGCTCCAAGCCGAGGGCGTGGCAGAGGTTTTCCTCCCGGGCTCGTCCACAGAAGTGATCGTGGAGTGGATCCAAAAGAATGTACAGCCCTCGAGTACCGAGCCGATATCCTCTTGACATGTCCCTCTGATTCTGATACCTATGGTTGAAGTATCATGAAAAAAGACAAGTATATCTCTGTATTCATAATCCCTCATTACAGGGGGAAACAGCGCACAATCTCTGTCTCGCGCCGGGGTTTCAAATCCCTGAGGATCCTGGTTCCGCTCCTGTTCTTGATCCTGGCGGCGTTCTTTACCGACTATGTTCTGATGAACAGGACCCGTCGGAATCTCAGGCAGCTGCAAGCCGCCTACGCCCAGCAGGAGACGCGCCTGTCCGAATACCAGACAGCCATCGGGGATCTGGAATCGACCATTCAGACCCTCGACTCCTATCGAACCAAGCTGAACATCATGTCGGGCCTGAAATCGGGAGACACACTGGAAGGGGAGCCCGGCGTGGGTGGGCCGGGTGCGGGGCAGCTGACTGTGGAACCCGGAGTGAACCAGGGGCTGGCTCGCCTCCAGGACATCAGTTCCCAAGCAGGTGACATCAGCGACAACCTGGTTTCCTTGTCCCGGTATTTCGAGGATCAGACCGCCGTCCTGGCCCAGACGCCCAGCATCATGCCCACCAAGGGCTTCATGTCTTCGGGCTTCAAGTACAGGACCGACCCCTTCACCGGACAGTGGACATTCCATCCCGGACTCGACATCGCCACACAGCATGGAAATCCTATAGTGGCGACGGCCGATGGCATCGCCATCACCATCAAGACCGAGAAGAGAGGCGGCAAGACCATCAAACTCAGCCATCCTATGACCGGATATGTCACGGTCTACTGTCATCTCAGCAAGTTCAACATCTCGACGGGTCAGAAGGTCAAGCGGGGGGATGTGATCGGCTTCGTGGGACAGACGGGGAGGGCACGTGCCCCGCATGTCCACTATGAGGTCCGGAAAGAAGGCAAGCGTTTCAACCCCTGGAATTTCATCCTCGACAACTGATTTCCAAGCCGTTCAAGATCAATCCAGCCTGATACCCGGGTGCAGTCCTGCGCCCAAAGAAAACGCATGGGCGCTCATGGCCGGCTTGTTCTCGGGCTGAAGCTGAAGGACACGGAAGACAAGGCCGTCACCGCAGATGATGTCGATCCCTGCTGCTGTCACGGACTGGACCTGCCCCGGCTTTCGCTCGAGGCGGCCCGGAGTCTCAGGCACGCATCCACGCAGGATCTTGATCCTCTTGCCTTCCAGGAACGTGTAGGTCGAGGGCCAGGGATGGAAGGCCCGAACATGGTGGTCGACAGCCCGTGCCGGGCGGTTCCAGTCGAGCCTGCCGTCCTGTTTCTTGATGAGCGGTGCGTAGGTGGCGCGGCTGTGGTCCTGAGGCTGGGGTTTCAGGTCGCGGATGCTGTCGATGGTCTCGACCAGCAGGTCGGCTCCGATTTCGGCCAGACGGACTTCCAGTTCGTGGGCGTTTTCTCCGGGTAGGATGGGAACCCGCAGCCGAGACAGGATGGGCCCCTCATCCATTTTTTCGTTCAGCTCGAAGATCGTGAGGCCGGTCTCCTCCTCGCCGTTCATCAGGGCCCACTGCACAGGGGCTGCCCCGCGATAGGCAGGAAGCAGTGAAAAATGCAGGTTTATGGAGTGGAATTCCGGCAGATAGATGATGGAGGCCGGGATGATCTGGCCGTAGGCCACCACCACGTTGAGGTCGGGCCGTATATCCTGCAGCAGTTCCAGGGCGTCCGGGTCTTTGCGGATGCGCGGGGATTGGAGCAGGGGAATCCCATGTTCCAGGGCGAAGAGCTTGGCCTCTGAAGGACGGAGCTGTTTGCCTCGGCCGGACGGCCGGTCGGGCTGAGTTATGATGAGCCGGACATCGATACCGGCACGGACGATCCTGTCAAGGGAGGTGCGGGCCGTCTTCGGGCTGCCGAAGAACGCGATGTTCAATCCACACCGCCCGATTCCCGCATTTTTTTGAATTTTTGCCTGATCAGACGCTGTTTCAACGTCGAAAGATGTTCTACGAACAACTTCCCGTTGAGATGATCGATCTCATGACAGAATACGCGCGCCAAAAGGCCCCTGGCCTCCAGAGTGATGTCTTTGCCGTCCAGGGTCGTACCCTCAATGACCACCCTCTCAGGGCGTACTACCTTCTCATTGACCTCGGGGACCGACAGGCAGCCTTCCTCCATGACCGTTTCCCCCTCATGCTCGACGACCTCCGGATTCAACAGCACGATGAGCTGTTCCTCTTTTTCGCCTACCGAGAGGTCGATGGTGATGAGCCTGAGGCTGTGGTTGACTTGAGGGGCGGCCAGGCCGATACCCGGTGCGGCATGCATGGTGAAAGCCATGCTGCGTGCCAGCCGGATGACCTCATCCGTGATATCGGTCACACGTGCGGCGCTTTCTTTTAAGACGGGACAACCATAGGTCATGATCTCCATGATCGTCAGGTCTTTTTCGATCTGTTCCGTCATTTCCTCTTATTCTAGCCAAAAACACCATTTTCTACAATTCCATCCCTACCCGATACTCAGGACTTTCTTCAATTCGCATAGGCAAACGGGGTTACGTTTCTCGAAGAGGAGAGCTCACCAAGGAATAAAGTGATTTTCCTCGCTGTAAAAAAAAAAGCGAAAATCACCGGGCCGGAGAATCAGCCTGCCCGTTTGCTTCCTTGAATACGATGAAGCGGGTCCGTTGGAGGGTTTGCAGGAAGAGCGATATGCGATCGTACAGCGGGTCTGCGGCCTCCCCGAACCTCTGTTTCTGCAGCTCGGAGATCTCCTTGATGGTGCGTGTTCCGTCGCAGTTCTGCCAGAAATAGCTGCCAATCTCGTCCAGCTTGATCTTGTAGTAGGGATTCTTCATGCGGGACAGCAGAAGCCGGGCCAGGAAGGCGTTCCGGTACTTGGGCCTGAGCAGGACCACTTGTCCCTCCTCACTCGTCTCCCACTTCATGTTTCGCACTGGGACCAGACCGAGCAAGTTGACCTCCTCAGGAGGCGCTTGCGTTTTTCTTTTCACAGACCGTATCTTTCTGAAAAGTCTGGATCTAGTTTTCGTTTTCCTGTTCGGATTTTCCGAATTCCCCGGATGCGACCATCTTCTTGTAGGGGAAGTAGATCAGGATGAAGCCCAGGACTGCAAACACACCCAGCGCCAGCCAGGGGGCCAGCCAGGGGATGTGCAGGAACTGAGGCAGATCGAGGCTGGCGCCCTTCAAACCCGCGGTTATGATCCCCATGATCGCCTGGCCCGCGATCAGGCCGGAAGCCAGCAGCAGACCTATGTTCTCGACAGTCACTCGCCCCTTGTTCGTGACTCCCTTCTTGGCCGCCCGGTTGTCAAGGAACCACTTGAGCACGCCGCCGAAGAAGATGCAGGCTGTGGCGCGGAAGGGAAGATACATTCCCACCGCGATGATCATGGGCGAGGGGGATCCGATCAGGATGAGCGCCACGGCCAGCAGCATGCCCGCGATCACAAGGGGCCAGGCCATTTCCCCGCCCACTATGCCCTGGGACATCATGGCCATCAGGTTGGCCTGTGGAGCGGGCAGGGCATCGCTGCCTATACGCATGGTGCTGTGGAGGAGCTGCAGGGCGAATGTCAGCGTCAGTGCTGCGGCCACCACCCCGATGAGCCCCCCGACCTGCATGCGCCAGGGAGTACCGCCCAGTATGTGCCCGACCTTCCAGTCCTGGATCATATCCCCGGCCACGCCGGCCACGCAGCAGACCACGGCTGCCACTCCCAAAACGGCCGCAATGCCCTCGGTGCCTTTCTGTCCCATAAGGACCATCATGAGCGCGGCGATGAGCAGCGTGGTCAGTGTCAGGCCGGAGATGGGATTGGAGGAGGAGCCGATGACCCCCACCAGGTAGCCGGCCACGGCCGCGAACAGGAGGCCCATGATGATCATGACGACTGCCGATACCAGTGATGACCCGATGCTGTGCGTGAAGAGGTTGTAGAGGAAGACCATGGGGATGACGAGGCCCACGATCGCGAACATGATCATAGGGAAGGGGAGGTCCTTGTCGGTGCGGGGGATCTCGGAGGCAGTGCCCGAACGGGCAGCCTTCACATCCGTGATCGATCGCCCGATGCCGACGGCCAGGCTTTTCCGCATCTTGAACAGCGTGTAGAAGGCGCCCACCAGCATGGCACCAACCGCGATGGGCTTTATCTGGGCGTTGTACGCGGAAATGGCCAGGTCGGTCCAGTTGCCGCCGAAGTCCGTCACGATCCGGGTCAGGTCACCGTTGATGAAGAGCATCATGGGCATCAGGAACATCCAGCCCAGCACTCCACCGGAAAAGGTCAGGGCCGCCAGTTTGGGGCCGATGATATATCCCACTCCGGTCATGGCCGCGTTGGCCGCTGGGGATTCGAGGAAGATGCGTCCCTTGATCTGGGCCGTTTCGGGGGTCTTGAATCTGAGGACGTTGTCGCCGTCGAGGTAGCTTATTCGTGATAGGCCTGGGAGCTCGAAGACCTTGCGCACGTAGGGTACGATCATCTGTATCCCGTTCTCACTGGTAAAGAACTCGATGAATCCGCCCAGCCCCATGGCCCAGAACATGTAAGCAGCCTGGGAGCCGGCCTTCTGTCCGGTCTTTACCATCTCGGCACAGGCTACACTCTCGGGGAAGGGGAGCTCGGTGTCCTGAACCAGCGTGCGGCGGATCAGGATGATGAGGAACACTCCCAAGATCCCGCCGACCAGCATCAACATGGACGACTTGAAGATGTCAAACTTTTCCCAGACCGCCGGCCTTGTGAGGAGGAATGCGGGGATCGTAAAGACCGCTCCCGCAGCCAGCGCCTCACCTACGGCCCCGGTGGTACGGGCCAGGTTTTCCTCCAGGATCGTGCCCTTCATGGGGCGCAGCACGGCCATGGCGATGACCGCGGCCGGGAACGTGGCCGCCACGGTCATCCCGACCAGCAGGCCCAGGTAGGCATTGGCGGCACCAAGAACGACCGCCATGAGGATGCCTAAGAATATCGCCTTGAACGAGAGTTCTTTCATATCCTGATCAGGCGGGATATAGGATTTGAATTGCTCGCTCATGCTGTCCTCCTCTGGTGGTTAGATGTGGTCTATTTATATATGGGCACTTTGCCAAAAGTCAAGCAGAATTCATTTATCTGTCACGACTAAAGCATTGCCCATGGAAATATTTTCTCCTTTCGAGCAGTTTTCGCCAGAAAACTTGTGATTTTATTTGCCAGAAGCGGGTATTTGTGCTAAATAAATCGTGTATATTGTGTAAGATAGAGTAGGATTTGGAATGAATTTGATCAAGTGGCTCAAAGATAAACTCTTCTGTGATCTCGCCATCGACCTGGGCACGGCCAACACGCTGGTCTTTCTGCGGGGAAAAGGGATCATCGTCCAGGAACCCTCGATCGTCGTCGTGAACAAGGCGTCGGGCAAAGTGGAAGCGGTAGGAATAAGTGCCAAGGCGATGTTGGGCAAGACCCCCACCAGTGTCCTGGCTATAAAGCCCATGCGCGATGGAGTCATCGCGGATTTCGAGATCGCGGAAAAGATGCTGGATTATTTCATCAAGAAGGCGACCAACAACCGGGGATTTCTCCTGCGCCCGCGGATCGTGATCGGCATTCCCACCGGGATCACTCAGGTGGAGAGGCGTGCCGTCAAAGACGTCGCCATGCGGGCCAAAGCCTCGGAGGTCTATCTGGTCGAACAGCCGATGTCCGCCTCGGTGGGCGCGGATCTCCCTATCGCAGAGCCCATGGGGAACATGATCGTGGACATCGGTGGCGGAACCACGGATATCGCCGTGATCTCGCTGACCGGTATAGTCTTCAATCACTCCATCCGGATCGCGGGCAACGAGATGGATGACTCCATCATTCAGTACATAAAGAAGAAATACAATCTGCTGATCGGGGAGAAAACCGCTGAACAGGTCAAGATGCAGATCGGTTCGGCCTACCCTCTGGAAGAGCCTATAACGATGGAGATCAAAGGGCGGGACCTGCGTGAAGGTATCCCCAAGACGATAGTGGTCGACGACCAGGAGATCCGGGAGGCCCTGGCCGATGTGGTCGATGCGATCGTGGAAGCGACCATGGTCGCACTGGAAAAAACCCCGCCCGAGCTGTCGGCCGATATCATCGACCGCGGCATCATCCTCACGGGTGGCGGTTCGCTGCTCAAGAACATCGACAAACGCCTTCGGGAGGAGACTCAACTGCCGGCCTTCATAACCGAAGACCCGCTTACTACAGTGGTCCTGGGCGCCGGCAAAATGCTCGATGATCTGGAACTGCTGAAGAAAATATCATTGATCTGATATTCAGAACCATTTATGCCGTCTTTTCTACGCAGAAAAAAAAATATCGTCGTTCTCATATCTCTGGTTTTCTTTCAGATGATCCTCATC
>CBFDBC010000136.1:0-10366 GCA_965602945.1 uncultured bacterium | reverse complement strand
GCGGACAGACCGTCCGCCGACGTACTGGACATCCTGCGATTACTTGAGAGGTGACGAGAAACCCTCGTTGCCACACGGGAGTGAATGATGCCGAAAACGAAAACGGCGATTATGGCGTGTCTGCTCTTGCTGTGTGTCCTGATGTTTTCCGCTCAGGAGGACAGAGCTCACTATGGGACCGGGACCTGGGATGCGGCAGCCTATGGGAATCACCGGGCCGTGATCCGGGTGACACAGCAGGCTGATGCCGTTTTCGTGCGCATCCCCTGGCGCCGTCGGGACCCGGATCCGGAAAAGATACAAATCGTGATGGTGGATGCCGCCACCCAGGATAGGGTGAGGAACGTGGTTCGTTTGGAGGTCAACCGCGAGTTCGGAGACCTGGCCTTTCAGCCCGTCTCCGGCCCCGGAGAGTATCAGGCCTATTACCTGCCCAACCGGATGGAAGGGCGCAGTAACTATCCCACCGTGACCTATCCGGCTCCGGAGGATATGGCGGCTCCCGCTTGGCGTACGCGCCACGGCCTGGAGGCGGGCTCCGATCCCCGGAAGACGCGTTCCCGTCTTCCGCATGCCACGGTAAGAGAGATTCAGTCTATCGACCCCTTCAACTCCTTTTTTCCCATGGAAGTCATCGCCACCGCTAAGGAAACCAGTGATCTGATCGACAGCCACGGAGACGCGGATTTTCTGCTTTTTGCGGAGGACCGCCGCCATCCTGTGCGTATGACCGGGGACCTTCCCCTGCGCTGGATCGAAACCGGAGCCGAGCGGCCCTTCCACGGCCATGCTGCCAGGGGAGAATACTATGTCTTCCAGGTCGGTGTGTTCGCGTGCCGTATCGACATTCCCGATCTGGAGGTGAGTTTCAACGGCCTGAGCGCACGTTCCGGCCGGGCCGCTATCGGCCCGGAGCTCTTCACCTGCTTCAACACCGGTGGAACGGATTGGAAAGGCCGGTCCTTCCGGAAGGTGGTCCCGGTAAAGAGAGGAAGTATCCAATCTCTCTGGTGCGGTGTACAGATCCCGGAAGAGACCGAGCCCGGCGAATACACCGGTTCGGTAGCCGTTGCGGCCCGCGGCTCTGCCGCCCGGGAGGTGGAGCTCCGTCTAACCGTGACCGCTGAGGTCATGCGGGACGGCGGGGACGGGGAACCCTCAAGACACTCCCGCCTGCGCTGGCTCAATTCCCGGTTGGCTCTGGATGATGACCCGGTGGCGCCCTATACGCCGCTCGAGATGAAGGGGAGGACCCTTCGCTGCCTGGGAAGGACCGTGACATTGGATGAGACCGGTTTCCCTTCCGGGATCCAGAGTTTGTTTACACCCGAACTGACATCCATCGGCCTCCAGGCGCGTGACATACTCTCCGGCCCCATCCGCTTCATGGTGTTAGGAGGTGAGGCGGGGGAGGAGATGCCGTGGGAACCCTCGGATCTTCTGATCGAGCGGCAGGGAAAGGGGACGGTCACATGGACGAGCCGTTCGACGAGCGGTCCGCTGCGGCTGGAGTGCAGCGCACGCATGGAGTTCGACGGCTATCTGGATTTCGAGGTTCGGATCCGTTCCACACAGGACTGGCGGGCTTCGGACATCGCCCTCGAAATCCCCTTTCGCCAGGAAGCAGCGCGGTATATGCTGGGGATGGGGACCAAGGGAGGGATACGCCCCGCCGAGTTCCACTGGAAATGGCAGGTCGAAAACAACCAGGATTCCGCTTGGCTGGGAGATGTCAACGCCGGCCTGCAGTGCAGTTTCCGCGACGAACGTTACTCCCGTCCCCTGAACACAAATTTCTACCTCCGCAAACCCCTGGTCATGCCGGAGTCCTGGTGGAACGGAGGCAGCGGCGGCTGCGACATTACCGCGACGGAGGAGGGGACAGTGATGCTGCGCGCATACAGCGGTCCCCGGGTTGTGAAGGCAGGCGAGACCCTGCACTACTATTTCAGCCTGCTCATAACCCCCTTCCGCCCCATCGACACCCGCGCTCAGTGGGACACACGTTTCTATCACCGTTACGTTCCGGTGGATACGATCGCCGCCGCAGGGGCAAATACCATCAACGTGCACCATGCCACGGACATCAATCCGTTTATCAACTACCCCTTCCTGCGTCCCGGCGAGATGAAAGCTTATGTGGATGAGGCTCACAGAAAAAATATGCGGGTGAAAATCTACTACACGGTGCGGGAGCTGTCCAACCGGGCGCCCGAACTTTTCGCATTACGGAGCCTGGGCGACGAAATTTTTTTCCCGGGCCAGGGCGGGGGATATTCCTGGCTGCAGGAGCACCTGGATCCCGATTTCATCGCCGCGTGGTTCGTACCCGATCTCAAAGATGCGGCCGTCA
This sequence comes from uncultured bacterium, assembly GCA_965602945.1. Taxonomy (GTDB): domain Bacteria; phylum Acidobacteriota; class Aminicenantia; order Aminicenantales; family Aminicenantaceae; genus JAUXEH01. The sequence continues at coordinate 8,013 of CBFDBC010000136.1, read as the reverse complement.
TCAACAGCGGGGTTTCCCGCTGGCACAACTATTACGTGGAGGGCCTCGACTGGCTGGTCCGGAACGTTTCGATCGACGGCCTCTACATCGATGACGTCGCCTTTGACAGGACCGTGATGAAAAGGGTCCGCAAAGTGCTGGACCGCGGCCGGCCGGATGCCCTCATCGACCTCCACTCCGCCAATCAGTTCAATGTTCGGGACGGCTTCGCCAATTCGGCCAATCTGTATATGGAACATTTCCCCTACATAGACCGGCTCTGGTTCGGTGAATATTTCGACTATGACGCCCCTCCCGACTACTGGCTGGTGGAGATCAGCGGGATCCCATTCGGGCTCATGGGTGAGATGCTCCAGGACGGGGGCAATCCCTGGCGGGGTATGCTCTACGGCATGACCGCCCGGCTTCCCTGGGCCGGGGATCCCAGCGGGATCTGGGAGGTCTGGGACGCGTTCGGCATGCAGGAAACGTCCATGGTCGGTTACTGGTCCCCTGCGTGCCCCGTGAAGACGGGGCACACAGAGGTACCCGCTACGGTCTATGTGAAAGAGGGTGCGGCCCTCATCTCGTTGGCGAGCTGGGCGAAGCAAGATGAAAATGTGCGGCTGCGCATCGATTGGGAAGCACTCGGGATTGATCCCGTTGGGGCCGTTCTCAACGCCCCATACATACCGGATTTCCAGGAAGCCGCCCGTTTCAGCCCCAACGATGCGATCCCCATACCGCCGGGCCGCGGATGGCTGCTGATCCTGAAGTAGGGAGACGGCCTCTCTGGGACCAGGTCATTTTGACTTGATTATCGGCCGTGTGATATAAGAAGCGGGCGAGATCGGGCCTGGGCCCCCGGGCCGGAGATACCTGTAGAGTCCTATCCTAGAATTTGCGTGTCAAGATCTCCGGAAAGGGGAAATGTTCCGACTCGGAGCGGGACGAGCGCATGATGGTGCGGCACTTCTCCACGATCTCGGGATGGTGCCCCGCCAGGTCGTCTGATTCACCGATGTCTTGCGTCAGGTCATAGAGCTGGATGGCGGTGTCCGAGTCGGCACGCCGCAGGCCGGTGCGGATCGCCTTCCATTTCCCGGACCGTACGGCCTGCTGCCCCCCGTATCCGGGGAACTCCCAGTACAGATAATCGGCGTCTTCCTGCTCTTCGGTTCGGCCCAGAAGGGTAGGGGCGAAGCTCGTCCCGTCGCAGTCATCAGGGACGGCCGCGCCCGCGACCCGGCACAGAGTGGGGAGGACATCCCAGAACGCGGAGACATGGTCGCTCCGGGAACCGGGTGCGATCCTCCCCGGCCAGCGGGCCAGCAGCGGAACCCGTATCCCGCCTTCATAGAGCTGTCCCTTGCGGCCCCGGAGAGACCCTGCGCTCTCGAAAAAATCCGTGTCTGCGCCCCCGGTGTAGGTGGGCCCGTTGTCGCTGGAGAACAGGACAAGCGTGTCCTCCTCCAGTCCCAGTTCACGCAGCAGCTCCAGTATCCTGCCGATGTCGCGGTCCATGCGTGTGATCATGGCGGCGTAAGCGGCCCGCGGCTGAGGGTGGGGGAGATATCCCCTTTCACCCAGATAGGGTGTTTCCGGGAAACTGTCTGAGTATTCCGCCAGGGAGTCCTCCGGAACCTGAAGTGCCAGATGGGGGATGGTGTGCGCCAGGTAGAGGAAGAATGGGACCTCCCGGTTCCGCCGGATAAACTCCATGGCCTCGGTGGCCATCAGGTCCGGGGCGTATTCACCGCCGGCGTACTGTGAATAGGAGCCTGGGTCATGGGGATCCGCATCCTCGGGGAAGCGCTGGTGCGGCTTGAAGCGTGTGTTGCCGTCCAGTATGTCTTTCTGCTGGTTGCGCCAGAGATGAGGAGGATAGTAGTTGTGTGCTTCGCGCTGGCACAGGTAGCCATACCAGTGATCGAATCCCTGCTTGTTGGGATGGCCCGTATCGTCAGGTCCCCCCAATCCCCATTTTCCGATGGCGCCGGTACTATATCCCGCAGCCTGAAGGGCCGTTCCGATCGTGACGGTCCCCTCCGGAAGCGGCCGCTGGCCTTCGATGGAGGGATCGTTCCACACATCTCCCCGTTCCTGCATTTCGTCGTTGTCACGGATGTAGGCGTGACCGGGGTGCCTGCCTGTCAGGAGCGTACATCGAGAGGGCGCGCACACGGGGCTGCCGGCATAGTGCTGGGTGAAGAGCATCCCCTCCTCGGCCAACCGGTCCAGGTTGGGCGTGCGGATCTTGTCCTGTCCGTAACAGCCCAGTTCGTTGTATCCCAGGTCATCGGCCAGGATGTAGATGATGTTGGGGCGGCGCTCCGACCGGCGGCACATGGAGAACAGCCCGGGAACCGCCGCGGCGGCCGCGCCGGTACCCAGGGTTTTCACGAAATCCCTTCGTTTCATCGTATGCCTCCTGTTTGGATATCGAACTTGGTGAGAGCGGCCCCATGATACTGTTTTTTCTTCTGGCTGCCAACAATCATTCGTTGTCATTTTTCCTTTTTGCGCATAAGATGGCTTTGAATTTGGGACAAAGGATCTTAAGCATGCCGGTTCAGCAGCCCTCACGTTCCAGGATCTTCCTGGAAATGACTGTGGTCCTTGGACTGGCCGCCCTCATCTATGGGCTCGGGTATCTCAAGGACAACACCGCGCTGGGCCTGGTGAGCATTTCGGCGGCCTGGATCGTGATCGGGATTTCATTGAAACGCCGCCAGTCAGGTTGGGGGGAGTACGGGCTGCGCCGGCCTCCAAGTTGGAAGCGGACGCTGGTACTGGCGCTGATGGGCGCCGCTGTACTCCATGTCCTCATACGGATGCTGAAGCCCCTCATCACCGAGCACATCACCGGTGCCCCGTTGGATATCAGTCGTTTCGAGGCTGTGCGGGGCGACTTTCCGGCGCTTCTCCTGGGCCTGCTGATCGTGTGGACGGTGGCGGCTTTCGGAGAGGAGATGGTGTTCCGGGGTTACGTGCTGAACCGCACGGCAGATCTTATCGGTCTCCCGGGTCTGAGTCGATGGCTTTGGGCCGTGCTCCTCAGTTCCCTTGTTTTCGGCCTGGGGCACATCTACCAGGGTTGGACCGGCGTCATCCTTTCCGGGATCGCGGGGATGGTCTACTGTGGTGCTTATTTTCTGGACGGCCGCTGTATCTGGGCGCCCATCCTCATCCACGGGATCTACGACACCAGCGCGTTCCTGATCCTGTTTTTCGGACTGGACAAAGGTCTCCTCTGATCGGGTTAGACGGAGGCCCGGACGATCGCTCTTATCCCTCGGTCTTTTCGTTCTTAGCCTTCTGGGAAGCCTTGCCGATCCAGATGGTGGCTAGGACCGCGATGAGGGTCACGACCAAGGCGTAGACCAGCATGGGGCCGATTCCCTCTGATTCCCCGAAAACCTTGAGGAAGATGGCCTTGATAGCTCCGTTCCACGCCAGGGCGGCCACCAGGCCGAAGGCTGCGGTGACCAGGGCTGCCAGCTTGTCAATCACTTCAGATTTCATAATTTCCCTCCTGGAAACTTCATGGTTTTATTGATAATCCCCACTCATACCTATCACACAATCCTCGAGAAGACAATTCGTCGCTGCCGGAAACATTTCCAAAACCGTGATAAAGAAACAGTCAGGGAAACTGAAACGTCAGCCCGGTGATTTCCCCCAGCGAGGGAACTCACCTAATTCCTCGGCTCGCTCTCCTCTTCGAGGAACCATGCCCGCTCGCCTCCGGACGGCTTCCTCTCCAGCTTCCCTGACTGATCTTAAAGTCAACACGGTTTTGGAAACGCTTCCGCTGCTATCATCTTTGAATTTGCATTTGGGCCGGACCTGTATTATTAAAGGGAGGGGAGCGTCAGAAAGATCTTGCTGACCGGATCAATACGTTTTACAAGGAGGACGCATGAGCAGTAGAATCTTGGCCTGTGTCACGTGCCTGTTTTTCTTTTTGTGCCTGGCCGCAGCGCCTTGTGCCGGGCAGACCCAGGAAAACCCGCGGGTTGATGACCTGTTCCAGAAATTCCAGTGGCGGAGCATCGGACCCGCCAACATGGGCGGCCGTACCGTGGACATCGAGGTGGTGGAGGACACACCCTCGATCATATACGCTGCCATCGGACCCAGCGGGGTGTGGAAGTCCGTGAACAACGGCATCACCTGGAGACCGGTCTTTGAGAAGGAGAACACGGTCTCGGTCGGAACCATCGCTGTCTGCCAGGCCGATCCAGAGATTATCTGGGTGGGCACCGGTGAGGCCACGGCCAGAAACAGTATCACCATCGGCGATGGGGTTTACAGATCCTCCGATGCAGGAAGGACCTGGGTACACATGGGACTGACGGACACGCGGCACATCAGCCGCATCGTTATCCATCCCAGGGATCCCGACACGGTCTTCGTGGCCGCCCAGGGCCACCTCTGGGGTCCGAATGAAGAGAGAGGCGTGTACAAGACGACCGATGGGGGACAGACCTGGTCCAGGGTCCTGTATCTCAACCCCAGCACCGGGATCGCCGACCTGGCCATCGATCCTGCAGACGGCGAGACTCTGTACGCGGCTGCCTGGGATCACCAGCGTTTCCCATTCTATTTCTACAGCGGCGGGCCCGGGAGCGGGCTGTACAAGTCCGCCGACGGCGGCGCCACATGGAAACGCCTGGTCCGGGACCTGCCCGAAGGAACACTGGGCCGCATCGGAGTGGCGGTGGCCCGCAGCAGTCCCGGCGTGGTCTACAGCCTGATCGAGCACGAGGACGGGGGGATCTGGCGCTCTTCGGACAAAGGTGAAACCTGGACCCGGATGTGTGACAACAAGACCTACACGCAGATCAACTTCCGGCCGTTCTATTACAGCCAGATCCGGGTAGACCCCACGGACGAAGACGTGGTGTACGTCTTTTCCGGAGGGTCGTATGTGTCGCGTGACGGAGGGAAAAAGTTCCGGCTGATCTCCACCGGCACGCACCCCGATCATCACGATATCTGGATCGATCCGCAAAACCCGCTCCACCTGATCGACGGCAACGACGGAGGGATAGATATCTCCTATGACGGAGGCAAAAGCTGGTACGGCATCGAGCACATGGCCCTGGCTCAGGTCTACCAGATCGGCTTTGACATGAGGAGCCCTTATCGCGTCTACTGTGGACTCCAGGATAATGGTGTGTGGGGAGGGCCCAGCGCCACCCTGGATGTGGCGGGCATCACCAATCGGGACTGGTACACCGTGGGCGGGGGGGACGGCTTCTACTGCCAGCCCGACCCGTCGGATCACAACACCGTTTATGCCAACTCCCAGATGAACGGCCTCTACCGCTTCGACCTCCGCCTGGGGCTCAGCAAAACGATCAGACCCCTGGCTTCCATGGACGAACCACCTTTCCGTTTCAACTGGAACTCTCCGATCCATATCTCCCCCCACGATCCCCGCACCGTCTACACCGGCGGCAATTTCCTCTTCAAAAGCACGGACAGAGGGCAGTCCTGGATCCGGATCAGCCCGGATATCACCACCGATGATCCACGAAAGCTCCAAAGCTCGGGAGGTCCCATCACACCGGACAACACAGGAGCCGAGATCCACTGCACCATCATCACGATTGCCGAGTCACCCGTCGTCCCCGGCCTGATCTGGTGCGGCACGGATGACGGAAACGTTCAGGTCACGCGGGACGGCGGACACACCTGGTCCAATGTCGTGGACAACATCCCCGGCCTGCCTCCCCACAGCTGGTGTTCCCGGATCGAGGCTTCCCGCTTCGAGGCCGGCACCGCCTATGCGGCCTTTGACCGCCACCGCTCCGATGACTACGATCCTTACCTCTTTCTCACCCGGGACTATGGGCAGAGCTGGGAAAATATCGGGAGCAGCCTTCCATTCGGCTGGATCCATGTCGTCCGGGAAGATACCCGGAACCCGGACCTGCTCTTTGTCGGCACCGAGTTTTCGGTGTTTGCCACTCTGGATGGCGGCGGGCACTGGTTCCCGCTCAAGAACAACCTTCCCACCGTCGCGGTTCGTGACATAGCCGTTCACCCCCGGGAAAACGACCTGATCATAGGCACACACGGCAGGGGGGTCTGGATACTTGACAACATCTCAGCGCTCCAGCAGTTCCGGCCCGATGTAGCGGAAACGGAGATGCATCTGTTCGACATACAGCCTTTCACGAAATATTATCGGGGGAGTTCGCAGGAGATGTTCAGCCGGCGTGTGTTCACGGCCAAGAATCCGGTATACGGCGCGACCATCGCCGTATACTTCCGAGAGAAACCGGATGAGAGACCCAAGCTCGAGGTCAAGGACCGGGACAATGGAACCGTCTATGAGTTGAATGTCGCAAAGAGGGCCGGCCTGCAGCGCTTCACCTGGAGCCTCCAGTACATACCCAGGGATGAGGAGGGCCGGCCGGTGAAAACGGGGGGCATGGTGCTGGTGGCTCCGCCGACGGTGCCTGCGGGGGAGTACACGGTGGGGCTCACCTCGGGAGAGACGACGCTCATCAGGAAGCTGACCATCCACCCCGATCCCCGTTTCCAGCTGGATGAGGCATCGCGCGCGGCCCAGGAGGCAGGACAGATCCGGGCCCAACGGCTTTCGCGTACGCTGGCCCTGGCTGTCACCGCAGCCCGGAGCCTCAGAAGCCGCGTGGACAAGCTGAAAAAAACCGTGTCAGGCCAAGCGGATGTCCCGGAAGCCGTCACGGCGGCCCTGCAGCGCTTCGAGGAGTCATTCTTGCCTGTGGAGGCGGAGATCCTTCCCAAACCCTTCGGCTACCGCCTGGATGTCGAGGCGTCCCTCCGCGGCGGGAACCTCCCCATGCGTATGGCTTTCCTGGGTATCTCCATCTCAGGATATCCGGGTGCGCCCACGGAGACCGACCTGGCCCAGCTGGAAGAACTGACACGGATGGCCGACGAAAAAGTCACGCGGCTCAACGCCATTCTCGGTGAGAGGGCCGCGGAATTGAACGCAATCCTGGAGGAGCACGGCCTGCCAGCCCTTTCCCTGCCCGAGCCGATAAAGTTCTGAACGTTTCAGCCGAACCTGCGCGTGGTCTGTTCCCTGTTCCGGTAGAAATTGATCCGGAACGACACGGATTTGCGCGGGACCATCATGAAGGTGTCTGTGAGCCGGACACCGATCTCCTGGGCCGGAAGCATTTTGAAAACATAGGACTGCTCACGGATGTCCCAGATGCCGTATCCGGGACTGAATCTTTTGCTGGGCCAGAGGTCCATGTCGCGTGCCGCCTGGGCGATGACACGGTCCGCTTGGATGGCTGCCGCCTCCGCGGCTTCGGAGCCGAAGGAATCCAGGATGAAGCCATTGAGCATCTCGTTATCCCGGATCATGTCGGCGCTGGATTTTTCCAGATCTTCACCGATGGTGCAGATACACAGCGCCACCTTTTCCGCGTCCGCAAACACGGGATGCCGGTCGGTGTCCTGGTAGTCCAGGATCCGGTAGAGGGCCGCCGGGCGTAGGAGAGAATCCAACCGCGCCTCCTGCTCTTTTATCATCTCGGTGACGCCGGGGCTGACCGGCGCGCTGCGTCCCTTGTAACCCAGGCGGTGCAGGATCCTCTTTTCCGGTATGTTGATCGGGAGGTCGACCAGGCGGTGGATCTCAGGAGAGGAGCTCAAGCGGATTTCCTCGCTTTTTTTCTGCGTCCGCCTGCATGATGGCGCATCTGATTCCATCTTGTCTCCTTTTTGTTGCTACACACTATCATGCATGCCCCATATCAGTCAATCCAGCTCAATGGATTGGAACTAGGTTGCAGCGAAAAGCCATGATGGCCGAAGTGCGGCTTCCTGACGTCTCATGGGTGGGAAGAGCTGGAGAGCCGGACTTTTCCCTGGGGGAATTCCCGTGCCGTCGTTGCTCGTGTTATGGATTGATCACGGACGTATGTCAGTAACCATGAATATAATGAAACAGTCGGGCAAACTGAAACGTCAGCCCGGTGATTTCCCCCAGCGAGGGAACTCACCTAATTCCTCGGCTCGCTC
>CBFDBC010000135.1:0-10450 GCA_965602945.1 uncultured bacterium | reverse complement strand
TTCCTGAAATCCAGTATGTTATACACTAATAATACGGCTTTTCAGTAAAATAGTTATAGTTTTTTTGGAAATGGTCGGAGCGCAAAAGGCAACCATTTGTCCGTGTGATACGTATATACATATGTCCGTGATAAACGGATAAATCAGTGCGAGGTGCAGGATGAAAGAACTCACGGTCGCCGAAGAGATCATACTGACGGCCATCCTCAGGCTCGAGGACAACGCCTACGGTGTGGCCATCCGCAAGAAGGTGGCGGAGGTCACCCAGAAAGAATTCATTTACGGCACGCTCTACAACCTGCTCGACCAGCTGGTCCGCAAGGGCTATGTGAGCAAGAGTAGGGGAACTCCCACCCCGGAACGGGGCGGCCGCAGCAAGATCTATTATGCGCTGACTCCCTCCGGCGTCGAGGCGCTGCAGGATGCGCACAGTCTCCACAAGAAGATCTGGGAAGGCCTCCCGGACCTGGCGGCAGACAAGGGCTGACCGCAATGCTGCCAACCAGACCGATCCCTCCTCGTTTCTCATCCTGGCTGCTGGCCCGGATGTCACAGTACCAGAGCCAGTTCTCCTGGCTCGGTGACCTGGAAGAAGAATTCAAAGAACGGATCACGGAGCAGGGCGCCATGCGCGCCCGCTGCTGGTTCCGAACCCAGGTGTTCCGCTCCCTCCCGGCCTATTTGCGATATTCCCTGGTATGGAGCCTCATCATGTTCAAGAATTATTTCAAGACCGCCTTACGGAATCTCAGCCGTTTCAAGGGATTCTCCTTCATCAACCTTGCGGGCCTGGCCATCGGCATGGCCTGCTGCATCCTGATCTTCCTCTGGGTGCAGGATGAGCTGAGCTTCGACCGCTTTCACGACAACTCCGATTCTCTCCACCGCGTGCTCATGAATCCCAGGGGGACCGACAGCTACTGGTACCACGGCCCCGGACCGCTCGGGCCGGCCTTGAAGAGCGAATATCCCGAGATCGCCGACACGTGCCGCGTTTTCGGGCATGCCCGGGCTGCGCTCAGATACGGGGATAAACTCTTCACCAGCAGGGTCCAGGGTGTCGACCCTTCATTTTTCGACATGTTCAGCTTTCCGCTGCTTCGAAGCGGGCCCGAAAATCCGCTCTCGGACCGCCAGTCCATGGTCCTCACGGAGAGCACAGCGGAAAAGCTTTTCGGAGGAAAAGATCCGCTCGGTAAGACCGTGTCCTTTGAGTGGTGGGGCACCTGGCACGACTTCCGGGTGACGGCGGTGCTCGAAGATCTCCCCCCCAACACGATATTCGATTTCGAGTTCCTACTCCCTTTCAATTTCGTGACCCTCTCGGGAATGGCCATCGACAAATGGGATGTAAGCGCCTACGTCACGTATGTGCAGCTCCGGCCCGGAGCCGATGCGGCTGCGGTGAGCAAGAAGATCGCCGGCACCATAACGCGGAACCTCCCCACGGAGCGGTACGACCTGAGCCTTTATCCGCTGACTCGCATCCATCTGCATGAGCCTTCGGGCGGCGGCCCCATCCTCTATGTCTACATCTTCTCCTGCATCGGGATCATGATACTGATCATGGCCTGCATCAATTTCATCAACCTGACCACCGCCCGATCCGAGAAACGGGCCCGGGAGGTGGGCCTGCGCAAGGTCGTAGGGGCCGTGCGACCGCAGTTAGTCAGGCAGTTCCTGGGTGAATCCCTGCTCCTGGCCTCCCTGGCATGCGGGACCTCGGTTGCCGTAGTGATGGCGCTCCTGCCCGGTGCCAATACTTTGTTGGAGAGACAGCTGGTACTCCGGCTTGATGTGGGAGGGATTGCTCTGCTGGCAGGCATAGTCCTCCTCACTGGACTGGCGGCCGGGATCTACCCCGCGCTGTTCCTCTCCGCCTATCAGCCTGTCGGCGTCCTCAAGGGGTCCCCGGGCTCAAGAGCCACGAGACCCCTGCTGCGCAAGGTGCTGGTGGTCACACAGTTCGCCCTGTCTATCATGCTTCTGATCGGGACGGCCTCTGTATATCAACAGGTGCACTTCATGCGCCACAAGGACATGGGGCTCAACACGGACCAGGTGATCAACCTGGAGCTGCGGGGCGGCGTGCGTGGTAATTACCGGGCCATCAAGACCCGCCTGCTCCAGCGCACAGACATCCGGGCCGTATCCGCGACGAACGGTTCCTTCTTCAAACGATTCGGGACCAAGGGCGTGAGCTGGGAGGGCAAGGATCCAGATGACGACGTTTTTTTTGCCATCCATTCCGTGGACTACGACTATGCAGACATTTTTGATATCGAGATGAAACTGGGACGTTACTTCTCTCGGGAATTTCCCACGGACGACGATGAAGCCTTCATCATAAACGAGGCGGCTGCGGACTATATGGGACTGAAAGATCCGGTGGGACAAAGGATCCACTGCCCTCTCCCCTTTGACGAGGGCAAGAACGGCCACATAATCGGCGTGGTCAAGGATTTCCACTTCCGCTCCCTGCACGAGGAGATCCAACCCCTGGTCCTGGCCGTCGCTCCCGGCTGGTTCACGGACATGTACATACGCCTGGATTCGGACGACCTGAGGGCCACTGTCGGATTCATCGAGACCACCCTGACGGAGATGGCCCCTGATTTTCCCCTCGAATACAGCTTCCTCAACGAGGACATCGACCGCCTCTACAAAGAGGAAAGCCGCATCGGCTCCCTGGTTCGCGGTGGAGCGTTACTCGCCATTTTCATCGCCGGGTTGGGGCTCTTCGGCCTGGCATCCTTCACGGCCGAGCAGCGGACCAAAGAGATCGGCGTGCGCAAGGTCCTGGGCTCCTCCGTGCGTGAGATCGTTGTACTGCTGACCCGGGAGTTCTCAGTCTGGGTCGCCATGGCCAACCTTATCGCCTGGCCCCTGGCGTATTTGGCCGTAAACGCCTGGCTTAAGAACTTCGCATACCGTATAGAGCTCGGGATCGCCACATTCCTCCTGACCGGGCTGGCGACCCTGGCCATCGCCCTTGTCAGCGTGGCCTACCAGTCTATCAAAGCTGCCCGTGCGAATCCCGTGGACTCGTTGAGATACGAATGACAGAGGATATGGATAGGCCGCCCAGAAATAACCGCCAAAAAAGGCAGCCTGAGATGCGATCCGGCGAAACACGTCTTCCTCGTATGGTATCTTGGCTTTTGGCCCGCATGTCCCGGTACCAGGGTGATTACCTTTGCGCTGGAGACCTGGAAGAAGAGTTCAGGGAGAGGCTCACTGAACAGGGCACCCTTCGGGCCCGCCGCTGGTACCGGAGGCAGGTGCTGCGGTCATTCCCGGCCTATGTCCGTCACTCCCTGATCTGGAGGACAATCATGTTCAGAAATTATCTCAAGACCGCTTGGCGGCAGCTCCTGCGGCACCGGGCCTTCTCCTTCATCAATATCGCCGGGCTGGCCGTGGGCATGGCCGTCTGCATCCTCATCTTCCTCTGGGTCTGGGACGAGCTAAGCTTCGACCGGTTCCATGAAAACGCGGGCAGGATCAGCCGGATCAACCTCCTGGCGCGCGGCCGGATGTGGCCGGTCACGGCCATTCCCCTGGGTCCCGCACTCGAAAAGGACTATCCCGAGATCGAATCCGCCGCCCGTTACAGCCGGACGGCCGGGCTCCTTGCCTATCAAGATAAGAAGTTCGAAGAAAGTGGTACCTATGCGGATCCCTCCTTCCTGACCATGTTCAGTTTCCCTCTGCTGAAGGGAGATCCGGGGGTTGCGCTCTCCTCACCGGACTCGATCCTCATCACACAGGAGCTGGCCGAAAAGGTCTTCGGCGAGGACGATCCTGTGGGGAAGCACATCCTTTTGGACGGCAGTGCGGACCTCCAGGTCACGGGGGTCCTGCAGGGCTTGCCCGCCAACTCGAGCCTTCGGTTCGACTACGTTCGACCTTTCGAGGTCTTTGTCCGCAACGACGGAGATCCCGGCCATTTCGGCCGGTTTCAGATCGAAACCTTTGTCCTGCTCCACGAGGGCATCCCCCAAACAGACGCAGAAGAAAAGATGTTCGGCTATCTCGACTCCCACGAGCTGTTCGGGGATCCCAAACTCAAGCTGGAGGCCCTGACCCGCATTCACCTGCACGGGGCGTTCTCCGAAGGAGACAGCAGCACCATCACCATCTTTTCCCTTATCGCCATTTTCATCCTGGCCATGGCCTGCCTCAACTTCACGAATCTTTCAACGGCCCGCGCCGCCCAACGTGGCCGGGAGATCGGCATGCGCAAGGTGACGGGCGCCCGGAGGCAGGACCTGATCAAGCAGTTCCTGGGTGAGTCCATCCTCCTGTCCCTGGTCGCGTTCGCAGCGGCCCTGGCCCTGGTTGCCCTGGCTCTGCCTGCCTTCAATTCTCTGTCCGGGAAAGAGCTGAGCCTCGGTCAACTACAGGATCCCGGCATGCTCCTGAGGCTGTTTGCACTGGCCCTCCTCTCCGGACTCCTGGCGGGCATCTACCCCGCGCTGCTGCTCTCATCATTCAGCCCCGTCCGCATCCTACGGGGAGTTCTTTCGACCCAGGCCCGCCGCCCCGCACGGCTCACACTCCGCAAGGTCCTGGTAGTTGTTCAATTCGCCGTCACCATCTTCCTGATCACGGCGACCCTGATCATGACGAGCCAGCTGCACTACATCTTCAACACCAACCTGGGAATGGACCGGGAACACGTGATCTACCTGCCCTTGCGAGGAGAGGCAGGCGGCCAGTACCATGCCATGAAGAACGAGCTTCTGGCCAATCCCCGCATACTGCAGGTCACGGCCTCTGACCAGCTCCCCATGGAGATCGGCCACACGCATACCGGCTTCGAATGGGAGGGAAAGGAGCCCGAAGACGAGGGGGAATTCCAACGCGCCTCGGTGGATTTTGATTATTTTGCCACGCTAGGCATGGAGATCGTTGAGGGTAGAGGGTTCGCTTTGGAGTACACCACAGACGCCGAACAGGGTTATGTGCTCAACGAGGCAGCCGTCCGCAGGATCGAGGTGGAATCTCCCCTTGGAAAACGATTCGCGGCTCCCGCTCATGATGGGCTCAGGGAGGGGCAGATCATCGGAGTTGTCAGAAACTTCCACTTCCAGCCCCTCCAGACAGAGATCAGGCCGCTGGTCCTGCTGGTCGAGCCGCAGCGATACAGCTATGCATTCCTCCGTATCAGTCCGGAAGGTGGCGACCTATCCACCCTGGTAGGCCATCTGGAAAAGGTGTGGAACCGGTTCTCACCCGAGTTCCCCTTCACCTATCGCTTCCTGGACGAGTTCTTCGGACGGATGTACCGTGGGGAGCAAAGGACAATGAGCGTATTCCGGTATTTTTCCTTGTTGGCGATCCTGGTGTCGTGTCTGGGCCTGTTCGGGCTGGCGGCCTTGGTCTCCGAGCAGCGTACCAAAGAGATCGGGATCCGCAAGATCCTGGGAGCCTCGATCCCGGAGATCACACGGCTGCTTTCCTGGGACTTCGTTAAGGGTGTATTATTCGCCAACCTGATCGCATGGCCGGCCGCATTCATCGCCATGTCGCGCTGGCTGGACAGCTTCGCCTACCATGTAGACATCCACCTCTGGATGTTCCCGGCTGCCGCTACCCTGGCCCTGTTGACCGCCCTCGTGACCGTGAGCTTCCAGACCATCCGCGCTGCTGTCACCGATCCCGTGGACTCCCTGCGCTACGAATAGGGGCTTCTATCATTTAGACTTGCATTCACGACCGATTCCAAGATAATGGGCGTACTAGATGGCCGATCAGGAGATTTGAATGCGAGGACACAAACGAATTCAGAAGACCGCTTCGAGACTACTCACTCTGATACTGCTTTCTGCTTTGACCATACTCTGTAGCGTCCCCATTCTTCCTGCGCAGGAGCCAACAGCAGAGACAGAAGAATACACCCTCGAGCTCCGGCTCGAACGCCTGGTCGATGTGCTGGAGCAGAAGCGGCGGGAGCTCCATGTGCCGGGCATGGCGCTGGCCGTGGTCAAGGACGACGAAATCATTCTCACCCATGGTTTCGGATGGGCGGACATCGCCGAGCAGAGGCCGGCGACGCCCGAGACCAACTTCGCCATCGGTTCCGCCACCAAGGCGTTCAACACGGCCCTGATCGGCATGCTGGCCGACGAGGGCAAGATGGGCTGGGACGACCCAGTGATAAAACACCTCCCGTACTTCGAGCTGAAGCTCAAGACTCAGGATGGGGGAGCACAGGCCACACTCCGCGATCTCCTCTGCCACCGTACGGGCTTCATGCGTATGAACCTGGTCTGGCTCAACAGCGGCGTCTCGCGTGAAGAGGCGCTGCGCCTGGCCGCGCAGGCCGAGCCCATGGCACCTTACGGCCAACGCTTCAACTACACCAACATCCAGTACCTGGCATCCGGAGAAGCCGCGGCCAAGGCCGGTGGGAAAGACTGGGACACACTGATCGAGGAGAGGATCTTCACGCCACTGGGCATGGATCGAACGAATTCCTCGGTCCATGCCGGCCGCAGCGATCCTCTTCAGGCAACCGGGTACATCTGGGAGGACAGCGTGCGGCACCACAAGCCGCTGCCCCTCAGAGACATGGACAACATCGGGGCGGCCGGTGTCATCAATTCCAATGTGCTGGACATGGCCAACTGGGTACGCTTCCACTTGGGAAAGGGCATATTCAACGGAATGCGCTTCCTGAGCGAGGAGAATCACCAGGAGACCTGGACTCCCCAGTTCGAGATGGGCCCGGGCATGGCCTACGGTATGGGCTGGTTCGTCCGGGAGTGGGAAGGCCAGCTCATGATCGAACACGGTGGAGGAGTGGACGGCTTCAACGCCCAGGTAGGTTTGCTGCCCGATTCCGGGCTCGGCTTCGTGCTCTTGACCAACCGCCAGACCTCGGGCATCCCTCAGGCATCCCTGGGAATCGTGTGGGAGGCGCTCTTAGGGGAGAAGCCTACTCTTCCGACCGTGGAGGAGGTCCTGCGCATACGCAAGTCGGATGAGGCTTCGGCGGCTGTCCAAGCCTTAGGGAATTTCCGCCTCACCGGGACGGTCAGCCGGCCCCAGTCAGGATTGAGTGGGAAGATCACCTGGACCGCCGCCGGGACCGACCGGTTTGTCCAGGATCAGGACTACGGCCGGTTCGGGCATATCAAGCTTGCCCTCAATCCGGAGCGCAGCGCGATGGCCAACACTATCTTTGTTTTTCAGGAGCTGTACGGGCGGTTCTACGAGCAGGCCCGGCTGCAGCATCCCGCGGCCCTCTTCGGCGACTGGCGCAAGTTCTTCGAGACGATGGAGATCACGGAGGAAAAGGAACAGAACGGGCGCAGAGTCTATATCCTGAAGCTCACGGCCCGGGATGTCCCACCCTACACCATGACGGTTGACGCGGAGACCGGAGATCCTCTTTTCGCCAACACCCGGTGGATGCGGCCCGGATCGGATGCGAAGATGTCAGAGATCTTCATCTATGAAGATTACCGCGAGCTCGAGGGACTGCGCATCCCTTTTAAGATCACGGCTATAACCCCCTACCACGGCCGCATCGTGATGCAGTTCGATAGACTCGAGACCCGGCTCGATCTGGACGAAGGAATATTCACCCTGGAACCCCGGCACAAGGAGTGATCCTGAGGCATCCGCACTGAATTCAGATTTGACAATATAAGCAATGGCTGATATAGTGGGCCCAGGCTCATGGCAGAGAAAATCAGACGACTGGACAAAAAGAAGATGATCAAAATACTCCTGGGTGTGGCCGCGGGCGCGGTCATCGGTTTCCTTTACTACCGCTTCATAGGGTGCGCCAGCGGAACCTGCAAGATCGCCAGCAATCCTTACATCTCCACCATCTACTGGGCCGTGATCGGCGGATTCCTGGCCAGCACGTTCTAGGCGCATAATAAACGAAAGGCTGGAGTCATCCGTAGTACTACCTCAGTCCGGGGAATCGGACAGAGGACACTCTGGAGATCAGGAAGGGCTTATGCTCGCTGCTCACATGCAGGTTGGATATCCCGTAATCAGGGTTATATGCGCCCTCCTCGCCTTGGGAATGTTGACCGCAGGCCTTCCGGCTCAGGCACCCACTAAAGTATCGGCGGAAGACGCCGCCCTGCTCAGGCAGGTCATGCAGAAGACCGGGGACTACTGCGAGCGGCTCAAGGCCGTGGCCCTGGATTTCATATGCCACGAGAACATGCAGGAGAAGGTCTATTTCTTTAACAAGAAAAGCTCCTACAGGCGCTCCGATGTGGCGGGAGAAATGGTCTACTCCACACAGCTCCAGCTGCGCAGGGTACAGGACAAAAGCTACGTCTACGACTACCAGATGATCCGGAAAGAAGAAGAACGGTATGAAAAGCGGGATCTCCTGGAAGAGAACGGGAAAAAGAAGGAAAAAAAAGATGCCCAGCTCGAGCTGCAGCGCTACTTCGCACAGTACCTGGTGTACGGCCCGGTGGGCTTCCTGAGCCACTACTGGCAGCAGCACTTCGACTACGCGATCGTGGGAAGGGAAGAGCTGGACGGCCGGGCCACACTCGTGATCACGGCCACTCCCACGGAAGAACGGGAGGAAAACTACAGCTTCGGGAAGATCTGGGTGGATGTCTCGGACTTCAGCGTGCTGAAGATCGAGTGGGACCCCCGCTCGATCCCCGGCTACTCAGAGGATCTCGACTCCTCCATCGGCAACCTCAAGCGGGAAATCACCTGGAGCGTGGCCTATGGGATCGAGAAGAATGGCATCCGCTTCCCCAGCTTCCAGAAGCTCGAAGAGGTGCTCATCAACCACACCGGCAACCGCAGCACCAAGTATGAAGTCGATATTCTCTACGATCAGTATCAGTTTTTCATCGTCGAAACCGAGATTAAGTACTAGGGCTATTTTTTCTTGGAGCGGCAGATCTTGATTTTTTCTGCAGCCGCGTCCTTGCGGAAGGGATCGAGGTCGGCCGCTTTCGTGAAATCCGCGGTGGCCAAATCATAGTTCTTCTTGGCCATCCACACGATCCCGCGGCTGAAATAGGCCGAAGCAAAGTCCGGTTTTATCACGATGGCGGTTGTAAGATCCTCGATGGCGGAGTCCAGATCGCCCTCCTGCGCATAGGCGCTGGAACGGTTGAGATAGGCCACGATATGATCGGGCTCCAGTGCCAGGGCCCGTGTGTAGTCCTCGATGGCCTCATAGAGATCCCCCAGGTCCATCTGGATATTCCCGCGGTTGACCAGGGCGTCCACGAAATAGGGATCGATCTTCAGGGCACGGGTATAGGCCGCGATCGCATCCTCCAGGTTCCCAGCCTCCTGAAGCTCAACACCATGATTGTAATAGGGAATGGCGCTCGGCACCGCCTCGGGTTTCGAGGCGCAGTGGAGCAGGATCAGGCATGCAAAAATAAGGGCACACAACCTAGGGCTGCTTTTCACGAACTTCACTTCTTGTGTGTATCCAGATAAGCCAGGATTACTCCGGCCCTGATGCTTCCAGCTGCTTTTCCAGGTCCGTGGGAAGGATAACCGTGAAGGTCGTGCCCTCACCAGGCTTGCTCTCCACCTTGATCTCTCCTCTGTGGTCCTGGATGATCTGGTAGCAGATAGAGAGCCCCAGCCCGGTTCCCACACCCACGCCTTTGGTGGTGTATCCGGGATCGAAGATCTTTTCCAGCTTGTCTTTGGGGATTCCCTCGCCGGAATCCTTGATCTCGACAAAGACCTTGTCGTCCCGGGCATAGGTAGTGATGGAAATTTCGCCCTTTTCTTCTATGGCATGTTTGGCGTTGATCAAAATATTCAGGAAGACCTGGTTCAGGTGGCCGGGGAAACAGGATATCCTGGGGATGTCGTGGTAGTTCTTGTTCATCTTGATGTTGTGTTTGATCTCGTGGTGGATGATGGTCAGCGTGTCTTCCAGGCCTTCGTTGATGTCGGCCTCCTTGAGCTCCGCCTCATCCAGCCGGGCAAAGCTCCGCAGCCGCTTCACGATCTCGATGACCCGGTCCGTCCCAGAGGCGATGACCTTGTTGGCATCATCCACGGCCTGGAGTGAGGACATAATCCGCGTCTGCTCTTCCTTGTTCTCCGACAGGCAGGATTCGAGTTCGTTCTTCAGCTTCTCCACCGCACGCATCAGCGTGTCGTGCATGCTGTTGATGGCGCCCACCGGGGTATTGATCTCGTGGGCCACGCCCGCCACCAGGCTGCCTAGGGACGCCATCTTGCTGGACTGGATCAGCTGGACCTGCTTCTCCTGGAGCTCCCGGGTCCGCTCCTCGACCTTGTGTTCGAGCGTCCGGCTGTACTCCTCCAGCTCGGCCTTGGCCTCTTCCAGACGGAGAGATTTTTCCTCGAGCTCTTGGGAATAGACCACAAGCCGCCGGCTGTTCTCGGTAAAACGATGGTACAGGATGTGCCCCATCAGGATGATGAAAATAAAGGTCCCGGCCGGCATGAGCCA
>CBFDBC010000134.1:0-10490 GCA_965602945.1 uncultured bacterium | reverse complement strand
CAGCTCGAAGTATTTTCAATAGAGGATGATGAGATAATTACGGGAGGTTTTTGCCCAAGGGGAAATTCAGAGTCGGCCAAAAAACCGAAAACGAACTATGTAGACAAATATCATAAAATATACGAAAAGCACGTTAAAAAACAGGGAGGCCTGCTGGAAGAGTCCTTTTCCAATGCCTACAAATACATCTTCGAGTATGTGCCCAATAAATACAGCGCCACCGATGAAAACCTCCGCAGGGTGGACGCCATCGAGATGAAGATCGGGCAGTCGGCCAAGCCCGGGATGGGCGGGCATCTTCCAGGCGCCAAGGTGACCCGGGAGATCGCTTCCATCCGGGGTTTCGAGGAGGGACAGGACATCATCAGCCCATCGCGCTTCCCGGATATCCAGAACCGTGAGGACCTCAAAGAAACCGTATCCATGCTCAGGAAGAAATCGGGAGGAAAACCCATTGGGATCAAGCTCGCGGCGGGGCACATCGAAAAAGACATGGAAGTGGCGCTTTATGCCGAGCCGGATTTTATAACGATCGACGGACGGCCGGGCGCGACGGCAGCCAGTCCAAAGATGATCAAGGCGGCGACCTCCGTCCCCACGATCTATGCCCTTTATCGGGCCAGGAAGTACCTTGACGAGCAGAAAGCGGATGGGGTCTCTCTCGTCATCACAGGCGGGCTTCGTCTGTCCCCTGATTTCGCCAAGGCACTGGCGATGGGTGCGGATGCCGTGGCCGTGGGGACGGCCGCGCTCATGGCTGCGGCCTGCCAGCAGTACCGCATCTGTGACACCGGATGGTGTCCGGTGGGCGTAACGACCCAGAGGCCTGAGATGAGGGCACGGATCATGACCGATCACGCGGCCGGGAGGGTCGAAAACTTCCTCCGTGTCAGTACCGAGGAGCTGCAGACGTTCGCCCGCTTGACCGGACACGAAAACGTCCATTCCCTCAACCGCGAAGACCTTGTAACCACCAGCTTCGAGATCTCCCATCACACCGACATTCCCCACGTTTAACAGTTCCCTAAGGTCGAGCGCACGGTTTATTTCGTCACCCGCCAGCGCGGTGTGGGCCGCTTCTGTAAAATAACATTACACTTTTGCCGAACACGAGATGTGTTCTTCAGGGAACCGATTGTGGCACAAGACTTGCATTCCAATAGCACAAAGGAGCCTCTCATGTATCGAAGGACACTGATAACGGCAACTATATTCTGTTTTATCTTAATTACCACCCTCTCGGCTGAGGTCAAGAATCGGGACAAGCCGGCAAAAGGAGAATGGGATTTCAGCCCGGTAAAAGTGTGGGAGGTTGACAGGGCCGGAGAAGACGTCTTCGGTCTTCCCTTCACCCTCAGGGTTTCGAATGAGGGCAGACTATATATTTTTGATATGGAAAACGGCATCAATTACATTTTCGATTCCGCAGGCGGCTTCAAGATAAGCTTTGCCAGAGGCGGCGAGGGGCCGGGTGAGATCATCGGCCAGGAGCGCACATTCCTGGTCGATGATAAGGTGATCATTACTGGGATGAACGGTATCCACTATTTCACGAAAGATGGAGACTATCTTCGAAAGGCCAGGCAAGAGGGCTCTGGCTTGCCTCTACATCTTTTCCTGAATGAGGAAGAACTCATCGCTGCCCCGCTTACGGGCATCCACACTCCGGAAGGCAGGGGTAAGATTCTTCTTCAAAATCTAGAACTTGGAACGGAGAGAGTTTTGGCTGAATTTTCGTCCTTTCGGGGGGGCGTGGGCCGGAGCGGCGAATATGTGTTCGACATGATTGTTGTCGGCCTATCCCCCCTGCTAACGATCGGGCAGGACCGAAATAGGATTTACTGGGGCATGAGCGATGAATATCTGATCCATGTGACCGATCTGGAGGGGAACCGGATCGATTCCTTTTCCATCAACAGGAAGCCGACAAGGTTTTCAAAACGCATGAAAAGAAAGTATTTTGAGCGTCAGGACCTTCCCGCGGATGCGCTCAACCAGATAATCGACAGCTTTCCGGACGCTCTCACGCACTTCCACCGCATCGAGATGCACAACGGACTCATTTATGTGTTTGTGCCCGAACTGGACCTGGAGGTTAACCGGGGCAGGATCCGGCAGATCGATATCTTCTCTCCTGAGGGTGAATACCTCTATAGGGCGGGTATCGAACTGGAAAAAGGCCTGAAGCCGCTCTTTTCTCCTCTAGATAACCTCGTAATTACCGGAGACTTCATGTATGCGGCCTGTGAGAAGGAAGACGACACGCTGGTGATCGTAAAGTATCGAATTAATCTGCCCGGTCGCTGAGGCGGAAGGGAACAAACCCACATGCCATCCCGTTAAGATTAGTAAACAGCTTTACGGGAGAGCGTGATGTTAATAACGTACTTCAAACTTGCATATCGTAATCTCGTACGGAACAAACTCGCATCGTTCATCAACATCACCGGCTTATCCGTGGCCATCGGCTGCAGCATCGTCTTCTTCCTGCTTCTCGATAAGGAGTATACGAGCGACCGGTTCCATGAGAACGCAGGGAGCATCTTCATGGCCGTGTACACCCTCGAGGGCGACGAGCAGGCACGGCGGTGGGGGGACTCTCCCCTGCCCCTGGGACCATCGCTCGGGGCCGGGTTCCCGCATGTCGAACGTTCGGTCCGGGTTGTCGATCTGACCGCCGCGGTTCGTATTGAAAACCATGTGTTCACCGAGTCCATCCGATTCGTGGATCCGGTTTTTTTGGATATGTTCACATTTCCCTTAAATCGGGGCCGGAAAGCGGCCCTTACGGAAAGAAACAGCCTGATCCTCAGTCGAGACACGGCGGAAAAGTATTTCGGAGATGAAGAACCGATCGGCCGGAACATCCTGATCACGCTGGGAGAGAAACGGCAGGAATCCTACTTCGTACAGGGAGTGGCGGAGAAGTTTCCCCATAATGCCAGCTTCGCATTCGGCATGCTGACCTCGCTCGAAAATCTGCGGGACAATGGTGCCGTTGCGTTTGAAGACTGGACCGCATACGCCCAGGCGACCTTTGTCCAGGTCAAAGATCCTGAGGATATCGGAGTGGTGGCGGGTGGTCTGGAGGCCTTCAGAAAACGGCACAATTCGGACAATGTTGACAGGCCGATCGCTTCCTTCACGTTCGAGCCACTGCCGACGCTGTCCTGGGAATCCCAGGAGATCGCGCGCTCCATCTCGGCCGGATCGACGCCTCAGGCCCTCATCCTGTTTTTTGTCATCGGGCTTTTCCTCCTGATCCAGGCCTGCTTCAATTACGTGAACATCGCCCTCGGATCGAGCACGAGAAGGCTCAAGGAGATCGGCATCCGCAAGGTGGTGGGCTGCCAGCGGGGGCAGCTGGTGCGCCAGTTCCTGGGAGAGAACGTATTGATGTGCTTCCTGGCCCTCGCGGCAGGACTCCTGATCACCGAGTTTATATTCCTGCCGGGGCTTATGGGGATCATGGAGTCCGCGGAGAAGTTCACGTTGCTCGACTTCTTCGGCAGCTCGCACTTCTGGCTGTATCTCGTGCTGGTGCTTTTTCTGACAGGCATCGGGGCCGGGGCCTATCCGGCGCTGATCATAACCGGACTGCAGCCTATCAACATCATGAGGAATAAATCCAGGCTCGGCGGGAAAAAGAGGTTCACGAGTGCCCTGCTTGCAGCCCAATTCGGGATCGCGTTCGTGATCCTCTGCCTGGTGGCGGCGTTCCTGCAGAACAACCGGTATCAGCGGCAGAGAGACTGGGGGTACAATCAGGAACACGTGGTAAATGTTCTTCTGGAAAGCGGGGAACAGTTTCCGATCCTGCGGAATGCCGCTGTCCTCGATCCGAACGTGATCAGTGCAGCCGGTACCGTCCATTCCATCGGCAGGTCCAGGGATGAGGCCGTGATCGAAGTCGCCGCGGAAAAACACGAGGTCGTCCGCTTCGATGTGGGCCTGGATTACCTTGAGACCGTGGGCGTCCGTCTCAAGCACGGGAGATTCTTCCGATCCGACCTGAGCACCGACCTGGATTCGGCGGTGGTTGTGAACGCACGGTTCGTCCGGGAGATGGGTTGGGAACAGGCCGTGGACCAGACCCTGCGTTACGACAACAGATCGTTCACGGTCATCGGAGTGGTCGAAGACTTCCACTATCAGTTCTTTTTCGAGGATATTGAACCGTCCTTC
Source organism: uncultured bacterium (assembly GCA_965602945.1). Lineage (GTDB taxonomy): Bacteria > Acidobacteriota > Aminicenantia > Aminicenantales > Aminicenantaceae > JAUXEH01. The sequence goes on along the minus strand of CBFDBC010000134.1, from coordinate 6,305 downwards.
TTCCGGCTGGCGCCGGAAGATTCGTACAGGGTCCTTTCCGCTAGAGTCAGTGCCGGTACAGGGATACGGTCAACCGGGGCCTTGCGAAAGGCCTGGCAGGAACTCTTCCCCGACAGCGTCTTTAATGCCTTTTTCCAGGACAGTGTCTTCGAGTCCGGCCACCGGAACAACCTGGTCATTACCCGAATATTCTCCGCCACGGCGGTCATCACTCTGCTGATCTCATGCATGGGTCTGTTCGGCCTGGTGACCCTCATGATCTCCAAGCGTATGAAGGAACTCAGCATACACAAAGTGCTCGGTGCCTCGGCGAGGCAGATCTCAGCCCTGGTCACAAAACGGTATGTGATCCTGCTGTCCGCGGCCATGTTCCTGGCACTCCCTCTCAGCTATTTCTTCCTGAAGGCCCTGCTCGACGGAGTCTACCGATACCACATGCCGCTCGGTCCTCTGCCCTTCATCCTGGCCTGCCTGGTGGTGCTGCTCACGGCTTTCCTGACGGTTGCCGCGCAGGTGCGCAAGGCCGCGGTCAGAGACCCGATTGAGGCTCTCCGGTATGAATGAGACAAGTCAGCTCCGTGAGGGCACCTGCTAGCCGGCTAGCTCGAGAAGTTTGCTCACGGTCTTCCAGTTACGGGCTGTGGCGGAAACCTTCAGTTGTTTCTCGAAAAAATTGGTGGACAATCTGGTTTTGGCATAACCATACATTGGGAATCGGGGCATGCATACCTTGTATAACCCTGACGACGTTCAGACGTAATTGTTAATAGAGATAGGCTCTAACCGAAGATATGTTTTGGAGAGGATCTGTCATGCACAAACGAATATACCTAGCAGTAGGCATCCTTGCGCTGTTCGCCTTTGTCTGTCAGGCGGATATCGCCCGGGAGTCCGGACAGTCAACAGGAGATCCTGCGACACTGGACGAATACCATTTTGTCGCACGTGGAAAGATGTCCAGGGACAGGGATCTGAATCCGCAACGGATCGCAGGGATGGACAACAACGGCGAGATCCTGATCGCCTGTCTTGAGGCCAAAACCGCTGAACAGCTGCAGGCAAGCGGGATAGGTTTCCGGCGGAGCCAGCTCGAGCTGCTGGCTGATTGGGGCCTGCTGGAATATGATCAAAAGGAAAAAACCTTCAGGACAACGATCCATGTCTACGGTATGAAGAAGGCGGCTGCCATACGCCAGAAGGTTGGAGTGACCGTAGAACAGCTGGCCGAGGAACTGCGTGCCGGCGTGGACGCCCTCCGCAGCCATCTCGAAGGGATCGACAGTCGGAAAAGCCTGTTCGCTATCCTTTACGGCTATGTGCTCCACAGCTATGCGATGGAACAGTTTGGTGATGAGATCTACCGGAAACCGCAGCTCTCCGCGGATTCACCGTTCTGGAACGGTTACGCCTGGGCGATTTTCCCCAAAAGAAGGTTTCCCGTCGGGGTTTCCGTCATGCCCGTAGATGAGACCCGTGTCTTCCGGGTATCAGCGGTGGCGCTTGAGGCACCGGATTTTCGGCAGTTTATGCCGTTAGTGGAAGATATCGCTGCCGACAGCAGGGCCGACGATCCGGGCGTGCTCAAATCTTTTTCCCAATTTGCATTGTTTGACGAAGAGGGACGGTTGACGGTCCCCGTCTTTGAGGGCGAGTGGCCCAAAAAGCTGGAAAACATGGCAAGGAATGTGTATGCAAAAACCATAGAGCTCGTCGATTCCCAGGAAATGAAAGAGATCCTCGGCATGGCCACCCAGGCACAGGCCGCCATGTTCATCCACTATGAAGTCAGATATGCCTTCTTGAGGCATCTACTGGACAAGGGCACCATCGAGGCTCCCATCGATTTTGAGGATGCGGGAAACAACGCTCCTGAGGATCTGCGATACCTGGTCTTTCTGATAAAGACAGCGCCCCAGGGGCCATCATTTCCATGATTCTTTTTGGTCAGCCAATCTGATTAGGACGCCGTCCGAAGGCGAACGGGCTGACGAATCAGTTTGATTGACCTTTTCTTGATCATAGAAATCCGGACTTTTTTGGCAGGCGATTTTATTCTCGTTTTTTTATACAATAGCGGCGATCCTCATAAATGACTTAGACCATGACGACAGCAGGGCCGCAGCAACGCGTGAAGGCCATCATCCTGATATTGGCTGTGGTGATCCTCTTTGCGCATCAGCTGGTCTTTGTGAACTGGACCTGTGACGATTCCTTCATCTCCTTCCGGTACGCCGAAAACCTGGCCCAGGGAAACGGGCTGGTTTTCAATCCCGGCGAAAGGGTCGAAGGTTTCTCCAATTTCCTCTGGGTCCTGATCTTGGCGCTGGCCAGTCTGCTGGGGATTCCCGTTTTGTGGGCCGCCAAGATCCTATCTGTGTTTATAAGCGTCCTGCTGATCTTCCTGGTATTCAGGACGGCCTCGTCCCTGGGCCTGGCCTCTGTCCCTGCGTGCCTCTGTGCCCTGTTCGTGTCCTTCTCCACCAGCCTGGCCTACTACGCGATGTCCGGGATGGAGACCGTGGCCTACGCTTTTTTTCTCCTGTTTGTGGTCTATCTCAACATCAGGCTCGAGACGAATCATCCCTCCCCTCATCTCAGATACCTTCTGTACGGGACGCTCCTGGCGGCCGCATTGATCCGGCCCGAGGGGGCGCTCTTTTTCCTTTTGACCGCAGCATGCCATGTGATCAAGGAAATTTTCTCTAAAGAAAAACACGGCTGGGCGAGAACTTTAAAGGCTCCCGTGATTTTCGGCAGCCTCTTCATCATGTTCCTAGTCTTCAGGTATCTCTATTTCAATGATATCTTCCCCAACACATTCTATGCCAAGCCACCGGGCACATTCACGGAATACGGGGCCAACGCCTTCCTGCAGAACTTCCTGAACGGGCTGCTGTCGGGAACACCGCTGCTGCTGATCCTGCCAGCGCGGCTGCTGATAAAAGGCAGGAAAAAGGCATACGCGTATCCACTGCTGATCTGTGCCGGCCAGGTGCTCTTCATGACCTACAGCGGGGATTGGATGGCATTCGGGCGGTTCTTCCTGCCCATACTTCCGATCGTGGCATGCCTGATCTTCGCGCTGGTAGGGAACATGTCTGCAGGACACGATACAAAGAAAACGAAGGGATTCTCCTACGCAGCAGCCGCGGCACTCCTCGTGGTCTACGCGGGTGCGAATATCTACCAGACCCAAAACGCAGTCCGGAACCGGGATGTGTACCCCTACTTCGTCCTCAACGCCTCGCATCTCAAAGAACTGGGATCGAGGCTTCGCGACAGCTTTCCCGAACAGACGCGCATCGCTCTTCGCCGGCAGGGAGCCGTGCCCTATTATTCACGGATGAGATCGATCGACCTCCTCGGCCTCACGGACCGTGACATAGCCCGAACCCTGGATCAAGACGAGGATAACGCCACAAAGACCGGGCTCGTTATCGAGACGGTGCTGCGGGAAAAACCAGACATCATCATCCTTTTCCCCTCACAAAGCCTGTTCGAAGGAAACATGTTCGATAGGCAAAGGCCAAGGGACCGGCTCATCTACATCGAACACCGATTGTACGAAACAGCCCTTCAGCAGGGCTATCATGAATCGCTGAATTTCGATCTGGGGGGCTCCGAAAAGGCCCTTTTGCTCGAGCGGGACTAGATATTTCGCATCCCCGGTAAACGATTTCCGTTCCTCCTGCGTCTTTATACTGGTCACAGACTCTCAAGTCTCTACCCATGTTTTCAATCAACACAGTCTATGGGAGTGCCGCCATGTTTAAAAACTACCTCAAACTGGCCTACAGAAACATCCTCAAGCACAAAAGGTATGCCCTCCTCAACATCGCCGGCCTGGCCGTAGGGCTGGCCAGCTGCCTGCTTATGGCCGGATATGTCATACATGAACTGAGCTACGAATCCATGCATCCTCTGAAGGACCGGATATTCCGTGTGAACGGATTGATACCCATGGGGGGGCGGACACTCATCAATGCCGTGGTGGCTGCTCCGTTCGGCCCTGCGGCCGAGGAGGCCATCCCGGAGATCGAAGCAAGCGTCCGCGTCCTGAGACGCCACAATGTGCCGGTCCGGGTCGAAGGCAGGGATTTCAAGGAGGAGAGGGTGCTCTTCGCCGAGCAGTCGCTGCTGGAGATATTTTCCTTCCGTTTTGTCCGCGGCAGCCGCACGACGGCGCTCGAGGCGCCGTTTACCGTGGTGCTCACCGAGAGCCAGGCCCAGAAATACTTCGGAAGCCGGGATCCCCTGGGACAAACCATCCGCCTGAGTGTCGGTCAGGTGCATGATTTCCAGGTCACGGGCATCATCGAGGAGCCGCCGTCCAACACCATCCTCCGCAATCCTGTCTTTGCTTCTTTCTCTACTCTCCTTCAGACCCACCGAGAGGCGATGACGCAGTGGGCGAGCTGGGGATCGATTACGACTTTTTTCCTGCTTCGGGATGGAGCCGATAAGGAGGCCCTGGACGCCAAGCTCACGGAACTGGCCCGGACTCATTTGTCCGAAAAGGAACAGGACGCGTCTTATTACCTGCAGCCCCTGGGGAGCATATACCTCGGGACAACCAAAAACATAAACAACGACATGGGCAATGATGGCAGCCTCACCCGTATCTACATTTTCTCCGGGATCGCGGTGCTAATCCTTATGATCGCGGCCATAAATTTCATCAACCTGTCCACGGCCAAGATCGCCGGCCGCATGAAAGAGGTGGGCATCCGCAAAACATGCGGCGCCGTACGGCCTCACCTGATCAAACAGTTCCTGACGGAGTCGATCCTGCTCACGACCGTCGCCATGGGATTGGGCCTTCTGCTCTTTGTCCTCTTCAAACCACGCCTGGACCTGTATCTGGGGGAAAGTCTCAACCTGGGACTGCTGACAACCCCCTGGATCCTGCCGGTGGTCGGCACCTTGATCCTTATTGTAGGATTTCTGGCGGGCTCCTATCCCGCTTTTTATCTCTCACAGTTCCCAGCCGCCGTGATCTTTCGTCCCGGGACAGGCCGCGGGCCTTCAAAATCCGGCATGCGGCGGGCCCTGGTGGGTGTGCAGTTTTTCATCGCCATCGTTCTCATCACGTGCACGCTGGTCGTGCTCAAGCAGGTGCGGTATTCCGAGGGTAAAGACCTGGGTTATGATTTCGATAATCTGATCGTGCTGCGGCATCGGAGCACGGACGACCAGGCGAATGCGGCTGTCATCAAGAGTCAGATCCTCAACCGGACCGGGGCGGTGTCGGCCGCGTCCCTGGGAAGTTTCCCTTCGGCGCAGAACCGGAACATCAGCACCATCCGCACCGAGGCGATGGGGAGCGAGGAGGGAGTGATCCTCCAATCCCTTGATATGGATGAAGATTTTATCCCCACCATGGGATTGACGCTGGCCGAAGGGCGCAATTTCCAGGCAGGGCGGGCCGCTGATACTCAGTCTGTTTTGATCAATGAGACGGCCGTCACACGTCTTGAACTGGAAGCCCCCCTTGGGAAGTTCCTCCTGCGGGGAGACAAACAGTATCAGATCATAGGTGTCCTCAAGGACTGGAACACGAACTCAATCCATTCCCCGATCTACCCCACCGTGCTTTTCCATTCGGGCGAGGCGGCGGGAGACTTCCTCATCCGCCTCCCCACGGAACGCGGCCAGGAGACCATCGCTCAGATACGGGAGATATGGTCAGGACTCCTGCCCGATCAGATCTTTGATTACGCCTATGTCGTTGACCTCCACCTCCTCTCCTACAGCAAGGAAAAGCGTCTGGCATCGATCCTGATCTCCTTCTGCGAGTTAACGGTCCTGGTCGCCTGCCTGGGAATCTTCGGGCTGGCGGCCTACAGCACCGAACAGCGTACCAAGGAGATCGGTGTGCGCAAGGTCTTGGGTTCCGGTGCCTCCGCCATCGTGGTCCTGCTCAGCAAGAGCTATGTCCGATGGGTGCTGGTAGCCAACATATTTGCCTGGCCCGCGGCCTACTTCGTCGTGAACAAGTGGCTACAGGATTTCGCATACCGAACCCCGATCGGCATGGGGCCGTTCCTGATGGCGGGAATTCTGGCGCTGGCAGTGGCCGTGTTTTCGGTCATCTTCCAGGCTTTGAAGGCGGCCCTGTCAGATCCGGTCCAGTCCCTGCGTTACGAATAGGGCTCATTCATACCGCAGCGAATCCACCGGATTGGCTGTGGCTGCTTTGATAGATTGGTAGCTGACGGATAACAGGGCAATCGTCAGGACCGCCAGACCAGAGAGGATGAAAATCCAGATATTTAAATATATTCTATAAGCGAAGTTGTCCAGCC
>CBFDBC010000133.1:0-10540 GCA_965602945.1 uncultured bacterium | reverse complement strand
GCCGGCAGGGCCAGGGCAGCCAGACAAAAAATGAGCAAAAAGATATTTAAGCGCAAAATCCACCTCCCATGAATTATGAAGTCCATACCCAAAATAAGCACATGAATACTATAAAACCAGTCAGAAACTTGCAAGAATAAAATGCAATAATGTCCAGTGCCGTACCAAAACGTGACGGTATCGAATTGACATGGGGATTGGCTTGGGGTAAGAATATCAGCGGCCATGTCAGAAAAAAGCACAAACCTCAAACCCAAGCTTCCCCATGTCGGGATCACGATCTTCGCCGTCATGAGCAAACTCGCGCATGAGCACGGGGCGCTCAACCTCTCTCAGGGTTTTCCCGATTTCCCGGTCTCCCCGGAACTGATCGACCGTGTCACACACTACATGAAAAAGGGATATAACCAGTACGCACCCATGACGGGTGTGCAGCCGCTGCGTGAGCAGATCTGCCGCAAGGCCGAGGCCATCTACGGAGCCCGCTATCACCCCGAGAAAGAGATCAACGTCACGGCCGGTGCCACCCAGGCCCTCTACACCGCCATCGCCGCTGTGGTGCATGCAGGGGACCAGGTCATCCTCTTCAGCCCGGCCTATGACTGCTATGCCCCGGCGGTCGAGGTTCATGGGGGGGTTCCGGTGTTCTGCAACCTGACTCCCCCAGGCTATTCGATAGACTGGGACGAGGTGCGCAGCCTGATCAACGGGAAAACCCGGATGATCATAGTCAACACTCCGCACAATCCCACGGGCAGCATCCTGACGGACCGGGACATGCGGATGCTGGATGAACTCACGCGCGGTACCGATATCCTGGTCATCAGTGACGAGGTGTACGAGCACATCATCTTCGACGGCACGCCGCATCAAAGCGTCATGCTCTATCCGGGGCTCAGGGAGCGCAGCTTTGTGGTGTTCTCATTCGGCAAGACCTTCCACAGCACGGGCTGGAAGATGGGGTACTGCCTTGCTCCCGATGAGCTTATGCAGGAATTCCGCAGCGTGCACCAGTTTCTGGTCTACTGCTGCAACACGCCCATCCAGCACGCCATCGCCGATTTCCTCAGGGACGAGGCAAACTACACGGGTATAAGCCCCATGTATCAGGCAAAGCGGGATCTCTTCCTCGAAAAGCTCAAAACCTCGCGCTTCAAATTCACGCCCACCTCCGGGTCCTACTTCCAGCTGCTGGATTACAGCGACATCACGGATGAGGGAGACATGGACTTTGCCGTGCGGATGACCAGGGAACACAAGGTAGCCTCCATCCCGATTTCGGTGTTCTACCCGGATGCCCTTGACAACAGGGTCCTGCGGTTCTGCTTCGCCAAGCGGGAGGAAACCCTGGAACAGGCAGCGGAGATCCTGTGCAGGATATAAACATCACGCTGGTCCAGACCTCCCTCCACTGGGAGGACAAGCCCCGAAACCTGGACATGTTCAGCCGCCTGCTGGGCCGGATCGAGGGACCCACGGACCTTGTCGTCCTGCCGGAGATGTTCAACACGGGATTCTCCATGAACGCGGCTGCTCTGTCCGAGACCGAGCGCGGCGCGGCTGTGCGCTGGCTGGCTGATACGGCCTCGAACATGGGATGCGTGATCACGGGTTCCGTAATATTCGCAGCGGAAGGGAGGCATACCAACCGGTTGATCTGGATGCGGCCGGACGGTACCTTCTCTCATTACGACAAGCGCCACCTCTTCCGAATGGCGGGGGAACACGATTTTTTCGCAGCGGGTTCCCGGCGGCTGGTAACAGACCTCAAGGGCTGGCGGTTCTGCCCGCTCATCTGCTATGACCTGCGCTTCCCGGTCTGGAGCCGGAACCGGGGCGACTATGATGTCCTGGTATTCATCGCCAACTGGCCCGAGCCCCGTAGCCGGGCCTGGAACAGCCTGCTCCCGGCCCGAGCCATCGAAAACCAGGCCTATGTCATCGCCGTCAACCGCATTGGCTCGGACGGCAACGGCAGGGACTATTCCGGGGACTCAGGCGCGTTCGATCCCCAGGGTGCGCTCCTGAGCCGGACCCGTCCCCACGAGGAGAGCATCGAGACCGTGACCCTTTCCGGCCGGGATCTAGAAAAATTCCGCGAGAACTTCCAGGTGGCCCTGGACGCCGACGCCTTCGATATCCTCTGAGCGCCTGGGGGACGTTCCCCGGGAGTTGACAACCGATGCCCGCGGACTCAGAATATGGAGTAGGGATTCTCACACCATTCGAAGGAGGACGGGATGAAGACTTTCATCCTCATGACAAAACTGTCTCCTGAGGTCGCCCGGCAGGTCCAGGACCGGGCCAGGCTCGGCAGGGCTTGGCTGGACGAGGTCAAGAAAAAATGCCCTGAGGTCAAATTCGTCGCACACTTCGCCCTGCTGGGGGGTTTTGATTTCCTGGACATCTACGAGGCGCCTGACGAAGAGACGGCAGCGAAGGTCTCGCTTATCAGCCTTTCCAACGGGGCTTTCGCCGCGGAGAGCTGGACCGCGATCCCCTACAAGCGTTTCCTGGAGCTGACCGAAGAGATCAGCTGAAACGCTCTCCTGTAGGGAAAGAGCGGCCTATTTCAATTCTACCGTCTTTGTGATCCTGCCGGCCCAGCGGGACTCGTAGTTCAGTGTGATGCTGCCCTTCCCCGAGATGAGGAACTGGTACTCCACCTTGCCGAAGCCTGGGACAGCCAGGAACTGGACCTCGGGCCGAAACTCTTTGTAGACCACGAGATCTCTGTATTTGTCCACAAGCGTGCCGCCGGCCACTACCCGGACGTTCTTACCCGAGACCTTCAGCATGTCCTTGGGATAGATGTTCTTCTTCTGGGCATAGGTGCTCATGGTGGGTATGGCCTTTGAGTTGGCCAGGCGGGCCCTCACCCGGTAAAGGTCCTTTCCCAGCTTCTTGACCTCGAAAGCCTCCAGGCTTATCTGCGGCGTGTGCTTGGCCGCGAACAAGATGGCCATGGCGTTGCGGTGCACCAGGTCCTTGAGCATGAAGGGGGCGGACATCCGGGAACTGAACTTGACCCAGCCCCCGATCTCGATCTCGCCGTAGGTGGGATGCGTATAGGGCGTCCAGGACTTGTACAACTCGCCCATGGCCAGGTTGTCGTTGAACTTGAGGCGTTCCCGGGCCGTGGTATTGCTCTCGTTCATCAAGGCGCTTAATCCTGTCTGGCCCGGTGCGGCCCGCTTCTCCTCCTCACGGGTCGTGAAGGTCTCTGTCTGGGACTGGTAGAGTTCGATCACATAGCCATACACGCCGAAGCTTCCGACCATCCACTCCACGAAATCCCCGTAGGTTCCGTAGAGGTCCTTCCAGCCGATCATGTAGTCATAGCCCGGGACCATGCGCTCGGCCTGCTTCCCCAGGTAGTCATAGACGGCGATGTCCTGAGGAGGGTATTCCCCCAAGTGTTTCTGGCTGGGCCCGCGGAGGTACATGCCCCCGGTGTTGTGCATGGCGTAGGCCACACAGATGTTGGGGCGCTGCATGATGTACTCGGAGATGGCCTTGAGGCCCACACCGGAAAAGGGATACTCACCGGAGCCCATCTGCACATACCCGGGCATCCAGTCGAATCCCCAGTTGCGGTTCCCGTCCACGAAACCCTCGGAATCCTCGTTGACCCGCCCGTCCCCGTCGTTGTCCAGGCCCTCGGGTCCCAGCACGGTCCATTCGCCCATCTCACCGGGCTTGACCGGGATCATCAGGCGGGGATCCTCGGGATCCGTCTTGAGCCGGCCCAAGGGGTCCTTCATGCGCATGGTGGTGATGTTGCCGTCGCCGTCCAGGTCATCGGGGAAGTCTTCGTCCTTCAATCCGTCACGGTCGTCGTCCTGGGGCCGCCGCAGCCCACGGTTGGAGCTCGGGTCGTTGGCGTCGTTGAAGAAGTGCCAGCGCCCGTCCACGTTGACCACGGGGATCACATAGAAACAGTTGCGGTCGACCATGGCGGTGACCTCGTCGTTCTCCCCATATTTGGTCAGGAGGTAGTTGAGCATGTAGAGGGCCACCTCGCCGGCCTGGATCTCATTGCCGTGGATGTTGCCGTCCGCGTAGATCGCAGGTTTGTCCAGCTCTTTCCCGGTCTTGGGATTGTTCACGGTCATGGCGTAGATGGCTCGTCCCTCTTCGCTCTCTCCGACATTGTGCAGCCGGGTGATCTCCGGGAATGCCTTGTGCAGCACCTGAAGGGCCTCCACGACCTCTTCGTAGCTGTAGTATTTATCAAAGGTGAGAGGGACCGATATCTCGTCCTCGGCCGCTCCCCATGTGCTTATCCCTGAGACCATAAGGATCAGGGCCGTTATGGCGATCAATGTGCGTTTCTTCATCGGGAGCCTCCCAGTGTCACGGTCTTGGTGTCTTCCCAGGCTATCCGGGTGGAGGCCTTGACCTTGATGGACTTAGCCCCGCCGGACCGTATGATCCAGCTGACTTTTCCGCTCTTGTGCCCATCGATGGTCTGGATCAGCATCCGGGGCTTCCCCTCGACGATGCTGAGGCCCTGGCCCTCCAGAGTCACGACCACCGGCAGGATCCGGGTGTTGCGTTTGCCCATGGCCGTGGGGTAAGGCAAGGTGCCGGTGTTTTCCACCCAGACCTCGACCCGGTACACGTCGCTCCCCAGGGATTCGACCTTGGTCTGGGCGATCTGGACACGTGCCATCTTCCCCGCGACCTCGAACACCCAGGGAACCTGCCCCTTGAGCAGGGCCTCGATCTTCCCGGCAGGCGGTGTGTTGTCGGTGAAGGGGACGGCCCCGCCGATCTCGACCTCACCCAGCGTGGGGTGCGGGAAGGGCTTCCAGGGGACGAATCCCTTGCCCTCCAGTTCCGCGTCGCTGAAAACCAGCAGGGCTTTTTCCTTGGGATCGGCCCCCTCCTTGCTCTTGGGTTTGGGCATCTGGCGCAGCATGGCTGCCATGCGCTTGGTGTCCATCATGCCGCCCTTCAGGGCGTCGATCACCTGGTCGGCCTTGAAGTTGTCCGGAGCGCCCACGGATTTCAGGAATTCGCCGATCTTTTCTTCGCCCAGGGCGATGAACTCCTCGTTCGACATCTCCTCCAGCGTATCGGGTGTTATGTCCGGTTTGTCCTCCTTCTCCTCCTTGACTTCGGGGAGGGTCCAGAAATCCATACTGAAGGAGGGGAGACCCAGGTGGTAGTAGGCCCAGAGCTCGAAGGATCCGTCCTTGGCCGCGGCCGTGTCCTGGCGCTTGGCGTCCAGCTTGTTCTCCTTCAGGAACTCCTTGTACTTCTCGGAGAGCTCGGTGTAGAACTTCAGGTCCTCGGGCAGCGGGTTTACCACCGCCCCCAACCCCAGGAAGCTGGCCAGCATGGCCTCGGTGACTTCCATGCCCGGAGGCACCAGGGGCTGTACCAGGTCCATGATCTCCTGCATGGTGTAGGTCCGGGAGGTGTCGATCCCGAGCATCTCCCCCATGCTGTCGGGGACCTTGATTTTGGTCATGTCCGCCGATCCTTGGCGGCCGCCGCGGGGCGGGGTCAGGAAGAAATTGGTTGCGCCGAAGCAGAAGGCCAGGCCGATCTCACGGTGTTCGTTGATGAATTTGATGAGATGAAAGCTCTCTCCCTCGCTCCCGGACCAAGACCCTCCGGTCTTTGTGTAGAACTGGAACAGGTGCGGGTAGTTGATGCCGACGTTCACACCTCCGGGGCCGTCCTCGTTGTACTGCCCGTCCGCGTCGTTGTCGGTACCCTCGGTGTAGAGTTTGAATACGCCCTTTTCACCCTTGCTGTTATCCGCCTTCTTCATGAGGCGAGGCTCTCCCTCGATGGGCATCCACTCTCCCTCGGGATGCTTGACTCGCATCATGGTGATGAGGCCGTTGCCGTCCAGGTCTTCGACCCCGTCCTCATCGGTCCGGTCGTCCATGTCGTCGTTGTAGGGCCGGGCGTTCCGCGCATCGAGATTCAGAGGTTTGGCAGAGTAGCCGGCGGCAGCGTCCGGGTTGCCGCAGGGCAGCACATACCAGGTCTTGTCACCGCGGGCCTCGGGATTGCTCAGGAGTTCTTGGATCAGGAAGAGGGCGGCCTCCGTGGCAATGGGAACCGTCCCTTCCATGTTGGCCGTCACCATCACCGCCGGCAGGGTTTTGCTCGCACGGCCCGTCTCCGGGCCGATCTCGATCAGGATCACACCCCTGTCTCCCGGGCTGGTGCCCAGACGGTGCAGCTTCGTGACCTGAGGATTAGCCCGGGCAAATTCCGCTAGGGCCTTGTCCACTTCCGCGGGCGTGTGGAAACGGTCGAAATCGACCGCGGCCTGGGCGGCCAGGACAGCCGCACACGCCAGCAACACGCCGGACACAACCAGGAATCGTGTTCGTTTCATGTTCTCCTCTTTTTAGGTGGGTTTTAATGTGGTATACGGCATTTCTGCCTTTTAAGTTCCTTTTGCCGGATCGCTCAGTAAGAGAAACACAGGAGCTGTCCGGTTCAAAAGAGGCTATTATATGCAAAACTCGCTGGAAAAGCGAACAAAGCCAAATCCGACATTGGAAGCCCCTTCGACCTTTGACCAGAACCCATCGATCCTTTATACCTGTTGCGTACAGGTCTGGTGTCTCGATCCAAACCCATGGGGGGCCGGGCGGATCATCGGTTCAGTCGAAGGGCATTGCCATGTCGCTTCTGCATGCGCTTAGCCCGCTGGCCTGGCGTCTTGAATCAAACCCATGGGGTGGTTGGGCGGGTCTTCGGTTGAGAGGGAGATCCCCCCCTCCTTGTTGACTTTTCTCTCTGGGGAAAATACCATTGAACTAGTATGGACATCCAGAACGAGAGAGGGGGAGGCCATGAATAAGATCGTCAAGATCCTGCTCATTTTTCTGGTGGTCGACATCCTGGTGATCGGCGGGTATTTCGGGTTCAAGGCGCTGTCCGGTGAAGGGAAAAGCTCTCCCCAGTCGGAATACGAATGGACTCAGATAGACGAGTACTACTATCCTAAGGATTTCATCGAGGAGTTCATCAAAAAGGATGCGGAGGAAAGAGAAATGCTTCCTGTCTTTCTGAAGAACTACGGCCGGGCCCTCAGCGTGCTGAAGAAATTCCGCGGGAAGAACTTCGCCGGACCCGGTGAGGCACAGCTCAAGCTGAGGTACCGGAACCTTGAGGACTGGCAGATCGTGGAGCTCAAGTACACGGCAGAGACAGGACAGGAAACGCAGCGCGCCATCCTGTATGTCCAGGAGAACGGGGAATGGAAGGTCGGGGACAACGGGGTCATCACACAGTGACCGCTCCGAATGGGATGTCAAACGACCGAAAAGGGAGAAGGCCATGAGAGCCCTGCAGTTTCTGCTTATCTCGGTGTGTGTGTTGGCGCTGCTTCCGGCCTGCCGGCAGGCTTCACAGGAGGAGACTCAGGTGGCAGACGGGGAGAACCTCGCTGTTTCCGAAGATGGTGTGCCGATACATTTCCAGAGCCGAGGACAGGGTGACTACACGCTGGTATTCGTCCACGGATGGTGCACGGACATGTCCTATTGGGATGCCCAGATCCCTTCCTTCCGCGTCTATTACCGGGTGGTCACCCTGGACCTGGCTGGACACGGCCGCTCTGGCAGGGAACGCGACGTATGGAGCATAGAGGCGTTCGGTCAGGATGTGGCGGCCGTAGCCGCGAAGCTTGACCTGAACAATGTCATCCTGATCGGGCACTCCCTGGGTGGTGCCGCCATCGTGGAGGCCGCGAGCCTGCTCCCCGGGCGGGTTCTGGGGCTGATTGGTGCCGACACCTTCAGCGACATCTACCTGGGTCCTTACAGCGAAGAACAGATCGAGGCTGTTCTGGAGCCTTTCCGGGCCGACTTCCAGGAAGGCATGCGGCGTTATGTGCTGGAGAACTATGTCCGTTTCACCAGCTCGTCCCAGTTGAAGAAGCGCTTCATCCTGGATATGGCCAAGGTGCCGGCGGATATCGGGCTCGGCGCCCTGGAACAGCTACTCCGCTACGATGCCAGTGTGACCCTTGAGCAGCTTTCCCTCCCAATCCGGTCCATCAATGCCGACAGGCCGCTGGTCTATTTTCGAGTGATCCGTAGAAATACGGAGAGCTTCTCCAACCGGTTCATGAGCAATGTGGGGCATTTCATGATGGTCGAAGAGCCGCAGACGTTCAATAGGATCCTGTCCGAATTCCTGGGCCAGATCATCCAGGAGTCGTACCGATAGGACATGGTGACGGATCATGACCAACGGCCTTACCCAGCGTTCACCCACCATGTGGTTTCTCCTTCGGGTTCTACCGGTCCTCCTCATCCTGATCCTGGTTCTGGCCTTTCTCGTCCCCGCGGCCTTCAGGTCCTGCCTCTCGGAACAGAGCGGGCAGCTGGTGACGCGGTCCAAGCTCCAGAACCTCAGGGTGAGCATGGCCCAGGCCTCGGTCTTAGCTGTCCAGGGTGACCTCACATTTCCCGAGAACTCCAGCGAGCTCCTGACCCTCCTCGAACAGGAATTCGGCCAGAACCTGAGCCGGGACGAGGGCGATCCCGAGAATCCTCTGGTCGACGGCTGGGGAGAACTCATGCGGTTCAAGGCCGACGAGGATTACTATGAGATCCGGTCCGCGGGGGCCGATGGGATCATGGACACACCGGATGACATCTACCTGCTGGGAGATGCCGCCGGAGAGTACCTCTTCGATGGCGAGGGCCAGACATCGCTGTCCCGGCAGGCCTTCCTGAAACATAAAGATCCCCTGCCGTTCCAGGGCCCTAAGGGGTATTACGAGATCCACCTTCCCGGGGACTATACGGTCATCCGCACATCCTCCGGGCAGCGTTCGGAAGTGGCCTTTTCCTATGCCAGGGACATGCGGGTCACTGTCACTGCCGAACCCGGCGCGGCCGGCTGGCAGCCCCAGGCAGCCCTGGACCAGAGGCTGGAGATCCTGCGCAGGGAGGAGGACGAGCTGTACCTGGGATTCACCGTGACCGGGTATGATCTGGTGTCCTTGGCCGGCGCGTCCGGATATGCGGTGATCCTGGAAAAGCGGCCCGTGCTGATCAAGGAACTGAGGCTCGTCAGCCCCTCGGCCCTGGGGATGACCATCACTCTCGTGACCAGCGGGGCGGAAGCCTCCCCCATCATGGCGATCCTGGAGCAGGCGATCCGGGAAACCCTCGTCTTCCTGTAGGACAGACCTCCGCCCTTCACCGCACAATTTTGCTCGATGGGGGGGATCGATCCTATTTGAGTAGGGAATATTTCCGTTTGAGGTGGAGGATGCGTTCATAGGAGGCGTCAACCCGGCCGCGGGAGATCCTCCCCTCTTTGACCGCAGCGACCAGAATGCCGTGGGCCTTGACCGCCGCATGCTCGTCGTACTCTCTCCCATTGTTGGCGATGGCCAGGATATCACAGCCGGCTGAAACGGCCTCGATCAGAGCCTCTTCGAATCCGTAGTTCCGGCTTATGGCGCCCATCTGCATGTCATCCGATATAATGACGCCTGTGAAGCCCATCTCCTCCCTGAGCAGCGTTCCCAAGAAACGGGGAGAGAGTGTGGCCGGCCTGTCGGGGTCGATCCTGCGGTGAATGATATGCGCCGTCATGATCGCGTCCACCTTCCGGTCACGGATCAGCACACGGTAGGGCTGCAGTTCCTTGTCCTGGAACGTAGACGTCACATCGGCCAGGCCGAGGTGACTGTCATCTTGGGAGCTGCCGTGCCCGGGAAAGTGTTTGAGGGTCGAGATAACGCCGTGCTTGTGGTGTTCCTCGATAAAAATCGCGGCCCGCGCGGTAACGCTCTCAGGATCAAACGAGAACGACCGGCCCAATGAGCCGATGATGGGATTGTTGGGATTGAGATTGAGGTCCACCACCGGGGCCAGGTTGAGGTTGAACCCCAGACGGCTGAGCTGCCGGCCCAGCCGCCCGTACTGGGACCTGCACTCCTCCAGTCCTGCCTTCCCCATGTCCTGGTGACTGGGCACGTCAATGAATCCGTACTCGGGATTGAGCCGGTTGATCCTTCCCCCCTCCGCGTCCACCGCCACCAGCAGCCGGATCGAGGACGCGGACTGCAGGTCTCCGATCAGTTTTTGCACCTGTTCCGGCGATTCGATGTTACGTCTGAAGCTGCCGGAAGGGACATCGTAGTCAAAAAGCACCACACCGCCCAGGTGAGTGTCCCGGATGATCCGCAGGATGGGGGAATCCTCCTCCAGCGCCATGCCGCGGAATCCCACCAGCAGCATCTGCCCCACCTTCTCCTCCAGTGAAACAGCGCCGGGATCGGATCCGGGCACAGCGAGGGGGGCCGAAACTCCTGGAAGGATAAGCAGTGTTATCCAGAACCGGGTGATCGACCATGTACTCATTTTATTCCCATGCTTATATAGCACAGGCGTGTTTCTCCGTCAAAGGACTGCGCTCGTTCAGCACATTTGCGGTATGTAGCATTTTTAGTTCTAAGCCATCGTTGATAACATTCGTCGGCTATTCGATCAGTCGGGTAAGCTGAAGAGGAAGCCGTCCGGAGGCGAGCGGGCATGGTTCC
>CBFDBC010000132.1:0-10697 GCA_965602945.1 uncultured bacterium | reverse complement strand
GCCATCCCCTACTATGCCTGGGCCCACCGCGGCCGCGGGGAGATGGCCGTCTGGCTAAAACGAAAATAACGTCTGAGTAAAAAGGGGCCTGTCCCCTTTTCTTTTTCATAAAAAAGAAAGATAATGCATAATTCAGAGTCAAAATAGTGAACCTATCTATAAAGGAGGAGTTTTTATGAGAAAACCCGTCTTTGCCATCTTCTTAATTCTCGCACTTGTGTTCATGGTTGGGGCCCAGGCCCCCCAGCGCAAGGCAGAGGACGTGGAGAAAAACCTCGTCCTCGTGGACAAGCCCCAGTCCGCTCCAGAGGAAATGAAGGTCGGATTGGAGACCATCACGGAAGACAGCGCTCTGGGTATGCTCGCGTTCATGTCCTCAGACCTGCTGGAAGGGCGCGACACGGCCACGCGCGGCTACATGCTGGCGGCCGAGTATGTCGCCTCCCTGTTCAAGATGTGGGGCATCGAGCCCGCCGGCGATATGCCGCAGCGCAGCTTCCGCTTTTTTCGCAGCGGCCCGCCGCCTCCGGCACCCAAGCGCACCTACTTCCAGAACATCGCGTTCCGCGAGACCACGGATGCTTCCGCATCACTCACTCTAAGCCAGCGAAAGGGTGCTTTGGAGAAGACCCGGACATTCGTCTCCGGGATCGATCTCTCCATGTCGACAGGCGCGGCCGGTTCACTGACCGCACCCGTGGTCTTTGCGGGCTACGGCATCGTTGAAAAAGACATCAAGTGGGACGACTTCAAGAACCTCGATGTCAAGGACAAGATCGTCCTGATCTTGACGGAGGCCCCGGGCAAAGACGACCCGGAATCGCCCTTCCAGAAGAACAAGGAACTCAAGGATAAATATTTCCCCCAGGCTCCGGCCATGCGCATGATGCGAAGGGGGGGAGGCGGAGGCAAGCTCGCTGAGATCCGCAAGCTCGGCCCGGCCGCCATCCTCCAGGTCCAGAACACGGGCGCGGATGAAGACATATTCAAGGCCCTGTCCACGCCCCGGCAGCCCTCGGACGAGCGGCCCATCAACACCAGCCCGCGCCGACGCCTGTCCGTCCCCGGGCTGGGCGGCATGATGTCGGGCGGGGGAGCCCCGACCATCTCCGTCTCCAGAGAGATCGCCAATGCCATCCTGGAGAACACGGGCAAGACCATAGATGAGCTCAAGGGATCCATCGAGACCGCCATGAAGCCCGCCTCCCGGGAGATTTCCGGGACCAAGCTGACCATCGAGTCCGAAGCCACAGTGAAGCTCGTCCAGTGCCGCAATGTCCTGGGCATGATCGAGGGATCCGATCCCGAACTCAAGAAAGAAGTCGTGGTCATCGGCGGACACATGGATCACCTGGGACAATTCGACAGCTACATCTACAACGGGGCCGACGACAACGCCTCCGGCTCGGTCGGGGTTTTGACCGCGGCCCGTGCCTTCGCGGCCAACCCGGTCAAGCCCAAACGCTCCATCCTGTTCGCCCTGTGGACCGGCGAGGAAAAAGGGCTTTACGGCTCCCGCTACTACGTGGAACATCCCGTGTTCCCCATGGACAAAACCGCCATGTATTTCAACATGGACATGATCAGTAGGGCCTACGATGAACAGACCTTCACCCGCATGGGCCGGATGTTCCAGTTCCCGGGCGGCGAAGACCTGCTGAAGAAGATCGACCTGGCCGACTTCCTGACCGTGAGCTTCACGACCGGCATGGACGAATTGGTCCGGGAGGCCAACCAATATGTGGGCCTGCACGTGTTCCTGCGCGAGTCCGAGCCGGGTCGTGCCAGCGGCGGGAGCGACCACGCGGCCTTCGCACCCAAGGACGTCCCGTTCGTGTACTCCATGGCGGCCATGACCTCGGATTACCATCAGACCGGAGACAGCGTGGACAAGGTGGCCGGCGAGCTTTTCACCAAGGCCTGCCGCCTGACCTACCTGGTGTCTTTCGCGGCTGCGAATAAATGATCTGACGGCTCCGCGGCTGTATATTTCATGCGCAGGGGGTATTCCCTGTCGCCGGCTACTTTGCCTGTTGCCGCCCTTTTTTGCCTCAGTATAAAATTCGTGATTATTTGAGAAGATCACTCCTCATGCTCCGTCAATAGGATAAGGCCTCTGGAGCAGAGCCGTTATTGATCGCGTACACTTTGATGACGACGAGATCGTCTGCCTAAACTTGACTCCTATGAAAAGGCTATTATAATAGCTACATAGGAGTCAAAAGCATGCGAGTGGCAAATACGGTCGACTTGAAGAACAAAACCAACAAACTCTTGGCCGAGGTCATGAAAGGGAATCCCGTGATCATAACCTACAGGGGAAAACCCGCCGCTTCGATCCTCCCTCTCACAGAAGACGATCTGGAAGATTTTATCATCGAACACAGCCCATCTATCCGGGAAAAGATCATAAAAGCGGACGAAGATATCCAGAAAGGGAGAGTTATATCGCTGGATGATTATCTGTCCCCTCCAGAAGAACAAGATTGAAGAAATTCAATATCCAGGTTGCCCATTCAGCGGCCAAAGATCTGAATATCATCCCGAACGAGCTGCACACACACATCATCGCATCTATCAAAGACCTCTCGATGGAGCCCTTCGCGTCTGGCTCCAACATAAAGAAACTTAAAGGATTCAAGCCGCCTTTATACAGGATGCGATCAGGAGATTTCCGGGTTCTCTACCGGATTAAGGAAGAAACCGTCACCATAATGCGGGTCATAGACAGAAAAGATCTTGAAACCATCATCAAAAGGCTGAAGGAAGAACCTGCGCCGTATTCTTGATTTGACAATTCCTGACCAGCGAATTAATCTCATCATCTACATCGATGCCATGAATTCGAAAGGAGAGGGACGACCATGAGAAAATCGCTTTGGATGATTTTAGGGATGGCAGCCATCCTGATTATCGGGGGAGAGCTTTGTCTGGTACAGGGACAATCCGGCTCTCAGATCACCACCAACAAGGACAAGTGCCTGACCATTGCAGTCCAGGGGCAGATCGCCCCATCGGAACCGGGCCGTTCCTACACCACAACCTGGGACGGCAAACCCAAGATGGCCATAGGAACCGGCGGCATCAACTACAACCTCAAGATCGGCGGAAAGACCTTCGGATGGGCCGGAGGCGACCGCGCCACCATGGGTGTTGCCACCGTGGGAGTGGGCGAGGACCGCTTCCAGTCGGCCTGGACCACCTATGCCTCCATCGGCAACGAGGTAAGGGTCCTGGGCGGTGAGGCCAAGGGAGCCAAAGGTGTGGTCATCGGGAAATTCGGGAGTTATGTGCTGATCCATTTTCCCGACGACGTGCTGGACAGGCTCACCATCGGCACGACCCTGCAGGCGAAGACCTGCGGACTGGGCCTCGAGATCGAGGGCTTCGATGACGTCATGCCGCATGGGATCGCGCCTGAGATCCTGGAAGCACTCGTAACAAAGAATTCCCAGGGCAGGCTGGAGGCCTCGGTGGTCAAGGAGATCCCGGCCCAGATCATGGGCCAGGGTGCGGGCCGCGGGAGCCTCTCCGGCAACTGGCACATCCAGACTTGCTATCCCCCGGATATCGAGAAATACGGCCTGGACGAGCTGCGCTTCGGAGACCTAGTGCTGCTCAAGGATATCCAGACCGACTACGGCATGGGGTATTACAAGGGCGGCGCCACCCTGGGTGTCGTCTGCAGCGGGCCCAGCGATATCTCAGGCCTGGGGATCGGCGTGACACCGATCCTGTCCACACGCACGGACAGGCTGACGTCCCGGATCGATCCCGGGGCCAACCTCACCAGGTATCTGGGGTTGAGGACCGGTCCGGCAGCGCCCATCGGGGCCTCCGGTGCCCTGAAGACCAACAAGGACAGGCTCATCGCCACGGCGGTCGAGGCCGTGGTGCAGCCGCCGGGCAGCCGCGGTTACTCGACGACCTACGAGGGCAAGCCCAAGATCTCGGTTGGCATGGCCTCCATCAACTACACAGTGTCGCTCGGTGATCCGGCCTACGGCTGGGCCAGCGGCGACCACGTGGAACCCGATGTTACAGTCCAAGGGCGGGACCGACCGCGAGCCAGTGACTGCGCGATCGCCATCCTGGCCTGCATCGGCAATGAGGCCCGCGTCATCTCCGGGGAGGCCAAGGGTGCCAAAGGCTATTACATCGGCCGGCACGCCGGCTCAGACGATTTGACCTGGTTCCCCAAAAATGTCATGGACAAGCTGGCGCTGAACGACCGCGTCCAGGTCATAGCCCGGGGCGTTGGCCTCAAGATCGAAGGCTTCGAGGATGTGCGGGTCAACAAACTCTCGCCCGAGCTGCTCGAGAACATGGGGATCACCGTCGAGGGTGGGCAGCTGTTGGTGCCCATCGTGATGGCGGTGCCCGGCTACCTCATGGGCTCTGGCATCGGCGGGAACTTCCTGGAACCGGTCGACTACGACATCCAGACCACCTGCCCGGAGACGGTGGAGGAGCTGGGACTCAAGAAGCTGCGGCTGGGAGATGTGGTGGCCATCGAGAACCACTACGACTACTACGGCAGAGGCCGCTACGAGGGGGCTGTCACCATCGGGGTCGTGATCCACGGCTGGAGCGATTATGCCGGTCACGGCCCTGGAGTCAACCCGGTCCTCAGCGCCCTGCCCGGCAAGATCAGGACCCGGATCGATCCCGGCGCCAACACGGCCTATTACCTTGGGATCCGGGAGAAGCCGGCGCGGTAACACGTCCGGGTCATAACACGCCAAACAAGGCAATTAGCGGCGCACGACAGCACGGAATCAACAGCAACGGCGCCGCAGGTCGCATATATTAAAGGAGGATACCGTGAAGAATACCGCTGCTTTCTGTTTAATACTTTTGCTGTTCGTCGGCCTGTCCATTTCTGTGGCCGGTGAAACACAGCAGGATTCACCCCTGACCGATCCCGCCCTGTATCAGGGGCTGCAGTTCCGCAACGTCGGGCCGGCCCTGATGTCCGGTCGGATCAGCGACATCGCCATCCATCCCCAGGACAAGTCGACCTGGTATATCGCGGTGGGATCGGGCGGTGTCTGGAAGACCGTCAACGCCGGGACCACCTGGACTCCAGTCTTCGATGGTCAGCCCGTCTATTCCATTGGCTGCGTGAGCATCGACCCCAAGAATCCTGACACTATCTGGGTAGGGACGGGCGAAAACGTGAGCGGCCGGCACGTGGGCTGGGGAGACGGGATCTATCTCAGCCGGAACGGAGGACGCACCTGGGAAAACAAGGGATTGAAGAAGTCCCAGCACATCTCCAAGATCCTGATCGATCCAAGGGACTCCAAGATCGTCCGCGCGGCGGTGGAAGGGCCGTTGTGGTCGTCCGGCGGAGAGCGGGGCGTCTATACCAGCTGGGACGGCGGGCAGACGTGGGAGCCTTCCCTGGAGGTCAGCACGGATACCGGTGTCACTGACATTGCCATGGATCCGGAAAATCCCGATATCCTGTATGCCGCGGCCTACCACCGCCGGCGCAGTGTGGCGGCCTTCATGGGCGGGGGCCCGGAGTCCGGGATCTACAAGAGCGAGGACGGGGGCACGAACTGGCGCAAACTCAAGGTCGGCCTGCCTGGAGGGCACCTGGGACGGATCGGCCTGGCGGTTTCCCCTATTAAGCATAATGTCATGTACGCCACCATCGAGGCAGTCCCGGAGGCCAAGGGCTTCTACCGCTCGACAGACCGTGGGGAGAGCTGGACCAAGCGGTCCTCCTACACGAGCGGCGGCACCGGACCACACTACTATCAGGAGATCTTTGCCGATCCCAATGTCTTCGACCGCGTGTATCAGATGGATGTCTGGCTGCATGTCACAGAAGACGGCGGCCGCAGCTTCAATCCTGTGGGCGGGACCACCAAACACTCCGACAACCATGCGCTGGCCTTTGATCCGGACGATCCGGAGTTCCTGCTGGTCGGATCCGACGGGGGCCTGTATTCCACCTACGACAGGGGCGGCACCTGGCTGTATTATGCCAACCTGCCCCTGACCCAGTTCTACAAGATGGCGCTGGATAACGATGAGCCGTTCTACAACCTTCATGGGGGGACGCAGGACAACTGCAGCCAGGCCGGACCCTCCAGGACGCTGAATCAGAACGGCATCTTCAACCATGACTGGTACACGACTACAGGAGCCGACGGATACGCCACAGCCATCGATCCCGAGAACCCGGACATCATCTATGCCGAAACACAGAACGGCAACCTCAACCGCTACGACCGGGGCAGCGCTGAATTGGTCAACATCAGACCCCAGGCCGAGCCGGGAGAAGACCCGCAGCGGTTCAACTGGGACGCGCCCGTGATCATCAGCCCCCACTCCCACACGCGGCTGTATTTTGCTGCACAGTACGTGTACAGGAGCGACAACCGGGGAGATTCCTGGACCCGCATCAGTCCGGACCTGACCCGGAACATCTTCCGGCTGGAACAGCCCATCATGGGCAAGACCTGGAGCGTGGACGCCCTGTGGGACCACGGCGCCATGTCAATGTACAGCACCATCACCTCGCTTGCGGAATCCCCGCTGGTCGAGGGGCTGCTCTATGCCGGGACCGACGACGGACTGATCCAGGTGACCGAGGACGGTGGAGAAAACTGGCGGCGGATCGAGAGGATTGCGGGGGTACCGGGTCGGTATTTCGTGAACGACATACTTGCCTCCAAGCATGACGCAGACACGGTCTATGCGGCAGTCGACAATCACAAGACCGGAGACCTGAAACCCTACCTCCTGAAGAGCACGGACAGGGGGCGCAGCTGGGCCTCCATGAACGGAGACCTGCCCGAGCAGACCATCGTCTGGGCCATTACCCAGGACCATATGAAGCCGGACCTGCTGTTTATCGGGGCCGAGTTCGGGATCTATTTCACGCTCGACCAGGGGGACCATTGGGTGAAACTGCAGGGTGGTGTACCGACCATCTCCTTCCGCGACCTCGAGGTCCAGGAGCGGGAATCGGACCTGGTGGGGGCCTCCTTCGGCCGGGGATTCTTCATCCTGGATGACTATTCTCCGCTGCGGCAGGTCACACCGGAGGCTCTGGCCGGGGAAGCCTTGCTGTTTCCCGTGAAAGACGCTGTGAGATACATCGAGAAGCGCCCGTTCAACCTGCGGGACAAGTCCTTCCTGGGTGACGGCATCTTCCTGGCCCCCAACCCGCCGTTCGGCGCGGTGTTCACCTATCACCTCAAAGAATCCCTGATGGCCGGCAAGGCAGCGCGCCAGAAGAAAGAAAGGGAGCTGGACAAGGCCGGCAAGCCCATACCGTTTCCAGGCTGGGAGGCGTTGGAGCGCGAAGAGCGGGAGGAAAAGCCGGCCGTCATGCTCACGGTAAGGGATCATTCAGGAGAAGTCGTGCGGCGGCTGAACGGGCCGGCCGGGAAGGGGATCCACAGGATCGCCTGGGACCTCTGCTACCCGGACCTCCGCCCCACGCGCCTGCAGCAACAGCAGCGTCCGCCCTGGGCCGATCCGCCGCGCGGCCCCATGGCGGCGCCGGGCAGATTCACGGTCGAGCTGACCAAGGTCGTAGACGGGGAGGTGATCCCGCTGAGTGAAGCGCAGGCCTTCTCGATGGAACCACTGGGATTGAACAAGCTGGAGGAAAAGGATCGAGCGGCGCTGCTGGAATACCAGAAACAGGTGGGTGAGATGCAGCGGGCCATGTCTGGAGTTGGGGCTGCCGCAAGTGAGATGGACAGCCGCCTTCAGTTCATGAAAAAAGCCCTCCTCAATACTCCGGAAGCGGGCCCGGGCCTCTTGAAAAAGGCCCGTGAGCTGGAGCTGAGATTGGATGGCCTCATGACGGAGCTCTACGGCGACTACACACGGGCCGGCCGGTCGGAGCCGAGCTCGCCCTCGTTGATGCGCCGCCTGGATATGCAGCTCCGTTCCACCAGCCCCGTGACCGAGACCAACCGGCGAGGTTATGCCATCGCGGCCGAGGGATTCGAGGTCCTGCTGCCTAAGCTCCAGCAGTTGATCGAGGTCGACCTGCCCAGGTTGGAAGAGGAGATGGAGGCAGCAGGTGCGCCCTGGACTCCGGGCAGGCTCCTGCCTAGGTGGAAGAGGAAGTAGCTCGGATAGGCGATCATTCCCGGGGCAGGACCTTGACCCGTTCGGCCCATTGCTGCCACATGGAAGCCAGACGTTCCACCTGGTTGGGGTATTGGACCGCCAGATTCTGGGTCTCGGTCCGGTCTGATTCCATATCATAGAGCTCCCAAAGGCCCTTCCCGCCGCGGGCCACGAGTTTCCAGGGCGGGGCCAGGACCGCACGGTTGCGAATGTGCTCGAAAAAGATGGCCTCGCGTTCGATGGGCAGGTTGGAGAAGGCGGGGACCAGGCTCAGGCCCTCCATCGGAGTGATGGCGTGGCCTTCGAGTGTGCGCGGATAAGCTGCGCCTGACACGTCCACGCAGGTGGACATGAGGTCGATCAGGTGGCCCGAGTGGTTCCGCAGCTCGCCGCGGGCAGGGATACCGGCAGGCCAATGGGCGATCAAGGGAGTGGCCACTCCCCCCGTGTGCGCAAAGGTCTTGTAGAGCCGGAAGGGCGTGTTGGACAGGTTGGCCCAGGGCCGGCCGTAGCTCTGATAGGTGTCGTAGGGCCCGGGCATGATCTCCGGGAAGTTGCCCACCGTGATGGGCTTGCCGTCGAGTGTGAACTCCCGGCAGATCTTGTCCTTTCCCCGGAGGATGTAGTCGTACCATCCCTGGGTATTGAGCTCCTCGTGGCAGCCGCCGTTGTCGGACAGGAAGAGGATCAGGGTGTTGTCCAGGATGCCCTGGCGGCCGAGCTCGGAGACGATGCGGCCGATGCCCCGGTCCATGGCCTCGACCTGGGCGGCGTAGACCTCCATGCGTCTGAGCTGCCAGGCCCTGTGCTCCGCCTCTTCCCAGGGAGAGACGCGGGCGTCACGAAAGGAGAGCCTCCATCGCGGGTCTATGATCCCAATCGAGGTCATGCGCTCGTATCTTTCCTGACGGAGCCTGTCCCACCCCGAGTCGAAGCGTCCCCGGGAACGTTCGATATCGGTATCCCGGGCGTGCAGCGGCCAGTGGGGGGCGGTGAAGGCCGTATACAGGAAGAAAGGAACCCTGGCATCCTCCTCGCCGTGGTCCCGGATGAAGCTAACGGCGTGGTCGCTTATGCCATCGGTGTGATAGTAATCGTCCGGCAGGGCTTCGACAGGATCATTGTCCAGGGTTAGGGTCATGGGCTCGAAAAAACTACCGGCCCCGGTGATGGTACCGAAATAGCGGTCGAAGCCCCGCTGGCGGGGCCAGTTGTGCTTGGATCCGTCAGGCTCGATGAAGCGGGTTACATGCCACTTGCCGCAGCCATAGGTGCGGTAGCCGGCTGTCCTCAGCACCTCGGCGATCGTGACGCAGTTCCGGTTGAGGTCGCCTCGGTAGCTGGGCAGGCCCCGGTCGTTCATCATGGCACCCACGCCAGCCTGGTGGGGGTAGAGCCCTGTCAGCAGGCTGGCGCGGGAAGGGCAGCAGCGGGCAACGTTGTGGAAGTGTGTGAAGCGCAGCCCGTCACCGGCCAGCCGGTCGAGAGTGGGAGTGCGGATCTCACCGCCGAAACAGCCGATGTCCGAATATCCCATGTCATCGGCCAGGATGAGGACGATGTTGGGCCTGTCAGGTTGTCTGTTGGAGGATGAACATCCCGTGAGCGAAGCCAGACCTGAAGCTCCCAGTACAGACAGGGATCCGTATGAGAGGCGCCGGACGAATTCCCTGCGGCCATAGGCCGCTTCGTGAGTCTCCTTGGGGGGCATTCTGCCCTCATTCTATGAGAACGCTGGCCGGAATGTAAAGCCCACCCCTGAATCATGGATCCTAAGGTAATTTTTCGCGACTTAACTCTTAAATGCTCCTTTTTGGGGCAAATCCAACGGTTTAAGGCTTAAAAAGTGGCGTTTATAGCATGTAATTTATTTGTTTTCAATAAGTTTTCATGGTCCGTCCCCAAACAGATTGACAGGGGCGCGAGGATGCGATAAGAATAAGCCGATTCGAGAGACGAGGATGAAGGAAGAGACAGAATGAACGGACTGCAAACGCTGGACTGGATCGTACTGGCGCTTTATTTCGCCGTTATCCTGGGAATCGCCTGGTGGGTGATCCGCAAGAAACAGGAATCCTCCACGGACTACTTCCTGGCCGGGCGCAATGTGGGCTGGTTCGTGATCGGGGCATCGGTGTTCGCATCCAACATCGGATCCGAGCACATCGTGGGGCTGGCCGGGACCGCCGCCAAGAGCGGCGTGGCCATGGCGCATTACGAGCTGCATGCCTGGTGCATCCTGCTGCTGGGCTGGGTGTTCGTTCCCTTCTACATGCGGACCAGGGTCTTCACCATGCCCGAGTTCCTGGAACGGCGCTACTCCCCCACCTCCCGCTGGTTCCTGTCCATCATCTCTCTGGTGGCCTACGTGCTGACCAAGGTGTCGGTCACGGTGTACGCGGGGGCGGTCGTGTTCCAGACCCTGATGGGGATCGACTTCTGGACCGGTGCCCTCATCACCGTGATCATGACGGGCCTCTACACCGTAGCCGGCGGCCTGCGGGCCGTCGTCTACACCGAGGCGCTCCAGGCCTTCATCCTGATCCTGGGCTCGGTGACCGTCCTGTTCATGGGGCTCAAGGCCATCGGGG
>CBFDBC010000131.1:0-10796 GCA_965602945.1 uncultured bacterium | reverse complement strand
CGGCGGCGACGAAGGAGCCGGCCGATTTCGAGGTCGAACTCTTTTGAGATGAGGATCTGGACTTGGAAGTGGTGCTCACGGAGCTGGAGGACGACTGTTTCCGGGCGGACGAACTTTTGGCGGACGATGAGGATTTGGATATGCTCGATTTCGAGGCGGATTTGGACGGAGATCTGTCACGGCTGGGAGCGCTGACGGAGGCCGATTTTTCGGTGGTCCTGACCGACGACGATTCAGGCTTGGCGCGGCGCGCAGGTTCTCTGACCGAGGCCTTCTTGGGCTGCGAAGCCTTGCTCTCGCTGGTTGCGTTCTGACGGGGCGTTACCTGCATGGTCGCTTTGGACTCAGTGGCTCGGGATGAGCTTCTGGCGGCCGAACCGCTTTTTACCCGGGATCCCGAACGGGCTTCGGGCGACTCCTCGGGAACGCGTCGCAGGGAGGTGTTTTTTTCCAGCTTGTGTACCTTCATCTGCTTGGAAGCGCTTTCGGCTCTGGGAGCGCTGTTCGACATGCGGACCCGGGATGTCTTGGAGGACAGGGATGCTTTGCTCACGGTCACACGCGAGATATCTCGGGCGGACAACTGGCTCTTGGCCACCACGGTCATGGCCGCGGAGTCGGTCGGGTAATAAGGTTCACTGTAGCGGGCATAGAAGTGGTTGTTGACGATCACCGCGGGCCGGCCGTAGTAGGTCAGAGGCGCCCAGCCGCAGTAGTCCACTCCCACATACCAGCTCACCCAACCGGGGCCCCAGCGGGTCGTGGGGATCCA
This sequence comes from uncultured bacterium, assembly GCA_965602945.1. Classification (GTDB taxonomy): domain Bacteria; phylum Acidobacteriota; class Aminicenantia; order Aminicenantales; family Aminicenantaceae; genus JAUXEH01. Next base: position 10,024 of record CBFDBC010000131.1, on the reverse strand, counting down.
GTACCACCCGAGACCCAGACGCCAGTGCCATCTGCCGTAGTGAGAGGTCACCCAGCCCCAGGGCGCGGAGGGGATCCAGGTCCAGCCGCAGGAGGCATACCACGCCCAGCGGCCGTGGCGATAGGGCTGCCAGCCCATGCCCATTCCCCCGGGGATCCAGACATACCCGTAAGGAGAGATGGTGTCCCAGCGGCCGTATTCGGCCAGTTCGTATTCGAAGTCCTCCAGCTCTCCGGGCAGATAATACCGGGCCAGCCGCCTCCGGAGGAGTTCTTCCCGGTACTCGCTCCATCGGTCGAAGCTGTCGATTGCGGCCGCTGTAAAGCGTGTAGGGCTGGAGGAGAACTGACCCTGGTAGGCTTCCAGCCGCTGTCCGCTCCTGAGCAGTGACGAACGGCCGTCTCCCGCGATTTCCGCCATGCCGCGCAGAACGAAGATCTCGGTCTCGCGGTTCTCCCGGACGCCGATGCGGTAGAGGCCGCGGTCCAGGATGTATATGGAGACATCAGGGGTGTGGATCTCGATGGGATTGTCTTCCTCCAGCCTCCGGATGCTGAGATACATGTTACCGTCCCAGAGACGCAGCCGGGTGATCCCGCTTCCTCTGCGAGGCAGATCGAGGATGTCCAGCCTTGTTTCAAGGTCCAGGCGGAGGTAGCTCCCGATGCCCAGATAGATCTCGGCCCTGCCGTCGGCCGTTCCGACGCGGTCTCCCTGTGCTATGGGCATGTTGATGATCCCGGCCTCGTACCCCAGGTCGGCTGCCCTCTGGACATAGGTGTCCCCGGTTAGATAATTCATCCTGGCGAAGGTCTGGTCGACATACTCCGTTTCGCCGGCGTGGACGACGGAGAATATCAGGGGCACGCACATCAAACAGCTTGCGATCTTTTTCATTTTTGCTCTCCTGTCGTTTTATTTCCAACCTGTACTTATGCAATCGCCGTGCCAATCGAAGCCACCCCAGGGGGAGCAGAGATATGGTGTGGATTTATGTCCTGAATAGGTGACGCCTGTCCTTGGGGAACGCCCTCCAGAGGAGCTAGAGGTTCCAGTATTGAGAAAAATGCTGAAGGGCAGGCTTGAGCTCCCGTTCGAGCTGGGGAGACGCCTCCGCCCGGATGTCCGGTTTCGCCCCCGTGCCGCTGAGCTGCAGCAGGACCTCACGGCTGCCCTTGGTGAGAGCCGTGATGTCGTACCCCCCCTCCAGAGCGGCCAGCAGGCGGTTTTGACACAGATCCCGCGCCAGGGACAGCAGCTCATGTGTGAGGGCGGCGAATCCCAGGGCTGTGATGTCCATGCCTCCCAGGGGATCGCTGGCCGCCACATCGAATCCCGCGGAGACCAGGATGGCATCGGGGTTGAACTGCCGGGCCGCGGGAGCGAGGATATTCCGGAAGATGTACAGGAAGTCCTCGTCCGTTTTTCCCCTGTAGAGAGGCACGTTGAGGGTGAATCCCTCGCCCTTGCCCATGCCGGTCTCGACCCAATGTCCGGTGCCGGGGTAGTGCGGGAACTGATGGGTGGAAAAATACAGGACTTCGTCCCGGGCGATGAAGGCGTTCTGGGTGCCGTTGCCGTGGTGGATGTCCCAGTCCACGATCAGGACTTTCTTGAGACCGTGCCGCCGCAGCAGGTATTCTGCAGCCACGGCCACGTTGTTGAACAGGCAGAATCCCATGGCCCGGTGGGCCTCGGCATGGTGTCCGGGCGGCCGCACCGGGGCGAACGCGTTACGGATCCGGCCGGACATGATGTCGTCCAGGCATTCGAGCAGGCCGCCGGCCGCCAGGAGCGCTGTTTCGTAAGAGAGGGGAGAGGTCGAGGTGTCGGGATCCAGCACCACGCAGTCCCGGCCCGCCGTTGCGCTGACCGCCTCAACGTACTCGGGGGCGTGGACCCAGCGCAGCTCGTCTTCCCGGGCGGCCCGCGGCGTGATCGAGCGATAGGGAAAGCTGATCGTCTGCTCGATCATCTCCAGTATGGCCTCCAGTCGGCGCGGGCTCTCCACATGGGAGGCTCCCATGTTGTGATCCAGGTAGCGGCGGTCGATCAGGATCCCTGTCTGTTCCATCTAGGACTGCTCCTTGAAGAACGGCTTCCACTTCTCAGGATCCGGTTTGGGGGTGGCCAGGCTGACGAAGATCAGCAGGCCGATCGAGACGATCAGGGCCGGATACACGGCCGGTATGCCGAGCGGCAGCCCGTTGTTGATCCGGTTGGCAACCTCCCAGGCGACAGTCGTGACCAGGCCTCCCAGGATGGAGAACACGCCCCCCATGGCGGTGGCTCGTTTCCAGAAGAAAACGGCCATGAGGGCGGGCGTGATGCCGGCACCATACACAGTATAGGCAGCGTAAGCTGCGTCCAGTATGCGCTTGAAAAAGAAGATCAGAACGAAGGCGATGGCGCCCAGAAAGACCACCACGATCCGGGACAGGAGGATCATCTTCTTATCAGACAGGTCCGGGTTGATGAACCTCTGGTAGATGTCGCGCACCACGTTGGTGGCGGGCACCAGCAAAAAGCTGTTGGCCGTGGAGATGACGATGGCCACGATGGCCGCCAGCAGGGCGCAGCCGATCACGACGGGCAGGCCCTGGTAAGCGGCGATGACGATGATGCGGCCCGAATCAGTCTCACTCAGTCCCTTGAAATAACTGCTTCCGATGACGGCGATGCTCTGGATGGCGATCCCCAGGAAGATCACCCCGATGATCCATCCGATCACCGATTTTTTGGCCTCTTTTTCGTCCCTAGCCGAGAAGAAGCGCTGGTACATGTTGCCGTTGCCCAGGGCCAGCAGCAGGGTGGGGAAGAAGTAACCCAGGGCCTGGACCAGGCTCATATTCCCCAGGAGAGGATGGGCCCGGGGGGTCACGTTGGCGGCCACGTATTCCAGCCCACCGACATGCTGGATGAGGAAGGGGACCGCAATAAAGAATGCGGTGAGCATGAGGATCCCGTTGAACATGTCCAGGTGGGCCACCGAGAGCATGCCCGCCAGCATGGTGTAGGTCACGACGAACACGGCCATGATGATGATGCCCTGCTTGTCGCTGATCTTGCCGTCCGTGATGGTGTTGAGAACCCAGCCCCCGCCCCGGAACTGGTAGCTCACGATGGTGACATAAGCAATGATGGTGGTGATTGTGGCCAGGACACGGGCCCACTGGTTGTAGCGCGCCTCCAGGATATCCGGGACCGTGAATTGGCCGAAACGCCTGACCCGGCCGGCGATGAAGAAGACGATGATGATCCCGATCCACCCCCCGGCGCTGCCGATCAGCGAGGAATAGCCATGGTGATAGCTCAGGTCCGAGACGCTGAAGATGTCGCCCGAGCCGTTCCAGGTCGCGAGCAGAGTTCCCACCAGCACCGGAGCCGTCAGGCTCCGGCCGGCGACCAGAAAGTCCTCTTTTTTCTTCAGCCTCTTGACGTATCGCAGGCCGAACACGAACAGAAACAACAGATACAGCAGGATGGTTATGACGTAGGGCACGGGCGTCTCCTTTCCCTGTTCTTTTAGCTGCCGATGCAATCATCCAATATCTGCCGGTTCAAGTCAAGATTGTGACGGGAGTTTACGGGGTCAATCTCCTCTGTTACAATAGGCGCCGGACCCAAGCGTATTATGACAAAAATCCAGCTCTTCGTGCCTCCCCAGGGATATGTGGCGCAGCGGTGGTCTGAGGGGACATCCATGCCCCCCCTGGGCATCCTTTTCCTGACCGCGGTCCTGGAGGATACCGGTTTCGAAGTGGACGTGGTCCCGGCCGATGTGCTCGGCCTCCAGTGGCCGGATGTGGAGAAACGCATCCGGGAATTCGGTCCCCACATCCTGGGTGCCACCACGACCACGGAGAACCGCTTCGACTCCTTCCGGCTCGTGGAGCTGGCCAAACGCATCGATCCTGGAGTGGTCACAGTGCTCGGCGGACCCCACATCTCCATGGCGGCCGGCGATACCATGCGGCACATCGGCGCGCTGGATGCGGCCGTGGTGGGGGAGGGCGAGATCACACTCAGGGAGCTGGCGCAGGCCGTGGCGGCAGGCGCCGGTCTGTCCAAAGTGCGGGGGCTTCATTTAAGGGATGCCGATGGACAGGTGTCGTTCACGGGCGGAAGGGACCGGATCGAGGACCTGGACAGCCTCCCTTACCCCGCCCGGCACCGGGTTCCCATGGACAGGTACAACTTCTATGTCAAGGTCCCGGACGGACGGGCCCTCAAGGCCCAGAACCTCATGACCTCGAGGGGATGCCCCTTCAACTGCTATTTCTGCGCCACGCCCTCCAACTGGGGCCGCAGGATGCGGGGTCACTCACCCGAACGGGTCGTGGGAGAGATCGAACACCTGGTGCAGGAATACGGCGCCGAGTACATATGGTTCTACGATGACACCCTCAACTACAACCTGGAGAGGCTGCACCGCATCATGGACCTCATCATCGAGCGGAGGCTCGACATCAAATTCTGCAACGAGTTCCGCATCGACCTGGTGGACAAGCCCCTGCTAGAGAAAATGGTCCGGGCCGGACTGGTCTGGGCCCATTTCGGTGTTGAGGCCGGAAGTGAGCGCATCCGCAGAGAGGTGGTGGGGAAGAAATTCGACATCGAGGCCGCCTACCGGTTCGCCCGATGGGGCAAGGAACTGGGATTCGTCCCCGATGCTTTCCTGATCTTTTCCCATCACACCGAAACCTGGGATGAGGCCCAGGAGACGATCGCCGTCATGGAACGCCTGCGTGAGGCCAACCCCCGGACCGATTTCGCCACCGCTATCCTGCATGTCTATCCGGGGACCCCGCTGGAGGCCATCGCCAAGCAGGAAAAGATCATCCCCGCCGATTTCTCCTGGTCACGAAAGCGAGACCTGAAGAGGGTGCCACTGCTGCCCGCAGCTCAGGGTTATGTCCCCCTGTTCAAGGACCGCCTGACCTGGTTCCAGATCGCGGACCTGGTCATGCGCTGGTCGGCCAGCCACAAGCGCTACCTGTCCCGCTCCAAGCTGTGGGCGGCACTCAAGACCCTGACCTCTGTCCGGGGCCTGGGGATCTACGGCGTCTTTTTCCTGACCATGCTCAAATACAGGCTCCGGCGGTTCCACGGGAAAAGCGTGTCCCAGGACAGCGACACCATCGGGAAACTTTAGGCGTTGCGGCTCTTGTCTTTGATCTTGACGGAATAGATGCTGGTGATGTTGGGTTCGGACATGGTGGTCCCATATATATAGTCGGCCACCTCCATGGTCTTGTAGTTGTGCGTGATGATGATGAACTGGGTCTGGTCCTTTATGTTCCGCATCAGGTTGAGGAAGCGGGTAAGGTTGGTCTCGTCCAGAGCGGCATCCACCTCATCCAGGATGCAGAAGGGAGCGGGCCTGTACCGGAACAGGGCAAAGAAAAAGGCCAAGCTGGTCAGGGTCTTCTCGCCCCCCGAGAGCAGGCTGAGGTTCTGCACACGCTTGCCGGGAGGCTGGGCCACGATCTCGACGCCGCTTTCCAGGGGATCGTCCTCGTCCACGAGTTTTACCTGGGCCGTGCCTCCCTGAAAGAGTTGAGAAAACACGTCCTGGAAGTTCTGGTTGACCGCGATCAGCGCACGCAGGAACTGGTTCTTGCTTTCGTGGTCGATCTTTTTTATGGCTTCCTTGGTGGATGCGATGGATTCCGCCAGATCTGATTTCTGTTGGGTCAGGAAGTCGTAGCGCTCCTTCTGGCTTAGATATTCTTCTTCCGCCATGAGGTTGACGGCCTTGAACTTCTGGAGCTTGTCCCTGGCCTCTTCAAGCGATGCCTCGGATTCGGAGATATCGATGTCTTCCAGAGGGACCTCGGCTTTGATCTCCTGGAGCGTCTTCTTGAGCTCCTGCCAGCAGGTCTCCTCCAGGTTGACCAGATCCCGTTCCCGTTCGGCCTTGCTCACTTCCCACTTGACGCGGTCTTCCTTGGCCGTCTCATAACCGTCCCGGAACCCCCGGATCCGCTCCTCGGTTTCCTCCAATCCTTTTTGTTGGCTGCTGAGTCCCGACTCTGCTTCGGCCAGGGAGGACGCCTTATCTCTGGTCTCGTGTTCCATACGGCCGGCCTGTGTAGCAAGCTCGTGGATCTGTTCGTGGAGCGAGTTTTTTTCCTCTAGGGCCGTTTCGATCTCCCGGGCCAGCTCGGCGGATTTATTCTCGATGAACGCATGCCTCTGATCCAGGCGCTCGAGCAGGCCCCGTGCGTTCTCCATCTTTTCCTGGAGGAGCTCATTCTCGGACCGAAGCTGGAAAAAGGTCCTGCGGGCCTGCTCGCCGGCTTCCCTCATGGCGGTCAAGGCCTGCTCCTCTTCCCTGATCTTTTCATCCAGCTCCACTTCCTCTGTTTTTAAGCCGGTAATCTGAGTGGTCAGGGATTTCCAGTGCTTTGTGACCTCCTGTTTGTCGTCCGTGATCTTCCGGGATTCGTTTTCCAGGACTTCGATATGGGCATTTGTCTGCTCCAGCGCGCTGCGGGCGAAGGTGACTTCCTTCTGCTCCACGCCTTCCTGTTGTTTGAGCGCGGCCAGGGCGGCGGCCTCATCCCGGATCTGCTGCACCAGGGCTTCCAGCTCCCGGGACGTCTCCTCGATCTTTGAGGCCAGGGGCGAAAGCTGGACCTGCAGCCGGGCGGTCTCCTCTATGAGCCCTTTGATGTCCCGGTTGAGGGAGATGAGACCGTCCTTCTTTTCCCCCAGTTTCAGCAGCCCCGAAGCCAGCAGCAGGTCGCCCTCCATGGTGATGAAGCTGGATCGGGGGTGCTGGACCCAGAGGTCGACGGCGTCCTGGACACTTCCCACGATGGCGGCATCTCCCAGGGCCGAAAGCTGGCCTTCGATCTCCGTGTCGGCACGGATGTGCGCCTTCAGCCTTCCCAGCACGCGGGTGTCATCGATCAGGGTGGAAGGAATCGGGGCCTGTTCCTTGGGGTGCAGCAGGAGGAATCGGCCCTTGAGCGGCTTACCGTCTTTGGTTTGCATTATCCGGCGCAGGTCTCCGGCCTTGACCAGGGAGGCACTGGCCTCGTCTTTGTAGAAGACATCGATGAGTGATGTGTGTTCCTCCGTGGATTCGATGAGGTCCGCCAACTGACCCAGGGCTTCGGGCAGAGCAGGCACTTCGGCGGCACGCGCCTCCTGTTCCTTGAGCCTCTCCAGGGCGTGCAGATGGTGCGCCTTCTTGTCGAGCTCAGACTGGAGCCTGCTTCGCCTGCCTTCCATCTGCTCCAGATCTTTCCTGACTGAATCGCGCCTACCCTCCCGCTTCTCCAGGGTTTCCGCGGTCTGGGCGGCCCGGGCTTTGACCTCAACCAACACGGACTCCCTGTCCTTCAACCGGGAGGCCTTCTCCAACCGGGCGTTTTCCTGGGCTGTCAGCTCATTTTTCAGCTTTTCTCCCTGGATGGCGGTGAGCTCCAGCTCTTTCTCGTAGCGGGCTGCCTCGTTTTTGACTTCGGTCTGGGAAGAGAGCCTCCGGAGGTATTCTTCCCGGCACTCTTCGATGCGCTTCTCCCTATCTTTCATTTCCTGCAGGGCGCCCGCCTGGTCCTTTTCTGCGGACTCGAGTGCTTTCTTCTTCTCCTGCAGACGTTTATTCATCTGTTCCCGGCTGCTCCGGACCTCCCGGTGCTCTTTTTCCAGGCCCGCCCGTTCTTTTTCCAGCTCTGCCAGGCCCGCCTCGGCCGCAGCTTTTTTCTCCACGAAGTAATCCTCACGCTTTTCCTCGCGCTCCTTTTCCGCTTCGGCGCGGGAAAGCTGAGCTTTGAGTGTGTAGAGGGAGTCCTTGCCCTCCTGGAGCTGTTTCTCGAATTCCCAGGCCTGCTTGCGCTGCCCTGCCAGGTTCTTTTCCTCCTCCTTGATCCTCAGGATGACTCCGTTCTCTCTCTCGAGCCTCTCATGGTAGCCCGTGGAGGCCTCCCTCTGGCCGGTCTCCAGGCCTTCGATCCTCTGCCTGTAGACCGAAAGCGTCAGCTCCCGGATGTGTTCGCGCAGCTTGCGGTAGCGGATCGCGGACTGGGCCTGGCGCTTCAATGAATTGGTGGCTTTTTCCACCTCGAGGATGATGTCTTCGAGCCGGAGCAGATTCTGCTCGCTGCTGTTGAGCTTGTTCTGGGCCTGACGTTTTTTGTCCTTGTAAAAGGCCGTGCCGGCGGCCTCTTCGAGCAGCAGCCGCTTCTCCATGGGCTTTGAGGTCACGAACAGACCAACGCTGCCCTGTTCTATCACGAAATAGTCCGTGTCACCGATGGCGTTCAGGTGCAGGGCCTCCTGGATGTCCTTCAGGCGGGTCACCTTGCCGTTCATTCGGTATTCGTTTTCACCGGAACGGAACAGCCGGTGATTGATGATCAAGTCTTCCTTGTCCGATTCCTTTTCTTCGCCCAGGACGATGGCCACATCCGCCATGCTCATTGGGGGCTGTTTGGCGTTGCCGTTAAAGATGTTCTCCGGCGTGCGGTCCCCGCGCTGAGCACGCAGGCGCCGCCCGCGCAGGGTCCAGAGCAGGGCGTCAACTATATTGCTCTTACCCGTTCCATTGGGGCCGATTATGGCCGTGATCCCGGGGTGGAACAGGAGCCGCGTCCGGTCGGAAAACGATTTAAATCCGTGCAGCTCGAGCTTTTTGATGATCATGCCTTCTTCCTGGGCTCCGCTTGACTATTCCGTCTCTTTTAGCTAATAATGATGTGCTTGTAAAGTGGACATTGTAATCGATTTTCAGTCAATGTCAAAGGGCCAGTGTAGCTCAGTCGGTAGAGCAACTGATTCGTAATCAGTAGGTCGGGGGTTCGAATCCCCCTGCTGGCTTTCTTTTCCCAGGGATGCCAGCAAATTACCTTAAGCACCAGTAAGCCAAATTAAGCGAGTTTCAACGATTTTTGTGACACGGGTGTGACACGGGATTCAGTCTGCCTGTGATTTTCGGGCGATGATGCTAGAGCGCTAACGGTTATTATTTGGTCCCTCTCATTACCCATCCTGTATTCGAGAAAAGAAACACCATTCTAGATATACAATGCCAATTAATACATTTGGGGGGAGCGTCTGACTACAATTAGAAGGCAGGCAGGTTTATTCATTTTCTGACAAACAGCTGATACACGGGGAGAGGTCTGCTCCCCGCTCTATTGAATCAGATTTTCCTTTGTGTTATAAGTCAAAGAGTCACTGCTTGGGGGCGATATGAATCCTACAAAGAGGGAAGAACTTCTGTTTAAATCAAAAAAAGTAGACTTCTATCCCTTAATCTAAAAACAAGAAAGGAGGGCACTAAAATGAAAAAAAGATTATTGGTCGGACTTGGGATTGCACTAGTGCTTGCTTTTATGGGACGTACAATTCATGTACGGGCCCAAAATGGGGAAGTAATTTCCAGTGTGCAATTGGAAGAGCAAGAAGGATTCGTTGTCACATTAAATGGCGATTCGGGGTGGATATACCACAGGGTCCAGTCTTATGATGTGCATATGGTTTCCGCCAAAACTCCCGGTTATGAAAAAACATCAGCCTTTATTACCTTATTTTGGGGTGGCAATCCACACGCTAGGCTTTGGTTCACCAATGGAAATAAAGCTCCAACCCTTCAGAACAGCAAGGTAGCTATTGGTGTACCGCCTTTTTATTACGTTAGATTCCGCGGGAATCAGTTTGCTTCTGTCCTTGATTTGCTGAAAAACGAGAAGAAGGTCTATTTGCATTGGAACGATACTTCAACGGGAGCGTTCTTGGCCACTACTATAGAGTGATTAGAGAGTCTTTCACAGTGAAGATTTATAGCATAAACCTTATTTAAGACAAGAGGGAATCCAGGGGAATTAATCTCTAACTGTCAATAAATAGCGAAAATAAACATATATCAATATTTTTAAGAGAGGGTTGCTGTTACTCAAAAGGTTTCAGGTTCCAGTCCTGCCCGAGGAGCCAGCTTTTTTAAAGGGAAAAACCTCCTTTCATGATTTTTCTCAAGCGATAGTTTGCATGTGCCTCACCCTCTGGCGGCACG
>CBFDBC010000130.1:0-10821 GCA_965602945.1 uncultured bacterium | reverse complement strand
GGATATCCGCAGGGTGATTTTGACGGCATCGGGCGGGCCTTTTTTCCGTCTCAGCCTTGAGGAGATGGGATCCAAATCTCCCGAGGAGGCTCTGAAGCATCCCCGCTGGAAGATGGGCAGGAAGGTGACCATAGACTCCGCCACCATGATGAACAAGGGGCTCGAGCTGATCGAGGCCCGCTGGCTGTTCAACCTTTCGCGGGACAAACTGGGGATCCTTATCCACCCCCAGAGCATCGTGCACTCCCTGGTAGAGATGCGCGACGGCTCCATGCTGGCCCAGTTGAGCCGGACCGATATGCGGATTCCCATCCAGTATGCCCTGACCTATCCGGAAAGGAACGAATCCGGCCTGCCGGCCCTGGAGTTGAGCCGTATTCGGGACCTGGAGTTCTATGATGTGGACCTGGACCAGTTCCCGCTGGTCCGGCTGGCCTACCAGGCCCTGGAGCGGGAGCAGTCCTTTTCCGTGGCGCTGAATGCCGCCAACGAGCTGGCCGTGGAGGCCTATCTCGAGAAACAGATCAATTTTGCCCAGATCCATGAGGTCGTGGACGCTGTTTTGGCCTCTCATGAGTATACCGACGTCCGGACACTGGACGACATTTTTGCAGTCGATCGGGAGACACGGGAACGTACCCGGCAGCAGCTGCAGCAGAGGAAGTGAAATGACATCGATTCTAGGAACGATTTTCGCGTTCATCATCGTATTCGGGGTTCTGGTATTTGTGCACGAGTTCGGCCATTTCTTCATGGCCAAGTTGGTGGGGATCAATGTTGAGGTCTTCTCGTTCGGTTACGGGAAGAGGCTCTTCGGGTTCAAGAATAGAGGCACCGATTACCGCATCAGCCTGATCCCCATGGGGGGATATGTGCGCTTTGCCGGGGAGGAGGCGGCGCTCGAGGGCCTCAAGACAGGGGGAGAGGTCAAGGCCGGGGATTTCCTGGCGGCCAAGCGCTGGCAGCGTTTCCTGGTGATCCTGTGCGGCCCTGTCATGAACCTGGTCCTGGCATTTGTGCTCGTGGCAGTCATCAACATGGCTGGCGTGGATGTGGCCGCTTACCTGTATGATTCCCCGGTTATCGGCTGGATCGAACCTGATTCTCCGGCGGAAAAGGCCAACCTCAGGATCGACGATACGATCTTGAGCATCAACCGCGATCTCACACCCACCTGGCATGATGTGGAGATTGCGGTGGGCATACGGCCGGAAAAGACCATCCAGGTGGAGATACGGCGGGGAGACGAAGTCCTGAATGTGGACCTGCAAACCGAGAGCATCACCCGTTTTCAGATGGGATATGCCGGCTTTTTTGGCAAGGTCCAGGTCCAGGTGAACATGGTGCTGGCAAATTCGCCGGCGGAAAAGGCGGGCCTCCAGCCGGGTGATGTCGTGACCGCCATCAACGGAGAACCGATCTACACCTACCAGTTCATCGAACTCCTCGAGAAGAGCCCCGACCAGGAATTGGAGTTTCAGGTGGAGCGGGGAGCGGAAATCCTGCGGATGATGGTGACCCCCCGCCGTGAGGGAGATGTCGGCAAGATCGGAATCTACCACACCTTCAGGACCGTGAAGAAACAATACGGATTCTTCACCTCCTTTGCCCAGAGCTACAACGAGAACCGGCGGCTGCTTTTTGCTGTAATCGATTTTCTCAAGAACCTCGTCACCGGAGAGGCGTCCACACGGCAGCTGGGCGGACCCATCGAGATCGCCAACTTTTCATACGCGGCTTTCCGTATGGGATTCCTGGCCATGCTGAACTGGATCGCCTTCATCAGCCTCCAGCTGGGCATCATAAACCTCTTCCCGGTCCCCGTGTTCGACGGGGGACAGATCCTGGTGCTGGGGCTGGAAGGAGCGGCCCGCAAAGACTTTCCGGCGAAGGTCAAGCAGGTCATCATGCAGATCGGATTCGTCATCTTCATTTTCCTGGTGGTGTTCATCATCCTCAACGACGTGGTGAAGCGGCTGCCCAATGGGTGGGCCTCTATCTTCCCATTTTAGGTAAGGTGCTAGGGAGCAGGCCTTGCTTCCCTAACACCTAAGCTACAGAATCCCGATTTCAGCTAAACGGGGAGGCATCCATTTCCACATGCAAGAGTTGACCCTCGGGGGATTACAGAGTAAAGTTACAGTCGGATAAGAGGATGAGCACGGAAAAGGACGCTCTGACATTCCCTAGGCGGGAGACGCGGCAGATCGAGGTGGGCGGTGTCAAGATCGGGGGTGGGGCACCTGTCGTTGTCCAGTCCATGACCGACACCGATACCCGCGACGTCGATGCCACGGCCGCCCAGATCCGGAAGCTTGAGGAGTGCGGCTGCGAGATCGTACGGGCCGCGGTCCCGGACCGGGAGGCGGCAGCTGCGATCGCGGACATAAAACGGCAGGTCCGGATCCCCCTGATCGCAGACATCCATTTCGACTTCCGTCTGGCTCTCGAGGCCCTGGCAGCCGGAGTGGACGGGCTCCGGATCAACCCGGGCAACATCGGTTCCCGGGACCGGGTCCAACAGGTGGTCAAGGCTGCCGCGGAGCGTCAGGTTCCCATCCGTATCGGAGTGAACTCCGGATCGCTCGAAAAGGACCTTTTGCAGCAGCACGGCGGAGCCACGGCGGAAGCCATGGCAGAGAGTGCCCTGCGCCATATCCGGATCCTGGAGGACCTGGGCTTCCTGGCCGTCAAGGTTTCGCTCAAGGCATCGGACATCCCACGCACCCTGCAGGCTTACCGCCTTCTGGCGGAGCAGGTCGATTATCCCTTCCATGCAGGCATCACGGAAGCGGGCAGCCTCCTCTCCGGGAGCGTAAAATCGGCGGCCGGCCTGACCCTGCTGCTGAACGAAGGACTGGCGGATACCATCCGGGTCTCCCTCACCGCCCCGCCGGAGAACGAAGTGCGTGTGGCATACCGCATCCTGTCCAACCTGGGTATCCGCCGGAGGGGCCCGGACATCATTTCCTGCCCGGTGTGCGGCCGCTGTGAAGTCGACCTCTCCCGCATTGCCGAGGAGGTGGAGCGGAGACTGGCGCCGCTGGCCGCACCGCTCAAAGTGGCGGTCATGGGCTGCATGGTCAACGGCCCTGGGGAGGCCCGGGAGGCGGACATCGGCCTGGCCTGCGGCCGGGGCACGGGTGTGATCTTCAAGCAGGGTGAGGTCTGGCGCAAGCTCGAAGAGGACGAGATCGTGGATGTCCTGGTCGAAGAAGCCTTCCGCCTGGCGGGAGAATGAATCAGCCGATACCGACCGGTGCTTAGAGCTGGCCATAAACTGAGTATTCCGATATAATTTAGTCTGAATAATGCAAAGAACAGCGGCATATCCATCGAAGGGAGCGATCTCAGGATGAGTGTAGATTCATTAGCTGCGGACCTGAATGCAAAATATGAGCGGCTCAAGGCTCTCATTGAGGAAATGGGCCAGGTATTGGTAGCCTTTTCCGGAGGTGTGGACAGCACATTTCTGCTGAAGGTGGCGCATGATGTGCTGGGCGGCGATGTCCTGGCGGTCATCGCCACCTCCGAGACCTACCCAGAAAAAGAAGCCCGGGAGGCGGTCCTGCTGGCGGAATCCATGAAAGTTCCCTACCGTGTCATCCAGAGCTGCGAGATGGAAAACCCGGATTTTGTCAACAACCCGCCGGACCGCTGTTACCACTGCAAGATGGAGCTTTTCTCACGGCTGCGTGCCATCGCGGACGAGGAAGCCATACCTTATGTCCTCGACGGGGCAAATCTCGAGGATACCGGAGATTACCGGCCGGGATCCAAGGCGGCGGAGGAGCTGAACGTCCGTTCCCCCCTGAAGGAGACCGGCTTTGTCAAGGACGAGATCCGGGAAATATCCCGCCACCTGGAGCTGCCCACCTGGGATAAGCCGGCCATGGCCTGCCTGTCTTCCAGGTTCCCCTATCACACCCGGATCCATTCCCAGGCCTTGCTTCAGATCGCGCAGGCCGAGGATTTCCTGCGCTCCCTGGGTTTTTCCCAGCTGAGGGTCAGGCATCATGAGAGCATCGCCCGGATCGAAGTCCCCCCTGAAGACATACCCGGCTTGATGGATACGAAGATAAGAGAATCCATCGTGGGAAGGTTCAAGGAATTGGGATACACATACGTGACGCTCGATCTGGCCGGATACCGTACGGGCAGCCTCAACGAGACACTTTCCGAGGATGAGAAAACACCTCTGTAGAGCTCTGTCATGGGTAAGCCTGAGGATTCGATCGTAACCCCCCCCGCCTTCAAGGGATTCAGGCACAAGACGGTCCTGTACATCCCGGCCGACACACACACTCGTCCTATCGAAAAGGCCGTGCAGGACGTCGCACAAAAAGACCTCAAGCTGCCCATGGGGCACCTCTACGGCCTGAGCGAAGCCGTCGTCCTTTACGGGTGTATCGGCGCGCCGGCGGCGGTGATGGCCCTGGAAAGCCTGATCGCTGGAGGTGCCGAAGAGGTCATCCAACTGGGCTTCTGCGGCTCTCTCTGCCACCGGGCACGCCTCCTGGATGCACTGGTCGTAACGGAGGCGCTCTCCGACGAAGGCACCTCCTCGCACTATTTCCCGGAGCGCAAGGAGTTTGTTCCTTCAGCCCAACTCACGGAATCCCTGGAGCAGACGCTCCGCACGCAGGGCCTGCCTCTGCTTCCCGGGTCCGTGGTCTCCACCGATGCCCCTTACCGTGAGACTCCCTCCTGGCGCGACAGCTGGCTGGACAGCGGGATGGACGGAGTGGACATGGAAACCTCCGCCGTCTTTGCGCTCGCAGAATTCCGGGTCGTCCGCGCCGCGGCCCTGCTCATCGTGAGCGATGAGTTAAGGGACCTGGGCCACAACCGTGGATTCAATCACCCCAGGATGCCTGAGGTCCTGGCGGAATATTTCATGCCTTTCATTAGAGAGAGGGCCTGATGCGGCCCAAGGCCCTGAACCTTGTCACACTCCCCAAACTCGATCATTCGAAACTGGATGATTCACGATCGTAATGAAGTTTACAAAGATCGATCCCCTAGACATCGACCTGACGGACGAACGGTTCCGGATCTCGTTCATCCTGGCTTCCGATGAGCTGGCCGCCTCGATCCAAGACCTCGGGCTGCTCAATCCGCCTGTGCTGGCGTTGAGGCAGGGCCGGAGAGTCCTGGTCAGCGGCTGGAAACGTGTCCTGGCCTGCCGCTCCGTATCCCTGTCACCCATACCCGTGTTTATCGCGGATGAGAGGAACGACCTAGAGCTTTTCAAGGTTGCGGTGTATGAAAACGCCCTGGTCAGGGCATTCTCGGTGGTCGAGAAGGCCGAGGTCCTTTCCAGGCTGCAGGGCTTCGGGGAACAGGCCGATGAACTCGTCCGGCGGTATCTTCCGCTGCTTGGGATCCCGCCCACCCGGGAATACCTCGACCTGTTTCTCTACGTGGCCGGATTCGGCCCTGAAGAAAAACGGATCGTGCACGACAGGAACCCACCTGCGGCCGTGCTCCAGGCGCTGCTGCCGTTACCTGCTGCCGCGCGTGCCCGGCTCCTGCCATGGTTCTGGACCCTCGGGCAGAACAAACAGAAGGAACTCTTGAGCAACCTCACGGAGATCGCGGCCCGTGACGGCATCACTCCGGAGGATGTCTTGGCACATCCGTGGATCCGGGACCTCGAGAGAGATGACAGGCTGTCGCCCAGGCAGCGGGCTGAAGAGCTCGTGGAGCATCTGAAGCAGCGCCGGAATCCCGCCCTCACGACCTGGTCAAAAGCCTTCAGCGCCGCCCTGGAAAAACTGGGGATCGAGAAGGGTGTCGTGATCGATCCCAGCCCCTTTTTTGAAGGGGAAGACCTGTCGCTGCATTTCAGCTTCAGATCCCGGGAGGAGTTCCTGAACAGGCTGTCCCGCCTCAAAGGCCTGGCGGACAAGCGCGAGTTCCAGGCACTGTTCCGGGGACCGGACGATGAATGATCCCGTGCTGGCGATCGAGAGGCTGTACATCGATGCTTCATGCCTGGATTATCCGCTGACCCGGAAGATCAGGGACCGCCTCTCCGGCACATTGGAGGAAGAGGTCGTGGACCCTGAGGCCTTCCTGGAAGAGTTCAGAGGGAGCAGGCCGGATCCTCTCAAGGACGGGAAACGCATGCTGTGGCTGACACGGCAGAAGGGCGAATTCATAAAGTCCTGCCCCTGCACACCCCGCTACCTGGGCTGCAATTATTTCATCATCAACCTGGACCTGAACTGTCCGATGGACTGCTCCTACTGCATCCTCCAGCTGTACCTTTCCAACCCGCTCCTCACCGTGTTTGTCAACACAAACGATCTATGGCATCAGCTGGATAACTTTCTCGATCGCCGCCGGGGAGGTCTTCCCACGCGCATCGGGACAGGGGAGTTGGGGGATTCCCTCGTCCTCGATTCCCTCACAGGGCGATCCCGAGAACTCGTGTCGTATTTCCGAACCCACCCCGACGTCCTGTTCGAGTTCAAGACCAAGACCACCCATATCCACAACCTGCTGGACATCGATCCCGCTCCCAATATAGTGGTCGCCTGGTCCCTGAACGCTCCGGCGGTGGCGCTGTCGGATGAAAAGGGAGCCCCGCCTGTCTCGGAGCGGTTAGAGGCCGCCCGCAGGTTGGTGGAAAAGGGGTATCGTGTGGCGTTCCATTTCGACCCGCTCGTCCGTCACCCGGAATGGAGGGCAGGTTATGACGGAGTTATCGAAGCGCTTTCAACCCATGTCCCTTCCGAGCGGATCGCCTGGATCAGCCTGGGGGCCCTGCGTTTCCCCCCGGCCCTCAAGGGGATCATCAACACACGGCATCCGGGCAGCCGTGTGCTCTATGAGGAATTCATCAGGGGCCTGGACGGAAAGTACCGCTATTTCAAGCCGCACAGGTTGGAGATGTTCCGGTTCCTGGCAGAGCGTTTCACCGCGATGCTGGGCGGAGATGTCCCTCTGTATCTGTGTATGGAGAGCGGGGAGATCTGGCGGAAGGCCTTAAAAAAAGAACCTGAAGGCGAGGAACAGATAGAAAGTTATCTGACCTCGCCTTCAGGTTTGTGTCGGTTTACCTGATTTCCTCTGTCTTCTTATCTGCGATGATCCCGATGAGTTCGACGCCGGCTTCCTTGAGGATGTCGACGATGTCAACGATGGTGCCGTACTCAAGATCCTGGTCCGCTTTCAGGTAGAGCTTCTTGTCACTGGCGGTCATCATGGCATCCTCCAACAGCATCTGAAGGGTGTCTTCCGTCGCCGGCTCCTCATTGACGAACATGGTGCCGTCTGCTTTGATGAAGAGGACGATATCGGGATTTTCCGGCATGTCGATCGTGTTCATCGCCGTGGGCAGCTGAACATCGACACCCTGTTGGACCAGCGGCGTCACCACCATGAAGATGATCAGAAGGACGAGGAGAACGTCGCAAAGGGGTACGACGTTCGGTTCGGCGTTATGTGAGGTGTCTTTGTTGCCTACTGAAAAACCCATTTCTTACCTCTTATTCAATACGATTTAGCGTTGTCCCTCTGCCTTTCTCATGAAGAAGTCGATGACTTCAGAGCTGGCATTCTGCATTTCCGCGTCGATGACTTCGGTCTTGGAGTTCAAGCCGTTGTAGCACCACAGTGCGATGATGGCCACGCCAATTCCGAAAGCGGTGGTGATCAGGGCCTCGGAAATACCGCCGGCCACGGCACCGATACCGCCGGATCCGGTCAGAGCCATACCGCGGAACGCGTTGATGATACCGGCGATGGTTCCGAACAGGCCGATGAAGGGAGAAGAGGTGGCGACCGTAGCCATTACCGGAAGGCCTCTCTTGAGTTCCTGCATGTAGATATTGGATGCTCTGTCACATCCTCTCGAGGCGGTCTCGATCTGCCCGTCGAAGGGCAAACCGGCTTCGCCGCCTTCAATGAACTCCTTGATTCCGGCTGCGGTTACCCGGGCCAGATGGCTGCCCTTGTATTCCTTCTTGGAAGCAAGAGTCAGGGCTTCCTGGATCTTGCCGGCTTTCATCAACTCAGCGAGCTTGGGCGCGAGCTGTTTGGACTTTGACTTAGCCCGGGCAAAGACGATCTGTCTTTCCACGAAGAGATAGAGTGTGATGACTGACAGGGAGATCAGGAGAATGGCGACGAATTTCGCGACATATCCCATGGCGTGCCACATTTCAATCAGACCAAATTGCATTTTGTGTACCTCCTTTTAAATATCGAAAGCCATGAAAAGCTTCTCTATTATTATAATCTTAGATTATTTGAGTTTAAACCTGACGGTAACGGTAAAGATAACGCCGCGGGGGCGTCCGTTGATGACCATGGGTTCGTAGACCCACTGGCGGACCGCATCGATGGCCGCCTGGTCGAGCAGAGGAATGGAGCGGAGAACATTGACCCGCTGCACACGGCCGTACATGTCGGTCGTGGCTTCGACGATGACCACACCCTCCACACGGGCTTGACGGGCGATCTCAGGATAGAGCGGTTCGACTCGTCGTACCAGCCTGGGAGCCCTGATCTCTCCTACGGCCCGCACCGGGGCCTCCACTTCTCCTACGACACCGCCGAGAACTCCACCGACGACACCGCCGAGCACGCCACCGATCACGCCACCCTCGACGCCGCCTTCCACTCCGCCTTCGATCCCGAGATCGGTCAGTTCTTCTTCTGCGATCTCATCGGGGATCTCTACGGGTGCGACTAGCTGTCCGGGTTGGATGGTGGTCTTTGCCTGCACCGGCTTGATGCGCGTGGTGCGTTTGGGGCGGGTGCGTTTTTTAGCTGGAGGTGGCGGCGGGGGCGGGGGAGGGGGCGGTGGGGCGAGGAAAGCGCTGTAAATCTCAACTTGGGGAAGGTTGGTCGTGTTCATCAGGGGGATCACCAGGGCTGCGAGAACAAGGCTGGCATGAAGCAGAAAAGCGATAGGAAAGGCGATGGCCTTTCGTGCAATACCTCCTTGGGGGCGAATGAAAGCATCCTGGAAAATCTTGGGGGGTTGTTGCTTTTTTTCAGGCTTTGCTTGTTCAGCCATTTGCTTACCTCTGAATGGATTAAATCAAGTGTCAGTATAAAGCATTGGGACCCTTTTTACAAGCATAATATCAATTTCTGCCCATGCCTTTTTTGGGCTTGAAGATCTTCTTCCAGAAATACAGGACCGAGCAGGATTGGTAGATGGAGGAGTAGGTTCCGATGATCACTCCGATCATCATGGTGAAGGCGAAATCGTTGATCACCTCACCCCCGAAAAGAAAGAGCGCGGTCACGGTCAGGAAGGTAGTCCCGGATGTGATGATGGTGCGGCTCAGCGTCTGGTTGATGCTGACGTTCACCAGGTCTTCGAACTTGTGCTTGCGCATGGTCTTGAGGTTGTCCCGGACGCGGTCGAAGATGACGATGGTGTCGTTGAGCGAATATCCCACCAGAGTCATGATGGCCGCGATCACGGGGAGGTTGAGCTCGCGGTTGGTGAATGAAAATATGGTCATGGTCACCAGCACGTCGTGGGCCAGGGTCACGATGGCCGCCACTCCGTAGGCGTACTGGAAGCGGATACCGATGTAGATCAGCATGCCCAGCAGAGCCCAGATGGTGGCTTGGGTGGCCTTCGTCCGGAGGTCGTGTCCGACCTGCGGCCCCACCGACTCCCGGCCGAGGACTGCCAGGCGGCTCAAGTAGGTGTTTTCTCTAAGGAATGTCAGGATCTCGGGCGTTATCCCCTCGATCTGTTCCAGCTGGGTGGGATCCTGGATGATGCCCATGAATTCCTGGGAATTGCGCAGGTCCACGACCTTGTTGGCGATATCCGCGGCCTGGTCGGGGAACTGTGCCTGCAGAAGGGTGGCCAGGCTGGTCTTGTCGATGGCGTTCAGATCGGTGGCTCCGTCGTCGAGGACACGCTGCTCGTCCTCTCCCCGCAGCGCGTTGACGACTGTCTGGGCAAGGATCTCATGCGCCTCGATCTCGCCTTCTACATCTTCGGTCTCGGGCATGGCGCGTATGAGAAACTCCCTGCCGGAGGTGCCCACTATCTGGATCCGGCTCTTGTCGACGCCGGCATCGTTCAGTGTGGAGCGAACTTCAGCGATCGGGACCTGGTTACTGAAGATCACACGGATCAGTGCCCCGCCCTGGAAGTCGATCCCCTGGGAGATACCCTTGCCCATGGTGAAGTTCAGGAGGCCGATGACGATGACGGCTCCTGAAACCGCCAGGGCGATGTACTTGTATTTGAGGAACGGGATGTTGGTCTTTTTTAGGAACTGCATTTTAGATGCTCAACTTTTCGACTTTTTTTCGTTTGGAAAATGCCAGGTCGAAGATCAGCCTCGACACGAAGATGGCCGTGAACATGCTGGCCGAGATGCCGATGATCAGTGTCACGGCAAACCCCCGGATGGGCCCTGTTCCGAACTGGAAGAGGAATATGGCCGCGATGATGGTGGTGACATTGGCGTCCAGGATGGTCCGGAATGCGCGCGAGAATCCGGATGAGATCGAGCTCAGCACACTCTTCCCCTGGGCAAGCTCCTCCCGGATACGCTCGAAGACCAGCACGTTGGCGTCCACCGCCATACCCACGGTCAGGATGATGCCCGCGATACCCGGGAGCGTCAGGCTGGCTCCGAAATATGCCAGGGCCCCCATCAGGATCGTGATGTTGAGGACCAGGGCGACCACCGCATTAATCCCGGCCAGGCGGTAGTAGAACACCATGAAGGCCATGACCAGGACCAGGGCCATGAGGATGGAGGTGAGTCCCCGGCGGATAGAGTCAGCACCCAGGGAGGGGCCGATGGTCCGGTCCTCCAGATATTTGAC